>NZ_JBJMIE010000539.1:0-13437 GCF_045807065.1 Actinophytocola sp. | reverse complement strand
CGTTCAGCTCCGCCAGGAGCAGCCCGTAGCTCCACCCGTCGAACAGCAGGTGGTGGTGGGTGAGCACGAGCAGCACCCCGCCGTCCCCCAGCCGCACCCTGGTGAGCCGGGCCAGCGGCGCGCTCGCCAGGTCGAACCCGGCTCGCCGGTCCGCCAGGAGGAACTCGGCCACGGCCGACGAGTCCCGCCCGGCGAGGTCCACCGACCGGACGGGCACGGTGACCGTCCCGGCCACCACCTGCGCCGGCCGATCCGTGCGCTGCCACCGGAAGGCGCTGCGCAACGCGTCGTGCCGGTCGAACAGCACCTGCCACGCCACGGCCACGCGGTCGGCGTCCTGCTCGCTCAACCGCCAACTGCGCTGCTCGACGTAGACGCCCGAGCCCGGCCACAGCAAGGCCGGGAACAGCATTCCGGCCTGCACCGGGGTGACGGCGTACTCGCCGTCGTCGAGCGAGCGCAACGCCTCGGTCATCGCGGCACGCAGCCGGTCCACCGTCGCGGGCAGATACCGGTCGGCGCTGTAGTCGACCCGGACGGTCAGCATCCCGTCCACGATGCTCGCGACCACGGCGAGATCGTGGGTCCGGCGATCACCCGGGTCCACCGGGACCAGGTCCGGCCGGATCCGCCACCGCCTGGTGCCCTGTCCGCCGATCCGGCCGAGGTAGTTGACGCTGATCGTGCCCGGCCCGGCGACCCGCTCGCCCCGCGCGCGCAGCAGTCCGTGGCCGATTCCCCTGGCGGGCACGGCCCGCAACCGACGGCGCACCTCGGCGACGCCGTCCGGCACGGTGGACAGGTCCGGCAGTCGGAACGGGAAGATCGTGGTGAACCAGCCGACCGTCCTGACCAGGTCGACCTCGTCGGTGAGCGGTTCGCGGCCGTGCGACTCCAGGTCGACCACGCGCTCGGCGGGCCCGGCCAGTTCGGTGAGCCCGTGGTTGAGCGCGGCCAGCAACCGTTCCTCGACCGTGCCCCGGTCGTCGGCCAGCAACCGTTCGGTGCCCGCCCGGTCCAGGGTGAAGTGGCAGCTGCGTTGCGCGCCGGCCGAGTTGTCCCCCGGCAGGTCGGCCGGCAGGCCGGGGCCGGCGTCCGCCGCCTGCCACAGCGGCAGTTCGCCGAGCACCTCCTGGCTGTCGGCGTGCTCGGCCAGCGCCGCGGTCCAACGCGCGAACGAGGTGGTCCGCGACAGGTCCGGCGGCGTTGCCGAGTCGTAGTGGGACCACAGGTCCTCCAGCAGGATGCGCCACGACACCGCGTCCACCACCAGGTGGTGTGCCACGAGCACCAACTCGCCGCTGTCGCCCTGGTCGAGCACCACGGCACGCAGCAGCGGCGGCCGTTCCAGCACCAACGCCCGGCCCGCGCCGTCGGCCTGCCGCCGCAGCACCTCCGCACGTTCTTCCGCTGGCAGGCCGTGCACGGGCAGGACCCGCAGCGGCACATCGGCGACCGACTCGGCCGGGACCACCTGCTGGTGCCAGCTCCCCGCGGTGTCCCGCCAGAACCGCAGCCGCAACGCGTCGTGCTGGGCGAGCAGGGCGTTGAGTGCCGACCGCAGCCGCGCCCGGTTCACCCGCTCGGTCAGCTCGACCACGACCGGCTGGGTGAAGTGCTCCGGATGCGCCCGGTCCTGGTCGAGGAACCAGCGCTGCACCGGGGTGAGCGGCAGGTCCTCGGTGCGCTGTTCCTCGGCTCGGGTGTCCGGGGTGGACGGAGCGGACGTGGACGCGATGCCGGCGAGGGCGGCCACCGTCCGGTGGGCGAAGAAGGCACGCGGGGTGAGGGTGAGGCCGTGCCGGGCGGCCCTGGCGACCACCTGCATGATCACGATCGAGTCGCCGCCGACCTGGAAGAAGTCCTCGTCGACGCCTACCCGGTCCAGGCCGAGCAGGTCCTGCCAGATCTCGGCCAGCACCCGTTCGGCGGACGTGCGGGGCGCCACGTGAGGCACGCCCCGGTCGATCTCCGGTTCGGGCAGCGCACGCCGGTCCACCTTGCCGTTCGCGTTCAGCGGCAACGCGTCGAGCACCACGAACGCGGCGGGCACCAGGTAGTCGGGCAACCGCTCGGCGGCGAAGTCCCGCAGCAGCGCGGAAAGCGCACCGGTGTCCCGGCTGCCGTCCGGCACGACGTAGCCGACCAGCCGTTTGCCGCCTCGGCCGTCGTCCCGGCCGAGCACCACCGCCGTCCTGACCCCGGGGCATTCCGCGAGCGCGGACTCGACCTCGGCCGGCTCGACGCGGAACCCGCGGATCTTCACCTGGTCGTCCGCCCGGCCGGCGAACTCCAGCAGCCCTTCTCCGGTCCAGCGGGCCAGGTCCCCGGTCCGGTAGAGCCGCCCGCCCGGTGGCCCGAACAGGTCGGGGACGAACCGCTGCGCGGTCAGCTCCGGCCTGCCGTGGTATCCGTGGGCCAACCCGTCCCCGCCGACGAACACCTCGCCGACCGCGCCCCGGCGCACCGGCCGCAACCGCTCGTCGAGCAGGTAGATCCGGGTGTTCGCGATCGGTCGTCCGATCGGGACGACAGGCCGCACGGCGTCCACGACGCCCACCTGGTGGGTAGCGACGAACACCATGCTCTCCACCGGCCCGTACCCGTGCACCAGACGCGGGCCGGGCCGGCGGCGCAGCACTCGCAGCATGTGGCCCGGCGAGCCGACCTCGCCGCCGGTCATCACCTGCCGCACGGTGTCGAAGACGGCCGGGTAGTCGTCCACCATCACCCGGAACAGCCCGGCCGAGAGCCACACGGTGGTGACCCCGTGCCGTTCGACGAGTTCGGCGACCACCGCGGGGTCGGGACTCTGGCCGGGGGCGAGCACGCACGCCGCGCCGTGCAGCAGCGCCGCCCACAGCTCCAGGGTGAGCCCGTCCCACGACACCGGCGCGGCCTGCAGGAAGACCTCGTCCGGTCCGAAGTGGATGTAGTCCTGGCCGAAGAACGTGCGCACGGTGGCGCGGTGCGGGCAGATCACGCCCTGTGGCGTGCCGGTGGTTCCCGACGTGAACAGGACGCACGCGACGTCGTCCGGCCCGACCGCGACCGGGGGCCGCGAGGCGGGCAGGTCTCCCACCCCGGTCGCCGGATCGTCGACGACCACCGTGGTCCGACCGTCCGGCGGCAGCAAGGCCACGGTGCCCCGGGAGACGACCACGGCGCCGACGCCGTTCGCCGCGATCGCGGCGAGCCGGGCCGGCGGGTGGGCGGGGTCGAGCGGCACGTACCCCGCGCCGGCCTTCAGCGCCGCCAGCAGCGCGACGACCAGCTCGACGCCCCGGTGGAGGCAGACACCCACCAGGTCGCCCCGGCCGACGCCGCGCCGGACCAGCAGGTGCGCCAACCGGTTCGCGCGTTCGTCGAGCTCGCGGTAGGTCACCGACTCCGCGCCGGACAGCAACGCGACCGCGTCCGGCGTCCGGCGGGCGTGCCGCTCGAACAGCTCGTGCACGCACGAGTCAGCCGGGTAGTCGACCGCGGTGTCGTTGTACTCGACCGTCAGCACACGGCTCTCGTCGAGCGCCTCCACGGACAAAGTCCGTACCCCCCAGGACGTGGTGGAATGGGATCGGGCGCACCGGCTCACACGGCCGGTGCGAAGAAGAACGTCTCCCGCCGCGAGAACAGGCCGTCGGCCGCGACCTCGAAGAAGTCCGCGAACCGGATCCGCACGTCGCTGCCGTCCTTCAGGCGGCCGGTGAACTCGCCGTGCACCGCCGTCCTCGGCCCGTCGGTGAGCACCGCCGACAGCACGTGCCTGCCGGACTCGATCACCCGCTCGCCGGTGTAGAACGCGGTCAGCTCGGCACGACCGACCAGCGGCCGGTAGCCAGGGCGGTGGTACACCGAGTCCTCGGCGAACAGCTCGACGAGCTCACTGACCCGGTTGGCGTCCACCAGCCGGTAGTAGCGCTCGACCGCCGCCCGGCCGGTCCGCGCCGGCATCGGGGACGTCATGACTCGACCTCGACCATCGCCCCAGTCCCTTTCAGCAGGAAACAGCGAAGCCCCGCAACAACGATGAAAGACCCCCATTGCGGCGGCATCGGAGCGGCATTTCCCAACCGCCACGACCCGAACTATCCAGGCGACAGTCCCACAGACCGATACGAGTGTCAAGCAGTCGCCGAAGATTCAGGTTTCCGCATCCGACACCGACTCGCGCTCGACGACGACGACAGTTTGCTGCACACTGCGACAAGGGACCGGAACGCGAGCATTCCGACTCGCGCGTCTCTTTCTTCCGGCCGGCCGAGCAGTGAACCCGGCAAGCCGGACGCCACCACCCACGGAAAGGTCGAAAACGCATGGGGGAATTTCGCCACTACCACCTGCGATGTCCGGTGTGCGGGGACCGTACCGAAGACGACGGGATCACCAACGAATGCCGCAACGACCACGAACCCGCACTGTTGAGCGCCTGCTACCAGGCCGGCGAACTCCGACCGGATGACGCTGAGCAGGGCGTATACCGCTACCGGGCATGGCTTCCGGTGGGCAGGTCGCTGCCGGGCACCGCACGGACGGCCGTCTTCCGCGGCGAGCGCATCGGCCGGTCGATCGGCCTGGCCGACCTGTGGCTCGCCTTCAACGGGTACTGGCCGGAAAAGGGCGCGGAACTGGAGACGGCCACGTTCAAGGATCTGGAAGCCTATACCGTTCTCGGCCGTTTGCCCGCCCAATCACCGACCCTGGTCGTGGCATCGGCGGGCAACACCGCGGCGGCATTCGCCGCGGCTTGTTCGAAATATGAGATGAATTGTTTGCTGATCATTCCGGAAAGTGGCATGCGGCGTCTGGTACTGCCCCGCGAGACAACCCGCGGAATCGCACTCGTCGTCGTCGAGCAAGGCGATTACACCGACGCCATCAACCTTTCCGAGGAAATCGGCAGGCTGCCCGGCTTCGTACTCGAGGGCGGCGCGAAGAACGTCGGCAGGCGGGACGGCCTCGGCACCGTGATGCTGTCCGCCTTCGAGGAGATGGGCCGTCTTCCCGACTTCTACTTCCAGGCCGTCGGCAGTGGCACCGGGGCGATCGCCGCCCACGAGGCCGCGCGGCGGCTGGCGGGCCCCGGGACCAGGCCACCTCGACTGATGATGTGCCAGAACGCCGCGTTCGCCCCGCTGCACGACGCCTGGCGGACCGGCAGGCTCCCCGGTTCGGCGCCCTCCGATCCCCGTGCCGACCGCGCGGCGGTGCGCGGCGTCGTCGCCGACGAGCTGACCAACCGGCGGCCGCCGTACGCCATCCGTGGCGGAGTGCGGGATGTCCTGCTGGACAGCGGCGGTGACGTGCTGGTGGCCGACTCGGCGGCGACCAGGTCGGCGATCGCGCGGTTCGAGGAGCTGGAAGGCATCGACGTCGAGCCGGCCGCCGGGGTGGCGCTCGCGTGCCTGTCCGCCGCCGTCGACTCGGGACAGGTCCCGGCGGACGCGTGCGTGCTGCTGAACGTGACCGGCGGCGGCCGGGCACGGGCGATGCGGGAGAAGCCCGCCGTGCCGGTCGAACCCGCGTCGCGGGTTCGGGTGGTGGCAGGCGAGGTGTCCCGGCCGGTGGAGCAGCTGGCCGAGCTGTCCTCTCCCGCGTCCCGGGACCTCGCCTGACCACCGTGGCCGCCCGCGTCCCGCGACGCGGGCGGCCGGGCCGGCGGTCAGACATGGGCGGGGCGACGGCGAAGCGCCTTGTCGGCGAGCGCGGGCGGTTGCCAGATCGACTCGGTGGGCAGGAGGGTCCGTCCCGGCGGGACGATCGCATCGATCGCGTCCAGCACAGCCGGTTCGAGCCGCACAGCGTGCGCGTCGAGCTGGCCGGTCAGCTGCTCCGCGGTCCGCGGGCCGATGATCACCGAGGTCACCGCCGGGTGCTGCAGCACGAACGCCAGCGCGAGGTGGACCAGCGGGACGCCCGTCTCTTCGGCGAGCTCGCCGAACGCGTCCGCCGCGGCGAGCAGCTCGGCGTTGTGCGGCGCGGTCGCGTCGTACAACGCGGGCATCAGCCGCTCGCGGTGCCCCGGCTCATGGGGCCCGTCCGCCCGGTAGCGGCCGGACAGCCACCCACCCGCCAGCGGCGACCAGGTGAGCACGCCGAGCCCGTACTGCTCGCAGACCGGCAGCACGTCGGCCTCCACGCCCCTGGCGAGCAGCGAGTAGGGCGGCTGCTCGGTGGCGAACCGCCCGCAACCGCGCCGCTGCGCCGCCCACTGCCCCGCCACGATCTGGTGCGCGGGAAACGTCGACGTGCCCGCGTAGCGCACCTTGCCGGCACGGACCAGGTCGTCGAGCGCGCCGAGCGACTCCGCCACGTCGACGGCCGGGTCCGGCCGGTGCAGTTGGTACAGGTCGATCCAGTCGGTGCCCAGCCTGCGCAGGCTGTGCTCGCACGCCCGGATGATCCACCGCCGTGAGTTGCCGCCTGAGCCGGGCTCTCCCGGCATCGGGAAGTGGAGCTTGGTGGCCAGCACGACGCCGTCCCGGCGGCCGGCCAGCGCCTTGCCGACGATCTCCTCGGACTCCCCCGCGGCGTAGATGTCCGCGGTGTCCACGAAGTTGATGCCGGCGTCCAGCGCGGCGTGCACCATCCGCACGCACGCGTCGTGGTCGGTGTTGCCCAGCGCGCCGAACATCATCGTGCCGAGGCACAGCGGGGACACCGCGACGCCAGTGCGACCAAGGGTACGTAGTCTCACGAATGCTCTCCCAGGGGTGTGTCTCGTCGAGTCCTGGCGCGGTCAGCCGTCGAGGATGACCAGGTCCATCCGCACGCCGGCACGCAACGGCACGATCGCCCGGTACTCGGGCGAGTCGTACCAGCGCCGGGCGTGGTCGGCGCTGGGGAACCGCATGACCGACAGGTGCGTCGGCCGCCAGTCGCCTTCCAGCACGTCGATAGCGCCACCCCGGATGGCGAAGCCGCCGCCGTAGAGCTCCAGCGTGGCCAGCACCTTCGCGCGGTACTCGGCCATCGCCACCGGGTCGGGGACGTGCCCGACGTCACCGATCACGAAGGTGGTCATGGCGCCACCAGCCGCTCGGCACCCATCGGCACGACCGTGCCGACCCCTGCGTCGGCCGCCAGCCTGGCCACCGCGAACCCGGACGCGATGTCCTGCGCGGCCAGTCCGAGCGACTTGTACAGGGTGATCTCGTCCCGCCCGGTCCGGCCGGGATGCCGGCCGAGCAACACCTCACCGAGCTCGGCACGCACATGACCGTCGCCGGTCAGCCCTTCCTCGAGCGGGACCAGGAGGTCCCCGGACTCGGCGGCGGCGGACTCCCGGCTGTCGACGAAGACCGCGCACCGCGCCACCGCGTCGGAGTGCAGCTCCCTGGCGTCGCGCAGGGAGGCGCCGACGGCGTTGACGTGTGCGCCGCCGGCCAACGCCTCGCCGGGCACCACCGGGTCCTTCGTGGACGTCGTGGTGCACACGAGATCCGCGCCGGCCAGGGCGTCCGGCACCGAGTCCACCACCTCGACCGGGACGTCCAGCCACGTGGCCGCCCAGTCGCGCAGCTTCCTCGCCCGTGCCGCCGTGCGGTTCCACACGCGGACCCGCCGCAGGTCACGCACCGCGTCCATCGCCTGGAGATGGCTCCTGGCCTGCACGCCCGCACCCAGCACAGCCAGGTCACCGGCGTCCGGCCGGGCCAACGCGTCGGTGGCGACCGCGGAGACGGCCGCCGTGCGGATCGCGGTCAGCTCGGCACAGTCGATGACCGCCGCGGGCGCACCGGTGTCGGCGTCGAACACGACCACCACACCCACGTGCACCGGCAGGCCCTTCGCCGCGTTGTCCAGCTTGAGCATGATGGCCTTCAGGCCGTACCCGGCGTCGCCGTCACCGCCCACGTGACACGGCATGCTCGCGAAGACGGCCGGGTCGGCCTCGGGGCGCAGGATCGTCCGCAGCGGCTGGGTGACCAGGCCGCCGCTGAACTTCCGCATCGCCTCGGCCATCACCGGGATGGCCGTCGTCATCGGGTAGACCGCGCGTACGGCCTCCGCGTCCAGCAGCAGCACCGCTTCCTCCTCGTCGTGCCTGACAGGGTCGTGCGCCTCACGGGGACGTCGGGACGGATCGCAGCAGCCGCTCCTCCGGGTCGGCCACGAACACCGACCAGACCATCCGGATGGGCCTGGTACGGGAGATGAACTCCAGCTCACAGCTCTCCGCGGCGTTCTGGGTGGTCAGCGCGAGGTCGAACGCGCCGTCCCGGACCGCCATGGCCGCGGCGCTGGTGGAGTTCACCGTGGTGACGGCGCGGGCGGCGTACCCCTCGGGCAGCAGCTGCCGGATCAGCGGCACCGGCGAGGGGTGGGTCGCGATGGTCGGTTCCTTGACCACGGCGGCCATGCCGCGCCGTCTCGCCAGCCCGTACAGCGGTGTGTCCATCACGAACACACCGGACACGGCGAGCACGGTGTCCATGTAGAACTCGTTGATCGCCTTGTACGCGTTGGCGACCACGACGTGGCTCACCTCGCCCGCCCGCAGCGCCACCCCGCCGGCCTCGTACGTGTCGTACAACCGCACTCTCGGCGGGCTGCCGGAGCTGCCGGCGAGGTGTCGCCACCAGAGCCCGGCGGCCTGCTCGCTGCTCGTGCCGGGTGGCCCGAGCGTGCCGATCACCGTGAGCGGTTCGCGCCCGGCCGCCTCGACGTCTATCCACCCCAGTGACTCCACGATCGCGCTGCCCTTCATGGTCGCCCCGGCTGCGCGCCGGGTGGTCGTTTGCGGTACACGCTGTCTCAGCGGGGCCCGACGGTGGTGAGCCAGCTGGTCCGTCCCGGGTGCTCGGCCCGGACCACCCGCTGGTAGGTCTCGGCCAGGCGGGCGCCGACCGGTCCGGGGGCGCCGTCGCCGATCGGCCTGCCGTCGAGCTCGACCACCGGCGCGATGCCGATCCCGGTGCCGGTGAGCAGCAACTCCTCGCCGAGCACCAGGTCGGCCGGGTCCAGGTCGGCCTCGGTCGCGGGCAGGCAGAGCTCGGCGGCCAGCGCCAGCACCGTGTCCCTGGTGACCCCCGCGAGGATCCCGGTGGACACCGGCGGGGTGTGGAGCACGCCGTCCTGGACGACGAACACGTTGGCGGTGGTCGCCTCGCCGACCCTGCCGTCGGCGGTCAGCATGATGGCGTCGTCGCACCCGGCGGCCCTCGCCTCTTCCAGCGCCAGCGCGTTGGTCACGTACCCGCCGGTGATCTTGGCCTGGGCGGGCAGGGTGTCCCGGCGCGGCAGGCGCCACGAGCTGACCACGCACCGAAGACCGCCCGCGGGGGTGTAGTCACCGAGCTCGGAGGCCACGATCGACAGCGCGTCGGACACCCCGCTCAACCCCACCCCCGGCGCCGTGCCGGGCAGCAGACCGAGCTTGTAGGCGAGGGGCCGGACGTAGCTGTCCGACGAGAAGCCGTTGCGGGCCAACAGCTCCACGGTGATGTCGGCCAGCTCGGCCGCACTGTGGCCGAGGTCGACGCGCATCAGTCGGCAGGACCGCAGGAACCGCCGGTAGTGCTCGGCCAACCGGAACAGGTGCACGCGGCCGTCCGCGCCCGCGTACCCGCGGATGCCCTCGAAGACACCGGTCCCGTAGTGCAGTCCCTGCGTGGTCAACGGCAGCCGCGCCTCGTCCAACGGCACGAACTCGTCGGCGTGGAACGCCCAGCGACCCGGGCGGGGCCTGGGTGGCGCGGCCGGGGCGCCGGTGCCGGTCTCCCGACCGACCGCTGACGTCCGCATCAGGCCCTCCTGGCGGCGAGTGCGTGCGCCACCCTGGTCTCGTGGTCGTCGGGGCTCCTGCGGTCCACGACCCGTGCGGCCTTCCAGCTCACCATCGCCCCGGTGCCGGTGATCGCGCCGGGGTCGCCGAAGGAGACCAGCAGCTCGACGCCCAGTTCGCGCGCGCAGTCCTCGACGGTGGCGGCCAGTGCCGGGTCGGTCGGGTCGACATCGCCCTGCAGCACCAGGGTGACCCGGTCGGCGCCGGTGGTCCCCCGGTCCAGGACCACCTGGTAGTCGAGGTAGCCGCGGACGTGCCTGAGCAGCAGGTTCTCCAGGTCGTACCCGGTGACCGGGTGGTCGTTGAGCACCAGCTCGTCGCGGACCCGGCCCAGCACCTCCAGGGTGGGCACCGGCGCCGCGGCCCCCGCCGCGGCGGGGTACATCCGCACGAGGTCCCCCGTCCGGTAGCGGACCAGCGGTTTCGCACCCTGGTACAGGTTGGTGACGACCAGCTCGCCCTGGCGCACCCCGCTCGCGTCGGCAGGTGTCGGCGCCAGTGTCACCGGGTCCACCACCTCGTAGTAGTTGATCAGCGGCGCGGTGCTCAGGCTGCCGTCACCGGTGACCGCGGCGAGCACGGACGCCTCCTGCGAGGCGTACAGGGCGTTGTGGGCCGTGGCACCCCAGAGTTCGCCGATGTTGGCCAGCAGGCCGGGAGAGGCCAGCTCGCCGGTCAGCATCAGCACGTCCAGGTGGAAGTCCGCACGCGTGTCCAGTCCGGACTCCCTGGCCTTCTTGGCCAGTGCCAACGCCATTCCCGGCGTGCAGAACAGACCGGTGACCGGCAGCAGCCGCATCACCTCCAGTGCCCGGGGGAACCCGATCATCGGGGAGTGCGGCCACATCTTCGCCACCGCCAACCCGAGGTTCCGGCACACGTCGCCGAAGGTGTCGCCGGTGGCGTGCAGCTCGCTCGGCCCCGCGACGCCGATCACCTGGGCGTCGCCGAACCGGCCGAACACGGTGCGGTAGTACTCGGTCAGCACGGTGTTGTTGTGCACGCTGTCCACATTGTCCCGCGGGCACGGGGTGGCCGCGCCGGTCGTGCCGGTGGTCTCGTAGAAGATCCACGCCGCCGGCACCGGCCGGGACAGCAGGTCGAACTGGGCCTCGCGCAGATCCGCCTTGCTGGTGAACGGGATCGACGCCAGTTCCGCCTCGGTCAGCGGACCGTCGTCGGCGAGTCGGACGCCGGCCAGCCGCGAACGGTAGAAAGTGGACCGTTCCCGCACGTAGGAGACGGTCGTGCGGAAGAGTTCCGCCTGGTGCTCGGCGAGTCGGCGGGGGTCCCACCGGCCCGCGAGCAGCTCGACGTGCTGATCCCACAGCCGGGCGGTCAGCTCCGCCGACTCGGGGTGGTACACGGTGAACACTGGGCCCCAATCCCCCGCTAGCGCGCGGGTGCACTCGACTGGACCAGGTCGTCCTCGGCCAGGTCGGCCACCACCCAGTCGCTGATCTCCCGCCACAACGCGACGGACTCCTGGTGGAACGGGTGCACCAGGTACCGCTGCAGGGCCTCGTCGTCCCGGACCAACCCCATGACCACGTAGTCGTACGCGATGTCACGAGCCGAGACGTTGCGGCCGACCCGCCACTCGATCAGCTCGGTGACCCGGGCGCCGACCTGCTCGGCCTTGCGCTCGGCGGCCGCGACCCGCTCGTCGCCCCAGTGGATGCCGGGCTTGAGCTTGAACAGCACGATGTGCCGGATCATCGCCAGATCGCCTCCGTGACCGCCATCCGCCGGTCCCCCGTTCCCGTTTTCCGCGCGCCCCGGTATCGCACCGGCGATACCGGCGCATGGCGCGAAATGATGGTTCATCCCCAGGTGCCCGGACTCCCCGGGCCGGCCCCACGCTAGCAAAGCTCTTCGACTCCGGCAACCAATTCCGGGCCCACTTTCTCCCTTGACTTCTCGGCGGACGGTGTGGAAGACATTGCGGGTGCGCCCGCGCGTGAAAATCGGCGGACCGAACGTGTTGAAGCCATCTTTCATCTCGCCTCGGCGCGCGGCCGTGCGGATCTCGTACGAATTGGCGCCGCGTAGCGCTTTTTTCATCGAAAGGTGAATCATGCTGTCTTCCGAGCAACGTCCCAGTTCGATGCCGGCACACCGGTACCGGCCGTACACGCCTATCGGATTGACCGATCGGCAATGGCCGAACCGGCGGATGACCAAGGCCCCGCTGTGGGGCAGCGTCGATTTGCGCGACGGCAACCAGTCGCTGATCGACCCGATGGACATCCACCGCAAGCGGCGCATGTTCGAGCTGCTGGTGCGGCTCGGCTTCAAGGAGATCGAAGTGGGTTTCCCCACGTCAGGCCGGGCGGACTGGTCGTTCGTACGTGACCTCACCGAGCGCGGCGCCATACCGGACGACGTGTTGGTGCAGGTGATGAGCCCGGCGCGCGACGACCTCATCGGGCCGACCGTGCGGTGTCTGGAGGGAATACCGAAGGCGATTCTGCAGATACACAACCCCATTTCCACCGTGCAACGGCGTGTCGTGTTCGACATGGACCGGAGCCAGGTCAAAAAGCTGGCACTGACCGCCGCCGAGTACGCGATGCGCATGCGTGACTCCGCCAGGGCACGGGGGACCGCGCTGTCGCTGCAGTACGCCCCGGAATCGTTCACGCAGGCCGAACCGGAATTCGGCCTCGAGGTGTGCAACGCGATAGTGGACCTGTGGCAGCGGTCCGGTGACGAAGACGTCCGGATCAACATCCCGGCAACTGTCGAGGTGTTTCCACCGCAGGAGTTCGGCGATCGGATCGAATGGATTAACCGAAATCTGTCGCAGCGCGACTCGGTCATTCTCGGCATTCATCCGCACAACGACCGGGGGACCGCGGTCGCCGCCGCCGAATTCGGTCTGCTGGCGGGTGCCGACCGGATCGAGGGAACGCTGTTCGGCAACGGCGAGCGGACCGGCAACGTGTGCCTGGTGACGTTGGCGATGAACATGCTGTCGCAGGGCGTCGACCCGATGCTGGAGTTCGGCGACCTGGACGAGGTCCGGCGGATCGCCGAGGAGTGCACCGGGCTGCCGGTGTCGCCGCGGCACCCGTGGGGCGGGGACCTGGTCTACACCTCCTTCGCCGGTTCGCACCAGGACGCGATCAGCAAGGGGTTGGCCGCGCAGCGCCCCGAAGAGCCGTGGGACGTGCCCTACCTGCCGATCGATCCCGGCGACATCGGCCGCGACTACAAGGCGCTGATCCGGATCAGCAACCAGTCCGGCAAGGGCGGCATCGCCTACCTGCTGCGCACCGAGTACGGCCTCGACCTGCCGCGGCGCATGCAGATCGAGTTCGCCGCGCTGGTACAGGAGTACCTCGACGAGCACGGCGGTGAGGTCTCCGCCGAGCTGCTGTGGACCCTGTTCCACCAGGAGTACCTGGCCGCCGACGCGACCGCCAACGGCCAGGGAGACGCCCGACCGGTGCTGCTGGCGACCGTCCGGCAGAACTCGACCACCGGTGACACCGAGGAACACGCCTGCTTCTGCGAGGTCCAGGTGGGCTCCACGACCTGCTGGGGAGCGGGGGTGGCCGGCGACCTCGCCGCCGCGGAGGTCGCCGCGTTCCGCAGCGCCGCGCACCGAGCCGCCGCCGCGGCCCTGGTTCCCTGACCGCGGGTCCGGG
>NZ_JBJMIE010000538.1:0-6521 GCF_045807065.1 Actinophytocola sp. | reverse complement strand
GGGTGGCGGCACGGCACGCGGAACCCTGCGGTTGCAGACGGCCGACGCCACCGGCCTACCGCGGTTCGCGCTGTCGGTGCTGCCGCCGGTGCCGCCCGGCCCCGGCCAGTCGATCACGCTGCCGACGGCCGACTTCACCGCGGCCGCCAGGGAGGCGCGCAAGCAGGAGGAGCTGGCGATCGCCCTGCGCGACCGGGGCGTCCGCGACGCCGACGCCAAGGCGCTGGCCGAGATGATCGGCGACATCGTCAACCGCGGCCAGTACGGCAGCGCGGTCCGCGACAAGTGGGGCCGCCGCGTCCGCGCCAACCGAGTGCTCAGCTTCTTCGACACCGCCGACGGCCGCTACGTCCAGATCCGCCGCGCCGAGGAAGGCACCGAACCCTGGACCACCATCTCCCCGGTCGACCACCGCCGCCTGCTCCAACACCTGACAACCCTCCACGAGGAACAACTCCCCTGACCCCCGCGTGTCCAACACCCAGAACCCGCGTGTCCAACCCGGAGGACGGCTGAGTTCAACAAATCCGGTCAGGGCCGCCGGCCGGATTTGTTGAACTCGCGGGTCAGTTGGGTTGGACACGCGGGTCAGATCGGTTGGACACGCGGGTCAGTCGAGGTCGTCGTGGCGCATCAGGCGGCGGGCGGCTTCGACGATGGAGCCGGACAGGGACGGGTAGACCGAGAACGTGTGGGTCAGGTGTTCCACCGTGAGCTGGTTCTGGACGGCCAGGGCGATCGGGAGGATCAGCTCGCTCGCGGTCGGGGCCACCACCACGCCGCCGACGACCACGCCCGTCGCCGGCCGGCAGAACAGCTTCACGAAGCCGCGGTGCAGGCCCTCCATCTTGGCGCGGGCGTTCGTGGCCAGCGGGAGCATGATCGTGCGGGCCGGGACCTCGCCGGAGTCGATCGACTGCTGCGAGATGCCGACCGTCGCGATCTCCGGGTGGGTGAAGACGTTCGCCGCGACCGTCTTCAGCTTGATCGGCGCCACGCCCTCGCCCAGCGCGTGCCACATGGCGATCCGGCCCTGCATCGCGGCCACCGACGCCAGCATCAGCAGACCGGTGCAGTCACCCGCCGCGTAGACGCCGGGCACCGACGTCCGCGACACCCGGTCCACGGACACGAACCCGCCGGGCCCGGTCTTCAGGCCCACCTTCTCCAGCCCCAGGTCAACTGTATTGGGAACGGAGCCGACGGTCATCAGCGCGTGCGAGGCCTCGACCTTGTCACCGGACTCCAGGTGCACGATCACACCGTCCCGCGTCCGCTCCACCCCCGTGGCACGCGCGTACTTGACGATCTCGGTCCCGCGTGCCGCGTACGCGTCCTCCAGCACCGCGGCCGCGTCGGCGTCCTCGTGCGGGAGCACCCGGTCGCGGCTGGAGATGAGCGTGACCCGCACCCCCATCTCGGTGTACGCGGACACGAACTCCGCACCCGTGACCCCGGACCCGACGACCACCAGGTGCGACGGCAGCTCCGGCAGGTCGTAGATCTGCCGCCAGTCGAGGATCCGCTCCCCGTCCGGCTCGGCACCCGGCAACACGCGCGGGGTGGCGCCGGTCGCGATCAGGACGACGTCGGCCTCCAGCACCTCCTCGGTGCCGTCGTGCACGAGCGCGCGGACCTTGTGCGCGGCCAGCCCGGGCTGGGAGTCGCAGAACCGCGCGACGCCGTGGACGACCCGCACACCCTCGCGCTGCACCCGGTTCCGCACGTCCGCGGACTGGGCGAGCGCGAGCCCCCGCACCCGGCTGTGCACGGCCGGCAGGTCGACCATCGGCAGCTCGTCCTCGACGCGAATGCCCAGCTCATCGGCGTTGTGGAAGTTCGCCCGGGCCCCCGCCGAGGCGATGAACGTCTTGGACGGCACGCAGTCGTACAGCACGCAGGCGCCGCCGAGCCCGTCGCGTTCGACGATCGTGACGTCGGCGCCGTGCTGGGCGGCCACCAGCGCCGCCTCGTATCCGGCCGGGCCGCCGCCCATGATCACGATCCGGGTCACCGTGGAGTCCCCTCTCCTCTTCACCAGCGGTTCGCGACAAACGGTACGCGGCGTGGCGTGCCCGTCCGACAGCGCATGATCCGGCGTATCGCTACGCTGTCGCTCGTGCCGCTCTACGCCGCCTACGGGTCCAACATGGATCCCGCTCAGATGATGGAGCGAGCGCCGCATTCCCCGATGGCGGGTACCGGCTGGCTCGTTGGTTGGCGCCTGACCTTCGGCGGGGAGGACCTCGGCTGGGAGGGCGCTCTCGCCACGATCGTCGAGGACCCGGACTCGCAGGTGTTCGTGGTGCTCTACGACGTCACGCCGGAGGACGAGACCCGCCTGGACCGGTGGGAGGGCTCGGAGCTGGGCCTGCACTCGAAGATCAGGCTCCGGGTCCAGACCCTGGAGGGCTCGGTGCTCGCCTGGCTGTACGTGCTCGACGCGTACGAGGGCGGGCTGCCGTCCGCCCGCTACCTCGGCGTGGTGTCCGACGCCGCCGAGGCCGCCGGCGCGCCCGCCGACTACGTGGCCGACCTGCGCACCCGGCCGTGCCAGGGCATCGGGCCATAGGGAATTCACAGCAACGCTGAAGTCACCCCACAGCCTCGACGACCAGGCTCTCGGCGACAGCCGAAGAGACGAGGGAGTCAGGGTGGGCAGAACACGACGCCGGCTGCTGGTGGTCGCCGGCGTGGTCGTGGTCGCCGCGGGCGGGTTCGCGACGTGGTTGGTGCTCAGGCCGGCTGAGGCGAGCACGCAGCCGGTGATCGCCACGGCGACGGTGGGGACGCAGCGGCAGACGGTCTCGGCGAGCGGGACGATCGAACCGGCCGAGCAGGCCGACCTGAACTTCGCGGTCAGCGGCGAGGTCACCGAGGTCCTGGTCAAGGAAGGCGACCAGGTCACGGCCGGGCAAACGCTTGCGACCGTGGACGACACACTGCTTTCGGCCCAGCTGACCGCGGCGCAGGCCGCGCTGGACGCCGCCGAGGAGAAGGCGTCCTCCGACGACGCCTCCGTGGTGTCCGCCGAGGCCGACGTGACCGCCGCGCAGGAGGCGCTCGACAACGCGTCGCTGAAGTCCACGATCGCCGGCACGGTCGTCACGGTCGGGCTCAAGGTCGGCGACCGGGTGGGCGACGGCGCGAGCAGCGGGTCGAACAACGGGTCGAACAACGGGTCGAACAACGGGTCGAGCAACGGGTCGAGCAACGGGGCCTCCGGCGGGAACGACAACTCCAGCGGTGCCGCGTTCACGGTCGTCTCGACGAACCGGTTCGTGGTGGACGCGAAGGTCGGCGCCGAGGACGTGGCCAAGGTCAAGCAGGGCATGGCCGCGGAGGTCACGGCCACCGGGAGCAACGAGCCGGTCGAGGGCACGGTCCAGACGGTCGGGCTGGTGGCGAGCGCCGACGACTCCGGCGCGGCGACGTTCCCGGTGACCGTCGACGTCACCGGTGAGCGGACCGACATCTACGCGGGCTCGTCGGCGACCGTGGCGGTCGTGGTCGAGGAGCGGCAGAACGTGCTCACCGTGCCGGCCATGGCCCTGCACACCTCGGGCAGGACCACCTACGTCGACAAGATGGTCGACGGCAAGGCGGTGCGGACGAACGTCAAGGTCGGCGACACGTTCGGCGCGCAGACCGAGATCACGTCCGGCCTCAGGGAGGGCGACCAGGTCGAGGTGGCCGTGGTCGCGCCGAGCGGCGGCACCGGCGGGACCAACGGCCGGAACGGGAACAACGTGTTCCCGGGCGGCGGGAACTTCCCCAATGGTGGCGGCGACTTCCGGCCCGGCCGCTTCCAGAGCGGCGGTAACTGACGTGAGCGCCATCATCGAGATGACCGACGTGCGCAAGACGTACGCCACCGGCACGGTCGAGGTCGATGCGCTGCGGGGCGTGTCACTGCGGATCGAACAGGGCGAGTACGTGGCGGTCGCCGGGCCGTCCGGGTCCGGGAAGTCCACGCTCATGCACATCATCGGGTGCCTGGACCTGCCGACGTCCGGGGACTACGTGCTGGCCGGCGGGCGGGTGACCGAGCTGTCCGAGACGCACCTGGCCGACATCCGCAACCGGCGGATCGGGTTCGTGTTCCAGCAGTTCAACCTGCTGCCGAGCATGACGGCGTGCCGGAACGTGGAGCTGCCGCTGGCCTACGCGGGCGTGCCGCCGGCCGAGCGGCGGGCGCGGGCGGAGGAGGCGCTGGCCCGGGTGGGCCTGTCCGACCGGCTGAAGCACCGGCCGGGTGAGCTGTCCGGCGGGCAGCAGCAGCGGGTGGCGGTGGCACGGGCGCTGGTGACCGACCCGGCCCTGATCCTGGCCGACGAGCCGACCGGCAACCTGGACTCGACGGCGTCGGCGGACGTACTCGCCCTGCTGGACGAGCTGCACGGCGTGGGCCGCACGATCGTCCTGATCACCCACGAGGCGGACGTGGCCCGCCGGGCGGACCGATCCGTCCTGATCAGAGACGGACAGCTGGCCTCATGAACTCGCGCGCGCGATGGCCAGCCCCCACCCTGTCCCGGGGGCGTCCCGCCTTGCCAGTCTACCGGCAGGGGCCGACATTCCCGGGTTGTTACCGGCTGGTTGTGGATAGCTCGATCGCTGTGGACAACTCGGAAGACAGGGCTTCATGAACTGGCGGGACACCTTCGCGAGTGGTCTCGAGGCCATTCGTGCGCATCGGTTGCGGTCGGTGCTGACCATGTTGGGCATCGTCATCGGGATCTCGTCGGTGATCCTGACCGTTGGGCTGGGGTTGGGGGCGCAGGCCAGGGTCGCGGACCAGATCGACGCGTTGGGCAGCAACCTGCTGATCATCTCGCCGGGGAGCAGCACGTCCTCCTCCGGGCAGCGGGGTGGGTTCGGCTCGGCGTCGACGCTCACGTTGTCCGACGCCACTGCCGTCACCGACGACTCGGCCGCCCCGGATGTCGCGGCCGTGGCGCCGGTGGTCTCCGCACAGGCGGCACTGGTCGCCGGGACGACCAACTGGACCTCCAGCCTCGTCGGCACCACCACGTCGTGGCTGCCGGTCCGCAACCGCACGCTGTCGGCGGGCCGGTTCTTCACCGACGGGGAGTCGAACGTGGTGGTGCTGGGGCCGGACACGGCGAGCGAGCTGTTCGGCCGGCGCGAGGCCGTCGGCCGATCGGTCTCGGTCGCCGGGCGGCCGATGACGGTGATCGGGGTGCTGGCGTCGTCCGGCGCGTCGTCGTCCTCGGCGAGTGACGACGACCTGACGTTGATGCCGCTGTCCGTGGCGCGCTCGCTGACCGGGACGGCGTCCGCGTCGGTCTCGACGATCTACGTGCAGGCGTCCTCCGAGGACACGCTGAGCGCCGCCTACCAGGAGATCGACGCGTTGCTGCGAAACCTGCACGGCGACACGGACTTCAGCATCGCGTCCCAGCAGTCACTGCTGGAGACGGCGAACGCGACCAACGAGACGCTGACGATACTGCTCGGCGGGGTCGCCGCGATCTCGTTGCTGGTCGGGGGGATCGGGGTCATGAACATCATGCTGGTCGCGGTCACCGAGCGGGTCCGGGAGATCGGGCTGCGCAAGGCGCTGGGGGCGACGCCGAGCGCGATCCGGCGGCAGTTCCTGGTGGAGGCCGGTGTGCTGGGCGTGTGCGGCGGACTGCTGGGGGCGGTGCTGGGCGTTGCCGGGGCGTTCGTGCTGCCACGGCTGATCGACCAGCCGGTGAGTGTCTCTCCCGTCGCGATCGCCGGGGCCATCGGGGTTTCCCTGGCGATCGGCATTGGTTTCGGCGTTTACCCGGCCACGAGGGCCGCGCGGCTCACGCCCATCGACGCGTTGCGGAGTGAATGATGAGGAAGCTGGCATGGGTGGTGGCCGGCGTTGTCGTCGCCGGCGCGGGTTTCGCGGTGGTCTCGGTGGCCGGCGCGGACTCCGGCGGCCACTACCGGGTCGCGACGGTGTCGACGGGTGACGTGGCGCAGACGGTGTCCGTCAGTGGGACCGTCGATCGAGTGAATCGCGCGGACGTCTCCTTCGGTACGTCCGGTGCGCTGGCGAACCTGGCGGTGGTGGTCGGGGACTCGGTGTCGGCCGGCCAGGAGCTGGGCTCGTTGGACACGGCGTCCCTGCAGGCGGCGGTGGACAAGGCGCAGTCGGACGTCGACCAGGCGGAGGCCAACCTGGACTCGGCGTCGAACGCGGTCAAGCAGGCCGCGAACTCGTCGGACTCCTCGGGTTCCTCGAACTCGTCGAACTCGTCGAACTCCTCAGGGTCCGGGGACGACCGCACCAGGTCCGCTGACTCGTCCGCCACGCTCGGCCCGCTGGTGCAGGCGGTGAAGGACGCCCAGTCGGCGGCGTCGGCGGCGCTGAAGACGGCGTCGGACGCGGTGGCCGCACAGACGACGGCGTGCGCGGACCCGGCGTCGGCGGCGTGCGCGGCGGCGGGCACGGCCACCCAGACGGCACAGCAGGCCGTGAAGACCGCACAGGACACGTTGCAGGGCAAGCTCGACGCGTTGTC
>NZ_JBJMIE010000537.1:0-20755 GCF_045807065.1 Actinophytocola sp. | reverse complement strand
GCGCTGACCGACCTGCAGCGGGCCGGCAAGATCCGCTACTTCGGCACCTCGACCTACCCCGCCTACCGCATCGTCGAGGCCCAGTGGGCCGCCCGGGAGAACCACCTGGGCCGCTACACCACCGAGCAGCCCGGCTACTCCATCCTGCAGCGCGCGATCGAGCGCGACGTCCTGCCGGTGACCGAGCAGTACGGGCTGGGCGTGCTGGTCTGGAGCCCGCTGGCCGGCGGCTGGCTGTCGGGCGCGATCCGCGCGGGTCGCGAGGTCACGACGAACCGGGCGACGATCATGCCGCAGCGCTTCGATCCCGCCGTGCCGGCCAACCGGGCCAAGATGGACGCCGTCGAGCGGCTCGCGAAGGTCGCCGACCAGGCCGGCCTGACGCTGATCCAGCTCGCGCTCGGCTTCGTCACCGCGCACCCCGGCGTGACCAGCGCGATCATCGGCCCGCGCACCGTGGACCACCTGACCTCGCAGCTGGCCGCCGCGGACACCGTGCTCACCGCCGACGTCCTCGACGCGATCGATGCGGTCGTCGCCCCGGGGGTCGACCTGGCCCCGGAGGAGAAGTACGACACCCCGCCCGCCCTGCTCGACCCGGCACTGCGGCGGCGCTCGTGACCACGCCGCGGTTCGGCATCATGACGGCCCCGCAGCAGGTCGGCTACCCCGACGTCCTGCGCGTGTGGCAGGAGGCCGACGCGATCCCGGCGATCGAGCACGCGTGGCTGTTCGACCACCTCATGCCGATCGCCGGCGACCTCGACGGGCCGGCGTTCGAGGGCTGGACCCTGCTCGCCGCCCTCGCCGCGCGCACCGAACGGCTGCGGCTCGGGCTGATGGTGACCAGCAACCGCTTCCGGCCGCCGGCGGTGCTCGCCAAGATCGCCGCGACCGTCGACGCCGTGTCCGGCGGCCGGCTCGAGTTCGGCATCGGCGCGGGCTCGCGGCCGGACCTGCCGATGGCCCGGCGCGAGTACGCGGCACACGGCCTGCCCTTCCACGACGCCGCGCACGCGACCGGCAGCCTCGCCGAGGCGTGCACGATCATCCGGCGACTGTGGACCGAGCCGGCGCCGTTCGACTTCGACGGCACCTACCACCAGCTGACCGGCGCGTTCTGCAACCCCAAGCCCGTGCAGCGACCGCACCCGCCGATCGTGGTCGGGGGACGCGCCGGCGCGACGCTGCGCGTGGCCGCCGAGCACGCGGACGTGTGCAACATCCCCGGCCGCGACATCGCCGACGCCGCCCGGCGCAGCGCCGTCCTGGACGGCTTCTGCGCGGAGATCGGCCGCGACCCGGCGTCGATCGACCGGTCGATCGTCCTGCCCGTCGCCTACGACCGGCCCGATGACACGCGGACGGCGATCGGTGCGGCCGTCGACGCCGGCTTCACGCACCTCGTCCTGTCGCTGCCCGCGCCCTATCCCGAGCACGTCGCCCGGTGGGTCGCCGACGAGTTCATCTCTCCGTCAGCACTCCGTCCGCGAGGGACAGCCACCGGGTGATCCCGATGTCGGCCAGGAACCGGTCGTCGTGGCTGACGACCACGAAGGCGCCCTGGTAGGCGTGCAACGCGCTGGTCAGCTGTCCGACGCTCACCAGGTCGAGGTTGTTCGTCGGCTCGTCCAGCAGCAGGAGCTGCGGCGCCGGCTCGGCACGCAGCACGCACAGCAGCGTCGCCCGCAGCCGTTCGCCGCCCGACAGCACGCCGACCGGCAGCTGGGCGCGTTCCTCCGGGAACAGGAACCGTGCCAGCAGGTGCATGGTCTCCGTCGCGCCGAGCGCGGGTGCGCACGCGCGCAGGTTCTCCAGCGTGCTGCGGGCCGGGTCCAGCAGGTCCAGCCGCTGTGACAGGTAGGCGATCCGGCCCTCGGCGCGGTTCATCAGCCCGCCCTCGGGTGCCAGGTCGCCGCTGACCACCCGCAGCAGCGTGGACTTGCCGACTCCGTTGGCGCCGAGCAGGGCGATCCGCTCCGGCCCGCGGATCGCGAGGTTCAGGTCCGCGAACAGGTCCCGCACCCGGATCCGCTCGCCGTGGAAGACCGTCCGTCCCGCCGGGACGGTCGTGTCGGGCAGCGACAGCGAGAGCGCGTCGTCCTCGCGGAGGGCCCGGTCCGCCTCGGCGAGCCGCGCCTTCGCGCCGTCGACCCGTTGCGAGTGCAGGTCGTTCGCCCGGCCGGCGGACTCCTGGGCGCGGCGCTGCAGCATGCCGCGCACGATCCGCGGGATGTCGGTGTTGGTGCGGGCCGCGTTGCCGGCCCGCTTCTGCGCGCGTTCCCGCGCCTGCTGCAGCTCCCGTTTCCCGCGCTTCAGCTCCTGCTCGGCGCTGCGGTAGTTCTTCTCGGCGACCTCGCGTGCCGCCTGCCTGGCCGCGTCGAACGCGGAGAAGTTCCCGCCGAAGAAGGTGATCCCGTCGCGGTCCAGCTCCGCGATGCGGTCCATGCGGTCCAGCAGCGTGCGGTCGTGGCTCACCAGCAGCAGGCAGCCCTTCCAGTCGCCGAGCACGTCGTGGAGCCGGCGCCGCGCGGCGCGGTCGAGGTTGTTGGTCGGCTCGTCGAGCAGCAGCACGTCCGGCTGCTTCAACAGTTGCGCGGCCAACCCGAGCGAGACGACCTGCCCGCCGCTGAGTGTGCCGAGTGGACGGTCGAGCGCGACGTCGCCGAGCCCGAGCCGGTCGAGCTGGGCGCGGGCGCGTTCCTCGATGTCCCAGTCGTTCCCGACGACCGCGAAGTTCTCCTCGCGCGCGTCGCCGGCCTCGATGGCGGCCAGCGCGGCGACGACCGGGGCGATCTCCAGCACCTCGGCGACGGTCAGCGACGCCGTGAGCGGCAGCGTCTGCGGCAGGTACGCGAGCTGCCCCTCCACGGCGACGTCGCCGGCGTCGGGCGTCAGCTCACCGGCGACCAGGCGGAGCAGCGTGCTCTTGCCGGCGCCGTTGGGTGCGACGAGACCGGTGCGCCCGGCGCCGGCGGAGAAGGACAGGTCGGTGAAGACGGCGGTGCCGTCCGGCCAGGAGAAGGACAGGTTCGAACAGACGATCGTGGACATGTGGTGGCTTTCGCGGATCCGCGGGCGTGCGTCAGCCGCCCGAGAGGGGCAGGAGAACGAAGGCACGACAAGGAGCGGTGCCGATCAGCACCGCCTGTCGGTCCGGGCTTCACCCGGAGACGTCGTCCTCGGCCACCATGTGCGGATTCCCTTCGTCATCGTCGAAGATAGCCGGGCTCTAGCCTTCGCGCAGTGCCGCCAGGGGCGCGCTGTACATCTGGGTCTTGATGGCCGCGAGGGTCTGCGGGTTCTTGCCGGTGAGCGCGCGGGCGCGGTCGAGTGCCCTCGGCAGCACGTCCTCCTCCGGGACGGCCTCGTCGACGAGGCCCGCCGCCGCGGCGTCCGTGCCGCCGAAGCGGCGGCCCGTGGTCATGGCCTCGTGCGCGGTGGCCGGGGTGAGCCGGCTCTGGATCAACGCGGCCATGCCGGGGGTGAACGGGATGTTGATGTCCACCTCCGGGAGGCAGAAGAAGCCGCGGTCCGCACGCATCACGCGGAAGTCGTGCGCCAGCGCGAACATGGCGCCCGCGGCGAACACGTGCCCCGGGATCGCGGCGACGGTCGGGGTCGGGAACGCCAGCACCCGGGCCAGGAGTGCCTGCACGTCGGCCACGTAGGTCTGCAACGCCTCACCGTGTTGGCCGAGCCAGTCGAGGTCGAGGCCGTTGGAGTAGATGCGGCTGCTCGCCGTGGTGACGAGCGGCGCCGGCGCGCGCTCGACCTCGTCGAGCGCGGTGTTCGTGGCGGCGAGCCAGTCCGGGTGGAACCGGTTCTCGCCGTCGCCGAGGTCGAGCACGTAGACATCGCCCTCGTGTTTGAGTGTCGGCATGCGCCAACGATACTGGTCGGTAACTTAGTCGGCCAGGATCTCGTCGAGCACGTGCCGGGCGTTCGCGGCGAGCACCGGGTTCGTGTGCTGGTAGTAGGGCAGCTGGATCACCGCGATCGACAGCGCCCAGCCCCGGCCGCGCCGCCAGGTGTCGTCGTCGGTGCCGAGCGCGTCCCGGAAGGCCCTCCTGGCGGGCGCCGGCAACAGGTTCCACGCGACGATCAGGTCGACGGTCGGGTCGCCGACGCCGGCGGCACCCCAGTCGATCACCGCGGTGAGCCGGCCGTCGCGGACCAGCAGGTTGCCGGGTGAGAGGTCGGCATGCGCCCAGGCGGGCGGACCGTCCCACGGCGGGACGCGCAGGGCGTCGACCCAGACCTCGGTCACCGCGGTGGCGTCGACGAGCCCTCGGGACGCGGCGATGGCGACCCGGGTCGGCTCGTCCCGGGTGGACAGCGGCGCGCCGCGGCCGGCTCGCGGCGCGCCGGCCGTGTCCACGCGCCGCAACGCGGTCACGAACGCGGCGAGGTCGTGCGCCAGCCCGGTGTCCGCCGTGGTGGGGTTCACGCCGGGCAGCCAGTGGCAGACGCTCCACGGGTACGGGTACTCGCCGGTGGGCGCGCCAACCGCGACCGGCGCCGGCACCGCGACGGGCAGGTGGGGTGCGAGCCGAGGCACCCACCGCTGCTCGGTGGCCACGTTCCCGGCCGCGCCCGCGATCCGCGGCAACCGCACGGCGAGGTCGTCGCCGAGCCGGAACATGGCGTTGTCGGTACCCGAGGAGACGACCGGCTCGACGGGCAGCCCGGCCCACGCCGGGAACTGCGCCGCGACCAGCCGCCGCACCAACTCGGCGTCGATGTCCGCCTCGTCCGCGTGCAT
Source organism: Actinophytocola sp. (assembly GCF_045807065.1). Taxonomy (GTDB): domain Bacteria; phylum Actinomycetota; class Actinomycetes; order Mycobacteriales; family Pseudonocardiaceae; genus Actinophytocola. The sequence goes on along the minus strand of NZ_JBJMIE010000537.1, from coordinate 15,990 downwards.
CCTCACGCAGCCGATCATCCGGCGGCGGTCAACCGAGATACGGCTCCCGCACCGCGCAGAGGGCCGCCACCTCGACCGCGTCCGTCTCGAAGTGGTCGTGGCCGGCCGGGACGCCGACGCCCGCGTAGCTCACCTCGCCCGGCTGGGCGAGGTGAGCGGCAGCACCGGCCGGGCGGCGGGGTGCCGCGTGCAGGTCGCGCACCCCCGTGGCCCGCAGGACCGCGGCGGCGTTGGCGGCCCGCACCCCGCCGCACGCCATCACGGCCACGGCCGTCCGGCCGGCCAGTTCCCTGATCAGCGGCGCGCCGTCGAGCGCGGACCGGCGGCGGCCGGAGGTCAGCACCCGGGTGAAACCCAGCGCCGCCAGCCGGTCCAGGGCGCGCCGGGAGTCCGCGCTGACGTCGATGGCGCGGTGGAAGGTCGTGTGCAGGTCACCGGCGGCCTCGACGAATGCCGCGCACGCGTCGTGCACCGCGCCCTCCGCCGTCAGGGCGCCGACGACGACCCCGGCCGCGCCGTGCCGCCGCGCGAGGGCGATGTCCCGGACGATCAGGTCCAGCTCGTCGCGGGCGTAGGCGAAGTCGCCAGGCCGGGGCCGCACCAGGACGTGCACTTGGATCAGCTCGGCCGCGGCCTCGATGAGCGCGGCGCTGGGTGTGAGACCGCCGTCGGACAGGCCCGCGCACAACTCGACCCGTGCCGCCCCGGCCTCCGCCGCGACCCGGACGCCCTGGAGCGACTCCACGCTGATCTCGATGTTCGTCTCAGCAGCGTCCATCTCAGTCGCGTTCGTCTCAGCAGCGTTCATCAGTCGCCTTCGTCCGAGTCGCGTTCATCTCAGTACCGCTCCGCGTACCGGGTCGGCGGCTCGCCGAACATGTTCTTGAAGTCGCGGATGAAGTGGCCCTGGTCGGCGTAGCCGAGGTCGGCCGCGAGGGCCGCCCAGTCGATCTCGCCACCGGCCGCCATGCGCTCGGTCACCTCGCGCAGGCGGTACCGGCGGATCACCCACTTCGGCCCGATGCCGACGTACTCGGCGAACAGCCGCTGCAGTCCGCGGACGCCAACGCCGAGCCGGTCGGCCACCGTCTCCACCCTGGTCAGAGCCGGGTCGGCGGCGATCAGCGCGACCGCGCCGACGGCCTCGGCCGTCCTCGCGTCGGGTTCGGGCAGGTGGGCCAGCAGGAACTCCTCGGCGGCGTCCTTGTCCATGTCCACGTGCGCCGGCACGTCCCCGAACACCTCCGCGACCGGCACGACCCGGTCGGTGATGGTGGAGACGGGCGCGCCGAGGAACGGGCGGAAGCAGCCTGGCCGGAACGCGACGCCGAACACGTGGTTCACGCCCTCGAGGACCCTGGTCCGGAAGCCGCTGACCACGCCGTTGACGTCCGCGCGACCGTCGCCGAAGGACACGTGCACGTTCGGGTAGGGCACGATCTTCTGCCGGTAGGGCTCGGCGTAGTCCCAGTGGGCCTCCCAGTACCGCTCGACCCAGGGCGCCAACTCGGGCGACGGCTCGTGGTACGCGTGCCGCTGGTACCTGGTCCACGCTCCCCGCAGCTCACGCACGTCCCTCCCCACACCGGCGAGTGTAGGTCCGTCGCCTTTGTTCAATACGGCCTGGTGATCGCTCGCCTAGCGTCGCCGGCATGTCACACCTGTCTGACGCGGCCGGCGCCATGGCCGCGGTCGTGCGCACCATCACCGCCGACCAGCTCGCCGAACCGACACCGTGCGCGAAGTACGACGTGCGTGCGTTGCTCAACCACCTGCTCTTCTGGGGCCCGTCGCTGGCGGGTGCCGGCCGCAAGGAGGTCGTGGCGCCGCTGGCCGCCGCGGAGTCCGACGTGGACCTGACGACCGGCGACTGGCGCGCCGACCTGCTCGAGCTGCTCGACCGGATGGCGTCGGCGTGGGCACCGCGGTCGGCGTGGGAGGGCGTGACCGGTTTCGGGGAACCGCGGGAGATGCCCGCGGCGGTGATCGGCGACATGATCACCGGCGAGCTGGCCGTGCACGGCTGGGACCTCGCCGTCGCGACGGGCCAGCTCCTCGACCTGCCGGCCCCGCTGGTGGCGCACCTGTGGGAGTCGATGGCGGCCCCCGCGGCGCAGGGCCGGGAGATGGGCCTGTTCGGGCCGGAGGTCACGGTCCCCGCCGACGCCCCGACACTGGACCGCGTCCTCGGGCTGACCGGCCGCGACCCGGCGTGGACCCCGGTCCATGCTATGTGACGCCGATCACATTTGGAGCGAGCTGTCGAACTGTGGTGCGGTGGCCTCGACGTCCCGGCCGACAACACAGTCACACACCGCAGGAGACACACCGTGAAGTACATGATCCTCCACTACGCATCGCAGGCCGACTACGACGGGATGTCCGGCAAGGACAACGCGGTGGGCCGCGCCTGGACACCGGAGGAGGTCGCCGGGTTGGGTGAGTACATGGGCAAGTGGACGAACGAGCTGGTGGAGTCCGGCGAGTTCGTGGACGCGGCCGCGCTGGCCGGCCCGGTGCACACCCGCCGCGTCGGCCCCGGCGACCTGGTCACCGACGGCCCGTTCGCCGAGACGGCCGAGGTGGTCGTCGGTTACACGATCGTGGACTGCGCCGGCCTCGACCGGGCGACCGAGATCGCCGCGAAGCTGGGCGACGGCCCAGTGCCGGACTACGTGCGGACGCGCGCCTTCGCCGACGTCCGCCCGCTGATGAGTGGACTGGACGAGCTGTCGGCATGACCGTCCCGTTGGAGGGCCTGCTGCGCGACCTGGCGCCGCGGGCCCTCGGCGCGGTCGTCCGCCGGTACGGGCACTTCGACACCGCCGAGGACGCGGTGCAGGAGGCCATGATCGCCGCGGCCGAGCAGTGGCCGCGCGACGGCCTGCCGGACGACCCGAAGGCGTGGCTCATCGCGGTCTCGGCCCGCCGGCTCACCGACCTGTTGCGTGCCGAGCAGGCGCGGCAGCGCCGGGAGAACACGTGGAGGCTGCCCGCGGTCGCGCCGACCGAGGACGGCGACGACACGCTGATCCTGCTGTTCATGTGCTGCCACCCCGCGTTGCCGCCCGAGCAGCAGATCGCGTTGACGTTGCGGTCGGTCGGCGGCCTGACGACGCAGGAGATCGCGCGGGCGTTCCTCGTGCCGGAGGCGACGATGGCGCAGCGGATCAGCCGTGCCAAGCAACGGGTCCGCGCCAGCGGGGTGCCGTTCCGGCTGCCGCCGGACCGGACGTCGCGACTGGCCGCGGTGCTGCACGTGCTGTACCTGATCTTCACGGAGGGGTACGCGAGCACGGCCGGACCGCACGCGTACCGGGCCGAACTGTCCACCGAGGCGATACGGCTGACCCGGATCGTCCACCGGCTCCTGCCGCGCGACGGGGACGTCGCCGGGCTGCTGGCGCTGATGCTGCTGACCGACGCCCGCCGGCCCGCCCGCGTCGGGCCGGACGGGGCGTTGGTCCCCCTGGAGTCCCAGGACCGGTCGCTGTGGCGTGCCGATCTCATCGCGGAGGGGACCGAGCTGGTGACCGCGGCCATGTCGTCCGGTCCGTCCGGGCCCTACCAGCTGCAGGCCGCGATCGCCGCACTGCACGACGAGGCCCGCACCGCCGCGGACACGGACTGGCCGCAGATCGAGGCCCTGTACGGGGTGCTGCTCGCGCAGCGGCCCAACCCGATGACGGCGCTCAACCACGCGGTGGCGGCGGCCATGGCGCGCGGGCCGGCGGCGGGGCTCGCGCTCCTGTCCACCGTGGCCTCGGACAAGCGGTTGGCGACGCACCACCGGCTGCACGCCGTTCGCGCTCATCTGCTGGAGCTGTCCGGGGACGTGCCGGGCGCGCTGGCCGCGTACCGGCAGGCCGCGCGGCTCACGCGGTCCCTGCCGGAGCAGCGTTACCTGAACATGAAGGCCGCCGCGCTCGCCCAGCGCCACTGAGGAATGCCACCGAGGAATGCCACCGAGGAGTGCCGCTGAGAAGTGCCACTGAGAAGTGCCACTGAGGACGGTCAGGCGGCCGGGCGGTCCTCCGGCGTTCGGCGGCGCAGCCGCGCGTCGGTCAGCCACGGCGGGGACCAGGCGCCGTCCGCGCGGTAGAGGTCGGTGCCAGGTGGGACGATCTCGTCGAGCCGGTCCAGTGTGGCGTCGTCGAGCGTCAGGGACGCGCCCTCCAGGGTCGCGGTCAGGTGCGCCATCGTGCGCGGGCCGGTGATCACCGACGTGACGGCCGGGTGCGCGGCCGCGAACGCGACGGCCAGGTCCGGCAGGGTGACGCCGAGGTCGTCCGCCACCTCGACGAGCTGCTCCACGGCGTCGAGCTTGCGCCGCGTCGTCGGCAGCGACGGGTCGTACCGCTGCGGCTGCAGGGCCGCGCGGCCGCGGCTCATGTCGATCTCCTGGCCGCGGCGGATCTTCCCGGACAGGAAGCCCGCCGCGAGCGGGCTCCACGTCAGCACACCCATGCCGAGCCGCGCGCACGTCGGCAGCACCGACGTCTCGATTCCCCGTGCCAGCAACGAGTACGGCGGCTGTTCGGTGCGGAACCGGTGCAGCCCACGGCGTTCCGCGACGTGGTGGGCCTCCACGATGTCCGCCGGCGGGAACGTCGAGCAGCCGAACGCGCGGATCTTGCCCGCCCGCACGAGATCCGTCAGCACCGACAGCGTCTCCTCGATGTCGGTCGTGTAGTCCGGCCGGTGGATCTGGTACAGGTCGATCCAGTCGGTCCGCAGCCGCCGCAGGCTCCGCTCGACCTGGTAGGTGATCCAGCGCCGCGAGTTCCCGCCCCTGTTCGGGCCGTCGCCGTCGGGGAAGTGGACCTTCGTGGCGAGCACGACGTCCGCACGCCGCCCCTGCAGGGCCCTGCCGACGATCTCCTCCGACTCACCGGCCGAGTACATGTCGGCCGTGTCGACGAAGTTGATGCCCGCGTCGAGCGCGGCGTGGATGATCCGCACGCAGTCGTCGTGGTCGGTGTTGCCGATGGCACCGAACATCATCGTGCCGAGGCAGTGGATGCTCACCTCGATGCCGGTGCCACCCAGTACGCGATACCGCAACGTCTTCCTCCCCGGTGATTCGGTGTGCGGACGGTATCGGCTGGAGTCCGCTCCAGGTCAAGCGCCGGGTCAGGCATCGGCGGGGCGTCAGGCGTCGCCGGGGGCGGGGAGCTGGGTGGCGACCAGGGCCAGCGTGATCCGCAGGCGGCGGCCGGTCATGCCCTTCCCCGCGGTGATGCCCCACGCGAAGCGGTCCACCTCGGCGCGTGCGCGGAGCTGGAGGCGGTGGCCGAGCACCCGGATCTCGTCGATCCGCACGTCGAGCGGCTCGGTGCGGCCGCGGACGGTGAGCGTGCCGGCCAGCACCTCGTTCCGGTCGACGCCGTTGGCCACGAACGTGATCTCCGGGTGGCGCGCCGCGTCGAGGTACCGCGGCGAGCGGACGGTGTCGTCCCGGGCGGCGAGCCCGGTGTCGAAGCTGGTGGCGTCGATCGTGGCCCGGACCATGGACGCCTCGACGGGGTCGGCGACGTGCACGACGCCCTCGCGGAGGGTGAACGTGCCGCGAACGGGGGCGAGCCCGAAGAGGTGCCGCGTGGCGAACTCGATGGTCGACTCGCTCGGTTCGATGCGGTAGGCGCCGAGGGTGGGGGCTTCGATGGCGGTCATGGGAGGTTCCTTCCGGTGTCCGCTCCGGTGGTGCCGGCGGGGTGGCACAAGGTTCGCCGCCGGGACGCCGGACCACATCGACCGCCCGTCGAGATCGCATTCGACTTTGGTCGATGGTCCGCTGCTCGCCCGGCTCGTACGCTCGTCCCATGTCCTACCGGCAGATGTGCGGATCGCGGTTGTGGTTGACCACCGCGGCGATCGGCCTGGTCGTCGCCGCCATCGCCTACGGCGACTACACCGGCGGCACCCGTGGGACGAAGCTGGTCGCCGAGGTCGTCGCCGGCGTGGTCGGGCTCGCGCTGTTCCCGATGCTGTTCCGCCGGCCGCTGCGGGTCGGGCTGCCGCTCGTCGTGCTCGCGGTGGTCGCCGGGACCGCGACGCCGCTCTCGAACATCGCCGTGATCCACACCGCCCGGGTCCGGTCCCTGCCGGTCGCCATCGGGTTCGCACTGGCCGGGATCGTCGCGCACGCCGTGCGGTGGCGGTGGGCACCGATCAGCGGCATCTCCTATGCCTGGTACCTGACGCTGGTGGTCGTCCTGCACGCCGGCCTGGTCGGCTGGGGCGCGCTCGCGGCCGCGCGGGCCGCGGTGATCACGTCCCTGCGGGAACGCGCCGAGCGTGCCGAGGCCGAGCAGGGCCGGCGCGTGGCCGAGGCGCGGGCGGCCGAGCGGGCGACCATCGCGCGGGAGATGCACGACGTCCTCGCGCACCGGCTGTCGCTGCTCGCCACGTACGCCGGCGCCCTCGAGTACCGCCCCGACCAGGCACCGGAACGCCTGTCGCAGGCGGCCGGGATCATCCGGACCACGGTGCACCAGGCCCTGAACGAGCTGCGCGACGTGATCGCCCTGCTGCGGGACGACCCGGCCGACGACCTCGCACGCCCGGTGCCCGCGCTGTCCGACCTGCCGTCCCTGGTCGAGGAGTCCCGCTCGATCGGCACCCCGGTGGAGCTGCGTGACTCCGTCGGTGACGTGGAGGTGCCGGGCACGACCGGCCGGACCGCCTACCGGGTGGTGCAGGAGGCGCTGACCAACGCCCGCAAGCACGCCCCCGGCCAGCCGGTGCGCATCGCACTGGACGGCACGCCGGGCGCGCTGTTGACCATCGACGTGTCGAACCCGCTCGGCGCGGGGTCGCTCATCCCCGGGTCGGGCACCGGCCTGGTGGGCCTGACCGAGCGGGTACGGCTGGTCGGCGGGCAGCTGGACCACGGGACGACCGCGACGGAGTTCCGGGTGTCGGCGTCGCTACCGTGGCCGGCATGAGCGAGTCGCCGATACGGGTCCTGGTGGTCGACGACGACGCACTCGTGCGCTCGGGCCTCACCATGATGCTCGACGGCGCCGACGGCCTGCGGGTCGTCGGCGAGGCGGGCGACGGCGACCAGGTGCCGGCCGCGCTGGACGCTCACCCGACCGACGTCGTCCTGATGGACATCCGGATGCCCCGCGTGAACGGCATCGCGGCGACGGCACGGGCCCGAGCGCGGGCGAACCCGCCCGAGGTGATCGTGCTGACCACGTTCGACTCGGACGAGAACGTCCTGCGGGCCCTGCGCGCGGGTGCCAGCGGCTTCCTGCTGAAGGACGCGCCGCCGACCGAGATCGCCACCGCCATCCGCCGGGTGGCCGCCGGCGAGCCGATCCTGTCCCCACGCATCACCCGCCGCCTGATGGACCGCGCGGCGACCGAGGCCGGCGCGTACGCGAGGGCCCGCACCGCACTGGCGAACCTGTCGGCCCGCGAACACGACGTGGCGGTGGCGGTGGGCCAGGGCCGGACGAACGCGGAGATCGCCGCGGAACTGCACGTCAGCGTCGCGACGGTGAAAGCCCACATCACCAAGGTCCTGACGAAGCTGGACGCGGGCAACCGCACCCAGATCGCACTGCTGGTCCACGACGCCGGCCTGGTCTGACCCCGCGGGTCCCGCCTGCCGGACCCGCGGGGTGCTCGACCACCTGGCTACCGCAGCCCCGCCCGCCTGGCCACCGCCACCAACAGCTCGGGATCGTCCGAGATCAGGCCGTCGACGCCGAGTGCGATCACGCGGTCCATGGTCGCCTCGTCGTCCACGGTGTACGGCACGACCTTCAGGCCGTAGCGCTCCCGCAGCACCGGCACCGTCGGACCGGAGTAGTACGACGGGTCGGTGCGCAGGTACCAGTCGGGGTTGGCGACCGCGGCCTGGTTCGGGTCGTGGACCTGCCAGTTCGCCGACACGGTGGACGCACCGGCGGCGCGGGTCAGCTTGCCGAGGTCCCGGTAGTACCACCAGTCGAGCCCACCCGTCCACGGGCTCTTCACCGAGGGATCGCCGTACCTGGCCTGCAGCGAGCACTCGTCGGCGAGCGTCTGGCACTCGGCCGGGCCGTACTGCCACACCAGCGCGACCGTCTCGACCCGCGGGTTGAGCTGGCGCGCGTACCGGATCGTGCGCCAGTCGAACGACTGGATGGTGGTCCGCTTCTCCCAGCCGGCCAGGGCCCGCACGAGCTTCCGGGTGAACGTCCGGTAGTCCACGGTGTCCCGGACCAGCGGGCTGATCTTCGTCTCGATGTTCAGCCGGATGTCCGGCCGGGTCCGCGCGAGGTTCAGCACCTCCCGCAGCGTCGGGATCCTCTCCCCCGGCACCGCCACCTGGTTCGGGAACTCCGGCAGGGTCTTGGCACCGCAGTCGACGGTGCGCAACTGCGCCAGCGTCAGGTCGTGGATCAGCTTGCCCACATAGGGGAACGCCGGGTCGTTCGGCCGGACCGGTGCGGTGTCGACGCAGTGCGCGCCGTTGACCGCGCGGTCGTGGCTGACCACCAGGACGCCGTCCTTCGTGACGCCCGTGTCCAGCTCCAGCGTGGACACGTCGGGCATGCCGATGGCGTTGCGGAACGCGGCGAGCGTGTTCTCCGGCCGCACGGCCCGACCGCCCCGGTGCGCCTGGATGTCGAACGGCGAGGCGTGGACACGCGGCAACCTGAGGTGGTTCTCCGCGACGACCTGCCGCAGCCGGTCCGGGTAGTCGGAGATGATGCCGTCGACGCCGTCGGCCACGAGCTTGCGCATGGTCGGCAGGTCGTCGACCGTCCACGGCACGACCTTGATGCCGTTCTCGTGCGCGTGCTCGACCATGTCCGCGGTCACGTACGGGCGGTAGGTCGGGTCGGTCACCGTGCCGTTCTGCGGGAACCCGTGCACGGGCGAGAAGGTCGCGGCGCCGAACGACCTGATGGCCGCGATCGGGTCGCCACCGAAGTCGTCGATGTCCAGCCCGCCGAGCCACGGCGACCTGCCGGGCTGCCCGACCTGCAGGAAGTCGTAGTTCGTCAGGGCCACCAGCGGCAGCCGCGGCTCGACCTGCCGCATCCGGATCAGCGAGCCCCAGTCGAAGCTCTGGATGGTGACCCGGTCGAGGAACCCGGCCCTGCGGACCTCCTTCGCCGCGACCTGCACGAACTGCTCGCGCGGCGCGGTCTCGTTCGGCGCGCCGGCCTCGACCTTGGTCTCGACGTTCAGCTTCACGTCGTCCGCGTGATACCGCTTGACCAGGTCGAACACCTCGCTCAGCAGCGGCATCCGCGAGCCGGGCGTGAGCAGCTGCCGCGGGAAGTCGGGCAGGCGCTCGCTCCCGCAGTCGAGGGTGCGCACCTGGGCGAGCGTGAGGTCCTTGACGTACTTGCCGACGTAGGGGAACTGGGGGTCGCCGGGGGTGACCGGCGCGGTGTCGAGGCACTTGCTGCCCGTCACCTGGCGGTCGTGCGTGACGACGGCCTGGCCGTCCTTCGTGATCTGGATGTCCAGCTCGAGGGTGGACACGCCCATGCGCAGGCCGTTCCCGAAGGAGCTGAGCGTGCTCTCGGCGCGGTAGCCGAGGCCGCCGCGGTGCGCCTGGATGTCGAACGCACGGGCGCCGTGGCCGCGGTCCGCGACCGCGTTGCCGCCGGTGAGGAGTGTGCCGCTGATCAGGAGCAGGCCGGCGAGCGTGCCGGTCAATTGCCTTCTCATGAGCGCACATCGTTGTTCCGGGTCCGGGCGGCCCGGGGTGTGTGAGATTGACCAGAGGTGAACAACTGGTGTAGGGCGAACACTTATCGTGGACGGATGCTCTACCGCCGTTACGTCGCCCTGGGGGACAGCTGCGCCGAGGGCCTGGACGACCCGTACCCGGACGGCAGGACCTACCGGGGCTGGACCGACCTCACCGCCGCCGCGCTCGCGGCGGCGGAGCCGTCGCTGCAGTACGCCAACCTGGCGGTGCGTGGCCGGCGCCTCGACCAGATCCTCGCCGAGCAGGTGCCGCTGGCGGTCGCGCAACGCCCTGACCTGGTGACGTTGTTCGGCGGTGGCAACGACCTGCTGCAGTACCGCTACTCGTCGACGGCCCGGTCGCTGGACACCGCGGTCGCCGCGCTGGCGGAGGTCGCGCGCACGGTGGTGCTGTTCACGCTCCCCGACCTCGCGCGCCTGCCCGGGCTGCGCCGGCTGCGCACGCGGCTCAACCAGTTCAACGACCTGGTCGCGACGGTCGCCGCCCGCTACGGCACGGTGCTGGTCGACGTCCGCGAGGACCCGTACTGCGACGACGAGCGCCTGTACGGACCGGACCGGCTGCACCTCGGCGTGATCGGCCACCAGCGGGTCGCGGCGCACGTGCTCGACGCGCTGGACGTGCCGGCGGACCCGTCCTGGCTGTCCCCGCTGCCGCCGGCGGTGACCGATCCGTTATGGCGCAAGGCGTCGCGCCAGTGGGGGTGGGTGCGCCACCACGTCTACCCGGCGATACACGGCATCGTGCGCAACAAGCTCGTCGGGCGCCAGCCCGGCGACGGCTTCCTGCCGAAGCGCCCCGACCTCGCCCCCGTGGCCGAGCTGCCCTGAAGGCCCCTCGGGACGGTGACCGTCCCGAGGGGCACCTCCAGGGCATGGACCGGTCAGCCGCCGTTCGAGACGACGATCCCCGGCGCCGGGTACTTCTTCGTGGCCGCCTTGGCCTGCGGGGCCGGCGCGACGCCGTCGACCACGTCGACGAGCGCGCGGCCGAGCTCCTGGCGGGCCTTCAGCGCCGGGTGGGTCGCGCCGAAGTCCACGTCGTTGACCGTGGCGTCGCCGGCGAACGGACCACTGGCGAACAGCGAGTAGATCGCGCCCGGGGTGCCGTCGGCGGCGAAGACGACGCCGGCCTCGTTGCGGCCGCCGTCGTCGAACCAGCCGGCCTTCGTCCCGACCCGCAGGCGTTCGTCCGTGCGCAGCCTGAGCCGGATGCCGTCGGTGAACGCGGACGTCGAGCGGATGACGTTCAGCAGGTAGTCCGTCGACGTCGCCGACAGCAGCTCGCCCGCGACCAGCTTGGACAGCAGCGTGTGCGTCTCCCGCGGCGTGGTCTGGCCGAGGAAGAACCGGTTGGGGTTCGCCACGGGAACGACCTGCGTGGCGACGAAGCCCTTGTCACGCAGGATCTGGTTCAGCTCCGCCGCCGGGCAGACCAGCCCGCACAGGCGCACGGCCGTGTTGTCGGACACGCTGAGCAGGTTGGCCATGACGTGACCCAGCGTGATCGAGCTGGGGTACGCCCGGTCGAGGGCGAAGGTCCCGTCGATGTCCTGGATGACGATGCCGGCCGTGAGGTCGACCCGCTGGTCGAGCGTCAGCAGCCCCCGGTCGATCTTGTCGAGCACCGCGGTCGCGACCGCGAGCTTGTTCACGCTGTAGGCCTCGACGACCTTGTCGGCGTCCTGTTCCACGGCGGTGGTCCCACCGACCGTGATCAACGACGACCAGACCCCCTGTGCCTTCGCGACCTCGCGTGTGTACACCCGGGCGACCTTCCGCTCCGGGCTCGACGCGGTCCCCTGTGGAGCCTGCGCCGCATTGGCTCGCGCCGTGATGCCGACTGCCGCGGTGGCCGCCGCCGCGGTACCCAGTCCCAGCGCGGACCTTCGACTGAGTTTCACCGCGTCACGCTACCGTGGTGACCATGGACGCCCTGCGAGCTGACTGCACGAGCTGTTTCGGCTTGTGCTGTGTGGCGTCCGCGTTCGCGAAGTCCGCTGATTTCGCGCTGGACAAACCAACTGGTGTGCAATGTCCGAACCTCCTTGTGGACTTTCGGTGCGGGGTACACGACGTACTACGCGGGAGCGGCTTTCGGGGTTGCACCGTCTTCGACTGTCTCGGCGCGGGCCAGAAGGTCGCACAGGTGACCTACCGCGGCCGCGACTGGCGGTCGGCACCGGAGACCGCGGCGGAGATGTTCGAGGTCTACGGCGTGATGCGGCAGCTGCACGAGATTCTGTGGTATTTGCGGGAAGCGGCCGCGACCGAGTTGTTCGAGGAGGTCGACGGCCTCACCCGGGCGGATCCGGCCACCCTGGTTTCCGTGGACGTCGAGGCGCTTCGGGACCGGGTCCGCCCGGTGTTGACGCGGCACAGTGACGAACGTCGCGCGGGCATTTCCGGCAAGGAGGACCGCCGGGGCGCGGACCTCGTCGGCGCCAGGCTGCACGGGGCGCGGCTCCGCGGCGCCGACCTGCGCGGTGCGTACCTGATCGGCGCCGATCTCCGGGACGCCGACCTCCGCGACGCCGACCTCCTGGGCACCGACCTGCGCGACGCGAACCTCCGCGGCGCCGACCTCCGCGGCGCCCTGTTCCTGACCCAGTTCCAGCTGAACGCCGCCCAGGGCGACGCGCGAACGAGGTTCCCGGCGGCCCTTACCCGCCCGGCGCACTGGTAGTCCTCGGCAAACGAAGGTTCCCCAAGTCGATGCCGGGTGCTCACCGGCTGATCGACAGTTGTGCGAACAAGGCGCGGACCATGCCTTCTGTGCTGGTGGAAGCGGTGCCGACGGGGCTGGTACTCGCCGTGCTCGGCGACTCCGTCGGGGTTGGCATCGGGGATCCCGCACTCGGCGGGGGATGGCGCGGCTTCGGCCCGCTGCTGGCGGAGGCGTTGGGCGGCGCACGCCTGACCAACCTCGCCGTGAGCGGGTCGCGGGTCGGCGGTGTGCTGGAGAGACAACTGCCGGCGGCCCTCGCCGCGCGGCCGGACGTCGTCGTGTTGGTGGTGGGGATGAACGACACCATGCGGTCGGACTTCGACCCGCGCCGGCTGCACGCCGATCTGGACCACGTCGTCGGGGCGCTGGTGGCCGTGGGGTCCACTGTGATCACCGCGAAGTACCACGAGCACCACCGGGTTTTCCGGCTGCCCGGGCCGATCCGGCGGGCGCTGGCCAGCAGGATCGGGGCGCTCAACGAGATCCTGGACATCATCGGTGAGCGGCACGGCATCGGGGTGCTCGATCTCGGGGCCGTGCCGGGGATCTACGACCCCAGGGCGTGGGCGGTGGACCGGCTGCACCCCTCCGAGCTGGGCCACCGGCTGCTCGCGCGGGCCATCGCCGGTCAGCTCGCCGCCAGGGGCACGACCGTCCACAGCGAAGTGTCGCTCCAGTGCGCGGGCGGGCGGCACCCCGGGCGCATCGCCCGCTGGGGCTGGCTCCTCTTCAAAGGACTCCCCTGGCTCGTTCGCCGGGGCCGGGACCTCGTCCCCTATGCACTGTCGACCTTCGTCAGACGTGGCTAGGCCTCGTCCGGTGGAGCTTCGTGCGAGGTCCGCGCCCGGTCGACAGATACGGAAGTCCGGGGAGGCGGACCAGTGTGCAGGTCGAGCATCGCCGCGATGGTCGCCGACCACGGGAACCGCTCGGCCCGCGCCCGCGCCGCCGCCCGGCGCCACGGTTCCGGCCACGACAGGACCGTGCGCACCCCGTCGGCCAGGCCTTCCGGGGTCGCCGGTACCGCCACCCCCGCCCCAGGGGCCAGCAGCTCCGGCGCGCCACCGGTGACCGACGTGACCACGGGCGTGCCGCACGCCATCGCCTCGAGGATCGACAGTCCGAACGTCTCCGCCAGGCTCGGCGCGAAGGCCACGTCCGCCGCGGACAGCGCGCGGGCCAGCACCGCGCGGTCCGACACGTGGCCGTGGAACTCCACCGGCAGCCCGCGGGCCGACCGCCGCAGCGCCGCGTGCTCCGGGCCCTCGCCGTAGACGTCCAGGCGCACCAGCACCCCGGAGCCGGCCAGGTGCCGCACCGCGCCGATCACCGGCCGCGGGTTCTTCTCGTGCGACAGGCGCCCGGCGTACACGAGCCGGACGACCTCCGGCGGCGGCGCGGACCGCCGGGGTGCGAACGTGTCCAGGTCCACCCCGAGCGGGATGCGCCGCAGGGGAACCGGCAGGTCGGCGAACTCGCCCTCCCCGTACGCGGATGTGCACACCACCGTGTCGACGAGCGTGGCGATGGCCTTGTTCCAGGCACGCACCACCGGGGTCAGCACGTGCCCGGCGCCCGCCCGCCACAACCGCGGCACGCGGGCCTCGATCCACCGGTCCAGCCGCTCGTGCGAGAGCAGCACGCACCGCACGCCGTGTTCCCGCGCCCAGGCGGCGACGGGGAGCAGCGTCGTCTTGTCGGAAATCTCGATGGACAGGTCGGGCCCCAGCTCGGCCAGCTCGCGCTGGACCGAGGACGCGCGGAGCACCACGCGGTAGCCGCCGCTGACCGGCATCCCGGGCAGCGTGATCACCAGGCCGGCGTCCGTGCGGGTACGCGTGCGCCGCGGACCCGGTACCACCAGGACCCGCTCGTGGCCGGCCGCCACGTAGCCGCGGCCGAGGGTGTCCACGACCGTGCGCAGTCCCCCCGAGGTGGGGCTGTAGAAATTGGCCAGTTGAACGATCTTCATGGTGCCGGGGTGCCGTGCGCCGCTTCGGCGCGGGCCAGCGAGGTACGGTGTGTGAAGTAGCGGTGAAATCCCACGGTCACGTCGAGGTGGGTGGCCGGGTAGCGGAGCGCGGCGAGTACCAGGTCGAGCCGGCGCGGGCCGCTTCCCCAGATGATCGGGACCGCCGCCGGTAGCGCGAGGAACAGTCGCACCTGGCGGGCGGATTCGCCGTCAGTTCCATGTGGCGAGTAACGCAGAACTGCCTGAACAACGGCCCCTACCCCGGACTAATGGGACCTCACGCGATGGCGAACTCCAGTGCCGCTACACTGCGTAATCATCCCGGGGCTACGCTGAGTTGGCTGATCCTGTGCTTCCCGGGAGCGCGGAGATGTGGCTCTCATTTTCCCTCGCGGGCACGGGCAGTGTATGTGGGTTCCACACTGGACACACCGCCAAGTTTGGCGTTCTCACTTGCGCTTATGGCTGATTCAGCCGATTATTTGCAGAGCTGCGAACAACAAACCAGCGGGTATGCACGAATCGTGCACGGTCAGGAGCAGGTAGATGGCACAGCAAGTATTGGTTCAACTCGTCGACGATCTGGACGGCACGGCATCTTCGGATGTTTCGACCGTCTCGTTCAGTCTCGACGGGGTGACCTATGAGATCGACCTGTCGGAGGCGAACGCGGAACGGCTGCGTGGAAGCCTCAGCCAGTACGTCGAGTCGGCGCGACGTGTCGGCGGCCGGCTCAAGCGCGGTGGCAAGTCCGCGCAAAACGGCTCCGGCTCGTCCCAGGAAGCGGGACTGATCCGCGCGTGGGCGAACGAGAACGGATACGGCCTCTCGGGACGGGGCCGAATCCCCTCGCATGTCGTGGAGGCCTACAAGGAGGCGAAGGCGGCGGAGGAGGAGAAGGTGGCCAAGCCCGCCCCGAAGCGGCGCACCCGCGCCAAGAAGTAAAGCACGCGGCCCTCGGTGCCGGAGGCGGGGAGAAATTTCTCGTCCGGGATGTCGATCCACGCGGGACTGGTTCGACGTAGGGGTACAGCCAAGCGAAAGGGCAGTACTCATGGACAAGGTCACCTCCGCCGACGGCACCGAGATCGCCTACGAGTGGGTCGGCACGGGACCAGCCGTCGTGCTCGTGGGCGGCGCGTTCTGCGACCACAACGCCACGGCGGAGCTCGCCGGCGCACTGGCCGGGGAGTTCACGGCCGTCTCCTACGACCGGCGTGGCCGCGGCGAGAGCGGCGACACGCAGCCCTACGAGGTCCGGCGCGAGGTCGAGGACCTGACGGCGGTGATCGACGCGGTCGGCGGGCACGCGTTCGTGCACGGCATCTCGTCCGGCGCCGCGTTGTGCCTGGTCGCGGCGGCCGGCGGCGCGCCGGTCGACGCGGTCTCGGCCCTCGAACCGCCGTACCGGGTCGCGGCGGACGCCCCACCGGTGCCCGACGGCTACACGGCGACCCTCGTCGAGCTGACGTCGACGGGGCGCCGGGACGACGCCGTCGCGTACTTCATGACCGAGGCCGTCGGCCAGCCGCCCGAGGCGGTGGCGCAGGCCAGGAAGATGCCCATG
>NZ_JBJMIE010000536.1:0-4427 GCF_045807065.1 Actinophytocola sp. | reverse complement strand
GGCCGGAACCGATGCGCCACGCCCAGCCGGCGTCCGCGGCACCGCCCCACGCGTAGTACCACGTGAGCAGGCCGGTCGAGCTGTTCTTCCCGCTGCCCGCCGGGCAGGTGGTCGGGCCCACACAGTTGCCGACCTGCTTGAAGTACTTGTCGTAGAACGCGTACCGCAGGTAGTCGCCGAGCTTCGCGGCCTTGGCCACGGTCGCCGCGACGTCCGCCTTCTTGCCCTGCTGGGTCGCCCAGGTGTCGGCCCAGTACGCCGCCTGCACCGCGCGGGCGTCCGCGTCCGGCGCGTCGGTGTAGCGCCACTGCTTGGCGTAGCTGGAGTCCTGGATGAACAGCGGCAGGTACCCGTTCGGGCCGCCCTGGCCGGGGTTGAACGGCTCCCACGACGGCTGCGGCACCGTCTCCCACACCGACTCCTGCGGTCCGCGCTGGAAGGTGTTGATGTAGGACGGGCTGCCGGTCTTGTCGCCGCGCCGGCCGTAGCCGTACTTGTTGTCGACGTCGAGCAGCCAGTGCATGCCGTAGACGTCACTGGTGCCGTAGGTGCTGGTCAGCTCGCTCGCCAGCGGGTCGTTGCCGGTGGACACGTTGGCGTCCAGCGGCACCGGGTACTGGTTCGGGGTGTCCTGCTCCGGAGCGTAGGTCGCCGTGTCGTTCGGGTTGTACGCGGCGTTGCTCGGCTGGTCGGCGTGGGTCGGGATGATGTTGGTCTCCATGGACGTCCAGGCCGTGTTGAACCTGCTCCAGTCCTGGGTGGCCTGCCCGTACTGCGCCTCGAGCCAGAGCCAGTAGCTGAACGCCTCGGACGTCGTGACGTGCCCGTAGTCCGGCGCCTCGACGATCAGCGTCTCCACCGAGTGGTAGGGGATCGGCGGGTTGTGGCTGGAGAAGTAGCCGTTCGCCGGGTCCTTGATCTTGTTGTACAGCGCGAGGAACCGCTGCGCGTAGCTCGACAGGTCGTTGTCGGCCTCGGTCGCGTTGACCGTCGCCGAGGTCTGGCCGGTCGCGCTCGCGGTGAACACCGCCGTGCCGTTGGCGCTGTCGGTGTCCTCCGCCGCGTTCAGCGTCACCGTCTGCGGCGTGTTCCAGTTCGCCGTGGTGAACGTGCGCGTCGCGCCGGTGCCCACCGTCAGGTCGGCGTCGCCGCTCGAGCGCGCGGTCGTGACCGTGACGTTCCCGCTCGGTTGCTGGGAGAGCCGGAGGTTCACGGTGGTGCTGCTGCCCTCGGGGACGTTCACCGCGGTCGGGTCCGCGACGATCGTCGGCCCGGTGTTGGCGCTCACCGTCACGTCCACGGGCGCGGAGTTCGTGAAGGTGCCCGCGTTGTCGTACGCCCGCGCGACGAGCACGTAGTCGCCCGCCGGCACGTTCGACCAGGTGGCCGAGTACGGGCTGGAGGTGTCGGTGCTGATGAGCGTGTTGCCCGCGTAGAACTCGACCTTGGAGACCGAGCCGTCGGAGTCGGCGGCGGTCGCGGCGAGCGGGATGTTGGCGCCCGCCGTGAAGGTCGTGCCGGTGGCGGGCTGCGTCAGGCTCACCGTGGGTGCGGAGTTCGCGCCGGCGCACGCCACGCCGTTGATCGCGAAGCTCGTCGGGTTGTTGTTGGTGCCCGTGTAGCTGCCGTTGAAGCCGATCTGGGTGGACCCGTTCGTGGCGAGTGCGCCGTTGTAGGACAGGCTCGCCGCGGTCACGTTGGCGCTGCCGGCGGGCTGGGTCCAGGTCGCGTTCCACCCGGAGTCGACCCGCTGCGTGCCGGGGAAGGCGAACGTGAGGGTCCAGTTGGTGATCGGGTCGCCGAGGTTGTGGAGGGTGAGGTTGCCGGTGAAGCCGCCACTGCCCCAGTTGCTGGCCGAGTAGTCGACCGAGCACTGGACCGCCAGCGGGGTCACGTCGGCGCTCGCGGGGATGGCGAGGGGGACGATGAGTGCGAGACAGGCTGGGAGCGCTCCCAGGCGTCGTCTTAATCTCATGGGTCAAGCTCCGATGACTGATCGGAATGTGTGGGGGGAGCGCCGCCCGCCTCCGCACGGCCGGGGGTGGCCGTGCGAAGGCGGGCGGTCGACTACTTCAGGTCGTTCACAGCGGCGGGAAGGCGTTGGCCATCAGCTGCTGGAACTGGGCGGAGAACCAGTGGCCGGACAGCGGCGCGTTCGGCAGCGCCCCGGACATGTGGTTCTGGTTGCGCGGGTTGCCCGTGTACGTGGGGTCGCACATCCGGTCGAAGCCCTTGCCCTCGTCGTTCGGGATGGCCGAGCTGGAACCGTCGGACTCACCCGGCGGCTTGATCCAGACGTAGGCGTCGATCCCGGCGGCGGGTGCGGCCTTCGGCCGCTCGCCGAGTCCGGCACCGGACTGGTTGCACCAGTTGCCGAGGTGGATCCGGCGGTCGACCTTGGACTGGTTCATGAAGGTGACCGGGTCGGTCGACGTGCTCGCGGCGGTGGGCCGGGCCGAGCCGCCCCAACCGTTGCGCGAGGTGTCGATCAGCATGCCGATGCTGGAGCCGAAGCAGCTCGCGGCCTTCGTGCGGAAGTCCTGCGCGAAGCCCAGCTCGTCGACGTAGCGGTTCCAGTCGACCCAGCCGCCGCCCACCTCGCGCAGCACCTTGCCGCCCACCACGGTGTTCGCGGTGAAGAACGGCTCCTTGAGCGCGCTGTAGTTGGCGGTGTTGGTGATGAAGCCCCACACGTCCGCCGGCGTGGCGCCCTGCGCCCGCGCGGCCTGGCACGCGATGTCGATCGTCGGCTGGAGGTTGTCGTCCCAGCCGATCCAGCCGTGGTGACCGGCGTCGATGTAGTTGTACACGTTCGCCACGTCGCCCAGCTTGTTCAACGCGTAGCCGACGCCGTTGACGTAGTTGCCGTTCTGCTTCATCGTGTCGCACTGCGGCGTCGCGGTCTCCCGCGGCGCGACGTTGGTGATCAGGTTCGGCAGCGAGTCGATCTCGATGACCGTCACGATCCGCAGGTTGGCGTAGGCCGGCCTGGCCAGGATCGCGGCGATCGGGTCGATGTACTGGTGCTCGTACTTGTCCAGGTCGGTCGGACCCAGCTCGCCGTTGGACGCCAGTGCGGCGCAGTCACGACCGGGCAGGTCGTAGATGACCACCTGGAACACCAACGCGTTCGACCCGTTCGCGGCGTCCTGCTGAACCGCGGAGTCGAGGTGCGCAGCGAGGCCGCGGGCACCGGTCGTGCCGTTGATGGCCGCGATGCGGTCCATCCACACGCCCGTCGGCTGGTTGGCGACGCGGCTGCCACCCGGCTCGGCGGCGGCGAGGGCGGACCAGTCCGCGTTCACGTACTGGGTCGCGCCGACGTACGGGTTGTCGACCCTGTTGCCCGCGGGCGGGGTGCCCGGGTCGGTCGGGTTGCCCGGGTCGCTCGGCGGCTGGCCGGTACACGCCGTGCCGTTGAGCGAGAAGCTCGTCGGCGCGGTGTTGGTGCCGGTGAAGCTGCCGTTGAAACCGATCTGCGTGGACGCCCCGGTGCCGAGCGCGCCGTTGTAGGACGCACTCGTCGCGGTCACGTTCGTGCTGCCGCTCGCCTGGGTCCACGTCGCGTTCCAACCGGAGTCGACGTGCTGGCTGCCCGGGAAGCTGAACGTCAGCGTCCAGTTGGTGATCGGGTCGCCGAGGTTGTTGACGGTGATGTTGGCCGTGAAGCCGTTGTTACCCCAGTTGTTCGCGGAGTAGTCGATCCGACAGGCGGGTGCCGCGCTTGCCGGGGAGGCACCCAACGCCATGACGAACGTCGTCGCCATGACGACGAACGACACGGCGGCGGCCGTTGCACGGCGTCCGCGGTGCATGAATGTCAACTTGGATCTGAGCCTCATCGCGGTTCCTCTCGCTCATCGTTGAGCGGGCGCTCTGGGAGCGCTCCCAGAATCGGAGTCTAACGCCTGTTAACGCGATGTGTACAGCCTCTCACGGAGGATGAACAGTTAAGTTCCCCGTGCGAACGCCGGTCGTCCGATCCTTTCCCTGGCCGGTTGATTGCAACTTTCGGTCCTTGTCGGGCCACCTGCCGCTATGCGGGAGAGTTCACGCGGCGGGGTTGACAGGGACGGCAAAGGTCCGAATTCTGGGAGCGCTCCCACCTCCCGCCTGCCGCGGCGGCGGGCCGATGAGGTGTGCCCGCGACGGGTCGTCCCGGCTTCGCACGACGGTACGCTGAGGCGAGGTCGGGAGGGGCGAGCGGAGCGAACCGTTGGTGTTCACGCTGGCGCCGAGTCCGTGGAGGGCGCCGGAGGAGCGGAGCTTGCGGAGCGTTCCGGGGGCCGGGAGCGGGGGAGGGGGCGGGGTGAGCGGAGCTTGCGGAGCGAACCGTTGGTGTTCACGCTGGCGCCGAGTCCGCGGAGGGCGCCGGAGGAGCGGAGCTTGCGGAGCGTTCCGGGGGCCGGGAGCGGAGGAGGGGACGG
>NZ_JBJMIE010000535.1:0-3378 GCF_045807065.1 Actinophytocola sp. | reverse complement strand
GTCGCCCGCACCATCGACTCCGACCGGAAGCACCTCACCTCGGTGCTCCGTGCGGCGGCGGCGCACCGCGGCGCCTCGTTCGTCGAGATCTACCAAAACTGCCCCATCTTCAACGACGGCGCCTTCGACACCCTCAAAGAACCCGGCGACAAAGAACAACGACTCATCCCCCTCCACCACGGCAAACCCATCCGCTTCGGACCCAACAACGAATTCGCGATACTGCGCGGCGCCTCCGGCGGCCTGGAAGTCGGGCCGTACGACCCCGACCGGGTGGTCATACACGACGCCGGCACCGAGGACCCGTCCTACGCGTTCGCGCTGTCCCGGCTGTCGACGCAGGACCTGTCCCACACGGTCACCGGCATCTACCGGAACGTGTCCCGGCCGACCTACGACGACCAGGCCCGCGCCCAGGTCGCCGCCGCGACCCGACCAGCGGACCTGGGGTCACTCCTCGCCGGCAGTGACACCTGGACCGTCGGCTGAGCAACGCAGCCACACCGGACCCCCCGTCCCGGACTCCCACTCGCGGTACGCCCGCACGACCAGTGCGTGGAACCGAACGCGCGGGGTCGGCCCCGCGTCCAGCGCCATCGCCGTCACGACTGTCGGCATGAGGCGCCGCGGCACCCCGTCCGTCTCCGCCATGCCCGCCTCCTTTCGGCCTGGTCACCAGGGTCAGCCTCCTACCTTGGGTCGCGCTCGCAACAGACACGAAAACCCGCGGTAGCGATCTCTTTACCACGAGTCGCCAAGATAGGGATGACCTGTCGAGCAGCCTTCGAGCTGCCTTCCAGCGCGGGTGAGGAAACTCAGAGCAGACCCTGGCGCCTGGAACTGCCGGAGGGAGCGGATGACATGACAGAGCTGAGGATCTGGACGGCTCGCCACACGACAAGGGTCGCCGCGCCCCCGAAGCGGGTGTTCGAGGTCGTGGCGAACGTCGACCGCTGGCCGGCCCTGCTGGCCCCGCTGCTGGCGGTCGAGCATCTCGGTTTCGACGGCGTCTGCGAGCGCGTGCGGTTCGCGCAGCAGGTGGACGGCGTCACGACGACCGACCTGACCATGGTGCGCGAGCTCAACCCGAAGCGGATGCAGGTCCGCTTCCGCCAGGTCGACGTCCGCCCGCCGGTCGCGACGATGGGCGGCATCTGGGTGGTCGTGCCGAAGGGCCGCGGCGCGCTGGTGGCCCTCGACCACTACTACCGCGTCGTGGACAACGACCCGGTCACCGCGGCCGCGGTGGAACGCACGATCGCCGCCGGCAGCATGTCGATGCTGGAGGCCCTGCGGCAGACCGTGGACTCGGACGGCATCCCCGAACTGGTGAAGTCGTACTCGGACATTGGGGTCACACATGACGCACGCTGACTTACCGGTCGGTTCCGCCGACGTACTGACCAGTGTGGCCGCGCGGACGTGGCCGGACCGCGCCGCGCTGCGCACGGGCGCCAGCGCGGTGACGTTCGCCGAGCTGGACCGCGCGGTGTCCCGGCTGGCGTTCGGCCTGCGGCAGTCCCTGGGCGGCGACGGCCTGACGGTCGCCGTGTCGGCGCTGCCGGGCCTGGACTTCCCGACCGCGTTCTTCGGAATCATCCGCAGTGGCAACGTCGCGGCCCCGGTGGACCCCCGCCTCCCGCCGGCCGAGCTCGCCGACTTCCTGGCCGTGACCAGGGCCCGCGCGGTGATCCTCGGCCGCGCGATGTACGAACGGGTGCGCCCGGTGCTGGGTGCCCAGCTGGAGCTCGTGCTGCTGCTGGACGCCCCGGCCGAGACCGGCGTGCTGACCTGCGCCGAGCTGGCGACGGCCGGCACGCTGCTGGTCGAACCCCGCGACCGCGACGAACGCGAACCCGCCGCGATCATGTCCGGCCTGGTCACCCACCACGTCCTGAAGGCACGCGCGGCGGCGGTGGGCCTCACCCCGGCCACGGTCGTCCTGAACTCGGCGCCGGTGTTCGACGCGACCCAGCTCTGCGCCGCCGTCCTGGGCGGCGCGACGCAGCTGCTGTCCAGGGACGGCTCGCTGGCGCCGAGCGCGACCCACCTGGTCACCGAGCAGGGCCTGCTGAAGGCAGCGTCGTGACCAGCACGGTCCTGACCACGGTCGACCGCGAGGGCTGGTGGTGGGCCTGCCCGGCGACCTCGGTCGCGTCGCTGTCGGTCTCGGCGGGACAGCGGCTGCTCGCGATCAGCATCGCCCCGGACGCGGCCGGCCGCGACACCTTCGCGACGGCGGATGCCCTGGCCATCCACGTGTTAGGTCCCGAACAGGAGGCCCTGGCCGACCACTTCGCGCGGCACCCCACGGACTTCGACACGGCCCAGTCGGCCCACGGCCTCCGGGTCGAATGCGGCTTCGAGGCCGTGCCGCTGCTGGCCGACGTCGCCTCCCGGCTGGAGTGCCGGCGGGTCAACGTCCTGACCGTGGACGAGAAGGTCGTACTGCTGGCCAAGGTGGTCCGGAGCCACCCGGCCCCGCTGCTGCGGCAGGCCAGCTAGCACCGGGTCTGCCCGAACGGGGGCGTTCGGGGCCGCTTGCACGGCCCCGCATCCCGCGGGTTTCCGTCAGGGTTGAAGGACGTCCTCGGCGGGGTTGTCCGCGAACAGGGAGTCGATCTCGTGGGCGTACTTCTCGCTGATCGGCCTGCGGCGGAGCTTCATCGTCGGGGTCAGCTCGTCGCCGCCCGGCTCCCAGGCCGCCGGCAGCAGCCGGATCCGCTTCACCTGCTCGACGCGGGCGAGCCGCTCGTTGCCCTCCTTGACACCCCTGAGCACCGCCGCGCGGATCTCCGGGTGCGCCACCAGTTCCGCGGGTGACGCGCCGCCGAACCCGTGCTGCTGCGCGAAGGCCGCCGCCGCGTCCGGGTCGAGCACCGCGATCGCCGCGACGTACGGGCGGTTGTCGCCGATCGCGACCACCTGGCCGACCAGCGAGGTCGCCGCCTTGATCGCGTTCTCGATGTTCGACGGCGACATGTTCTTGCCGGACGCGTTGATGATCAGTTCCTTCTTGCGGTCCACGATCTTCACGTAACCGCCGGAGTCGATCTCCGCGATGTCACCCGTGTGCAGCCACCCGTCGGCGTCGATGGTCTGGGCCGTCTTCTCCGGGTCGTTGCGGTAGCCGCGCATGACCGACGGGCCGCGGGTCAGTAGCTCGCCGTCCTCGGCCAGCCTGACCTCCATGCCCTGCATGGTCCGCCCGACCGTGCCGAGCTTCGTCTGCCCCGGCGCGTTCGCCGTGGTGGCGCCGCCCGTCTCGGACATGCCCCACACCTCGTAGATGCGGATCCCCAGGCCCCAGAAGAACTCCAGCAGCTCCGGCGCGATCGCCGACGCGCCGGACGCCGGGGCCGTGCACTGGTCCAGACC
>NZ_JBJMIE010000534.1:0-13288 GCF_045807065.1 Actinophytocola sp. | reverse complement strand
TTCCACACGCTGTGGGCGGAGGACCGCCGCGAAGTAGAGGCGTGATCCAGACCCTCGCGGTCGAGAACTACCGGTCGCTGCGCAGGCTCGTCCTGCCCCTGTCACCGCTCACCGTGGTGACAGGGGCGAACGGCACGGGCAAGTCCAGCCTGTACCGGGCCATGCGGCTGCTGGCGGACGCGTCCCGCGCCGGTGCCGTCGCGGCACTGGCCAGGGAGGGCGGCCTCAGCTCGACGTTGTGGGCCGGCCCGGAGCAGGGCTCGCGGAAGGGCCGGCCGGTGCAGGGCACGGTCCGCACCCGGCCGATCGAGCTGCGGCTGGGCTTCGGCGGCGACGAGTACGGCTACGCGCTCGACTTCGGCCTGCCGCGCCCCGGGGTGACCATGTTCAACCGGGACCCGGAGTTCAAGCGCGAGGCGCTGTGGCACGGACCCGTGCTGCGCCCGGCGACGCTCGTGGCGGACCGCGCCGGGCACGTCGTCCGCGCGCGGAACGCGGACGGCGGGTGGGACTCTCTCGAGATCCGGCTCACCGACTCGATGCTGGGCGAGCTCGCCGCGCCCGAGGTCCTGCTGCTGCGGGACCGGTTGCGGTCGTGGCGGTTCTACGACCAGTTCCGCACCGACCGGGACGCGCCCGCGCGGCAGTCCCGCATCGGCACCCGCACCCCCGTGCTCGACCACGAGGGTGCCGACCTGGCCGCCGCGTTGCAGACGATCCGCGAGATCGGCGCCGCCGCCGACCTGGACGAGGCGGTCGCGGACGCCTTCCCCGGCGCGCGGGTGGACGTCGTCGACCACGACGGCCGGTTCGGGCTGCGGTTCCACCAGCACGGGTTGCTCAGGCCCCTCGACGTGGCGGAGCTGTCCGACGGCACGCTGCGGTACCTGCTGTGGGTGGCCGCCCTGTACACGCCCCGGCCGCCCGAGCTGCTGGTGCTCAACGAGCCGGAGACCAGCCTGCACCCCGACCTGCTCCCACCACTCGCGCACCTGGTGAGCACGGCGGCCACCCGCAGCCAGGTCGTGGTCGTCACCCACTCGGCGACGCTGGTCGGCGCGCTGACGAAGGCGACCGTGCTGACCCTGGTCAAGGAGGCGAGCACCACCACCCTCGACGGCCAGGGCCTGCTCGACCAGCCTCCGTGGTACTGGCCGGAGCGCTGACCTCGCGCTCGGGACGGCGCCCCGAGGACGTGCCGCCCGCCCGGAGAACACACTTTCGGGGGAGCGTCGGTGGCGTGGCCATGACGGCCGCATGACCCTTGCTCGTACCCGGCTCGCACGTGTTGCACTCATGCGCATGCGACTATATGTTCAGGTCATGGGACACGGGCATGGTCACGGCGCGCCGACCAGCGCGTCCGGCCGGCACCTCGGCCGACTGGCCGCGGCGTTCGTCGTCACCGCGGTGTTCATGGTCGTGGAGATCGGCACCGGCCTCGCGACCGGCTCCCTGGCGCTGCTCTCCGACGGCGCCCACATGGTCACCGACGTCCTCGGTGTCGGTCTCGCCCTGGTCGCCATCGTCGCCGCGCGCCGGGCCAGCCGCCAACCGGGGCGGACCTTCGGCCTGTACCGGGCGGAGGTGCTGGCCGCGCTGGCCAACGCGGTCCTGCTGTTCGGCGTGGCCGGCTACGTCCTGTACGAGGCGATCGGCCGCTTCGCGCGGCCGCCGGCCGTCCCGGGCCTGCCCGTGGTGGTCGTGTCCGTGCTGGGCCTGGCCGCCAACGTGCTCGCGTTCCTGCTACTGCGCGACGGCCAGGCCGAGAGCCTGAACCTGCGCGGCGCCTACCTGGAGGTCGTCGCCGACATGGTCGGCTCGGTGGGTGTACTCGTGTCGGGTCTGGTCACGCTCGTGTTCGGCTGGCGGTACGCGGACCCGGTGATCGGCGTGGCCATCGGCGTCTTCGTGCTCCCCAGGACCTGGGCCCTGGCCAGGCGCTCGCTGCGGATCCTGTTCCAGCACGCACCGGAGCGCGTGGACGTGACCGCCCTGACCGGCGCGCTGGCGGACCTCCCCGGCGTCGGCGAGGTGCACGACGTGCACGTCTGGACGCTCACCTCGGGCATGGAGGTCGCGTCGGCCCACCTGACCGTGGGGGCCAACTGCGACCAGGCCACCATCCTCGCCGCCGCCCAGAAGCTGCTGGCCGACGACTACCAGCTGGAGCACGCCACGCTGCAGGTCGAGTCGGGCAAGACCGCGGTCAACTGCCGCGAGCTGCACTGGTAGTCACGACAGTAGCTACGACAGCGGGAGCGGCTTGGCGCCCCGCTGAGCCAGCAGCGACTTCATCAGGTTCATCTCGGACGTCTGGCTCGTCACGATCTTCTCGGCGAGGTTGCGCACGTAACCCTTGGACGCGTGCTGGGCGGCGTACTGGGCCATCTCCGACCCGCCCTCGTGGTGGCGCAGCATCAGCTGCAGGAAGTACGTGTCCAACTCGGCCCCGGACAGCTTCCGCAGCTTGTTCAGCTCGTCCGTGCTCGCCATCCCGGGCATCCGCTGCACGGGCCCGGTGGTCTTCCCGCCCGCGCCGTTGCTGTGCGAGTGCGTCCCGCCCTCGCTCATCCACGCCATGTGCCCGGCACCGGCCGCGGGCAGGCTGGGCTGCACCCACACCGTCAGCCACCCGGACATCTCGCTGGCCTGGGAGAGCTGGGTGGACTCGATGTCGAACGCGATGCCGCGCAGGTTCAGGTCCGACGTCCGGTCCCGCTCGATGCCGGCCATCGTGACGGCCTGCAGGTGGTGCACCCGCATGTCCTGGGCGAACCCGACGTCCACCGACTCGGCGCTGGGCGGAGCGTCCGCACCATCACCACGGGCCGTGCTGATCAGCATCCCCATGGCCGCGCCGAGGATCAGTGCCGCGACCACGGCGGCCACCAGCACGAAAGGGCGGCTCACCGCGTCGCGGAACGACGGCGAGGTCACTGGCTGGGCTGGGTGGCCGGCGCCGACGCGCCGGACGTGGGTGCCCCGGTGGACGGGTTGGGCGTGGAGGCACCGGTGGACTGCGACGTCATGCCGGACTCGTCGGTCGCCGTGGTGGCGCCCTTGCCGTCCATCGTGACGGTGTTCGCGTCCTTCGGGTCCGGCTTGGTGGCCACGAACGGCGGCGGGTTGGTCACGTCGAACCCGGTGTCCTGGGAGTCACAGCGACCGCCCGGCTCGGGGTTCTGGTACTGGTTCTCCCGCAGCGACTTGATGAACTCGTCGATCCGCGCGTCGTCCACGCTCGTGAGCTTCAGCTGGTGGCCCCAGGACTGCAGCGAGATCGGCTTGTCGAGCCCCGGGTAGGGGGACATCAGCATGTACGGCTGGCCCTCGACCTTGGACTTCAGCGTGTTGAGCGCCTTGCCCTTGATCTTGTCCGGGTTGTAGGCGATCCACACGGACCCGTGCTCGAGCGCGTGGACCATGTTCTCGGTGCGCACGGCCTTCGGGTACACCGTGCCGTTGCAGTCCGCCCAGGTGCCGTCGTGCGGGCCGCCGAGCGGCGGGCTGTGGTCGTAGGCCACCCGCTGGGTCGCGCTGACGTGCTGACCCGCCGCGTACTTGACGCGGAGCACGCCCTCGATGTTCTGCGACGGGTCCTGGTTGTCCGCGGAGACGACCCACTTCTCCTTGTCGTGGACGGTCATGAGGGCGTACGTGAAGACGCCGCCCGCCAGTGCCAGGACCAGGATGACACCGATGATCATGCCCCAGGGCTTCGCCTTGCGCGCGTTGCCGACGGCGGAACGCCGGGCCTTGTTGACGCTGCCGCTCTTGCCCTTGGGCTTGCTCGCGCCCTTGCTCTTAGTTCCGCTGGCCATGCCGGTGTCGGTCCTCGTCTCACTACAGGGAGTCTCCGACCGCCCAGTGTAAGGACCCGATGTCAGATAGGCGTCAACGGATGGCGGTTCACGGCCCGACCGGCGCGGCGTCCGGGCCCGGCGGGGTCGCGTCGAAGGGCGGCGGGTTGGCCGGGTCGAAGCCCGTGTCCTGGGAGTCGCAGCGCGCGCCGGGCTCCGGCGACGTGTACTGGTTCTCCCGCAGCGCCTCGATGAACTGGTCGACGCGGGGGTCGTCCGGGTCATCGAGCTTCAGCTGGTGGCCCCATGCCTGCAGCGAGATCGGCGCGTCGAGAGCGGGGTAGGGCGACAGCATCATGTACGGCACGCCCTCGACCCGTTCGGTCAGCTTCGCGAGGTCGCCGCCGGTGATCTGGTCGGCGTTGTACGCGATCCAGACGGCGCCGTGCTCCAGCGCGTGCACCATGTGCTCGTTGCGGACCGGCACCGCGTAGACTGTGCCGCCGCAGTTGGCCCAGACCGGGTCGTGGCGGCCGCCGTCCGGCGGGGCCTTCGTGTACGCGACCCGCTGGCCGGGCTGGGCGTGGACCGCGCCGGAGTAGTCGGTGACGACGACGCCCTCGATGTTCTTCGCGGGATCCCGGTTGTCCTCGTCCGGCGTGAACTCCGAGGAGCGACTGGCCGAGGTCGAGGTCGGCGAGTCGGTACTCGGGCCCGCCGCGGAGTCCGAACCGCGCGACACCGTGCAACCCACGAGCACGGCGGCGGTGAGCACGGGAACTACAAGCCGGCCGGTGCGGAATTCGATGGCGTCCTCCAGGTAGGGGAGTGGACCCTCGGCATTATGACCGAGGCGACTCTATCGGGTGCGCACCCGCTACCTAGACTTCCCGGGGTGACTCCCGCCGCTCTTGCCGATCTCGTCCGCGCCGTCGCGGTCGACGTGCTGACCAGCCGAGACCTGGACACCTCCGCACTGCCGCCCGCCGCCAACGTCGAGCGACCGCGCAACCCGGAGCACGGCGACTACGCGACGAACCTCGCGCTGCAGGTCGCGAAGAAGGTCGGCGTGCCACCGCGGGAGCTGGCCGGCTGGCTGGCCGAGGCGCTGCGCACCCGCGACGGCATCGCGGACGCCGAGATCGCCGGTCCCGGGTTCATCAACCTGCGGATCGCCGCGGACGCGCAGGGCGACATCGTCCGGCAGGTGCTCACGCAGCGCGAGTCCTACGGCCACGGCGACCTCATGGCCGGTCGCAGGATCAACCTGGAGTTCGTCTCCGCCAACCCGACGGGCCCCCTGCACCTGGGCGGCACCCGCTGGGCCGCGGTCGGCGACGCCCTGGGCAGGGTGCTGTCCGCGCAGGGCGGCGACGTCACGCGGGAGTACTACTTCAACGACGCGGGCGCGCAGATCGACCGGTTCGTGCGGTCGCTGATCGCCGCGGCCAAGGGCGAGCCGCCGCCGGAGGACGGCTACGCGGGCAGCTACCTGTCGGACGTGGCCGCCGAGGTCATGCGCCGCGAGCCCAGCGCGCTGTCGCTGCCGGAGGACGAGCGCGCCGAGGTGTTCCGGGGGATCGGCGTCAACCTGATGTTCGACGAGATCAAGCGGGACCTGCACAACTTCCGCACCGACTTCGACGTGTACTTCCACGAGGACGCGCTGCACCGCTCGGGCGCGGTCGGGGAGCTGGTGGAGCAGCTCAAGGAGAAGGGTCACCTCTACTTCTCCGACAACGCGTGGTGGCTGCGGACGACCGAGTTCGGCGACGACAAGGACCGCGTGGTCATCAAGAGCGACGGCGCGCCGGCGTACGTCGCCGGTGACATCGCCTACTTCCGGGACAAGCGGCAGCGCGGGTTCGACCTGTGCATCTACATGCTGGGTGCCGACCACCACGGCTACATCGCGCGGCTCAAGGCGGCCGCGGCGGCGCTGGAGGACGACCCGGACACCGTCGAGGTCCTCATCGGGCAGATGGTGAACCTGGTCAGCGACGGCAAGCCGGTCCGGATGAGCAAGCGCTCCGGCACCATTGTCACGATGAACGACCTGGTCGACTCGGTGGGCGTGGACGCGGCCCGGTACGCGCTGACCCGGTCCTCGGCGGACTCCACGATCGACATCGACCTCGACCTGTGGAGCCGGCGCACCAACGACAACCCCGTGTTCTACGTGCAGTACGCACACGCCCGGCTGTCGTCGCTCATCCGCAACGCCGCGGACCTCGGCCTGACCGTGCCGACGGCGCGGACCGAGCTGGACCTCGGGCTGCTCACCCACCCTCGCGAGGGTGACCTGATCCGCACGATCGGCGAATACCCGGAGGTGCTGCGCAAGGCGGCCGAGCTGCGGGAGCCGCACCGGATCGCCCGCTACCTCGAGGAGCTGGCGAGCGCCTACCACAAGTTCTACGACAACTGCCGCGTGCTCCCGCAGGGCGACGAGGAGGCCACCCCGCTGCACACGGCCCGGCTCGCGTTGTGCGAGGCGACGCGGCAGCTGCTGGCCAACGGTCTCGGCCTGCTGGCCGTCGACGCGCCGGAGAGGATGTAGCGCCATGCGGGCACATCCGGCCGGACCCCGGCACGCGGAAGTCCTCCTGCCGGCCAACACCGCGGGTCCTCGACCGGCCACGCCGGACGAACTGGACCGGCTCTCGCCGGAGATCTGGCCTCGCAACGCGTCCCGCGACTCCGACGGCGTGGTCCGGCTCGCCGGCGTGGACGTCCGGGAGCTGGCCCGCGAGTTCGGCACGCCGCTGTTCGTGGTGGACGAGGACGACTTCCGGTCCCGCTGCCGCGACCACGCCCGCGCGTTCGGCGACCCGGCGCTCGTGCACTACGCGGCCAAGGCGTTCCTGTCCGTGCAGATCGCGAAGTGGGTGGCCGAGGAGGGCCTCTCGCTGGACGTGTGCAGTGGCGGCGAGCTGGCGATCGCGTTGCGCGCCGACTTCCCGCCCGCGCGGATCACGTTGCACGGCAACAACAAGTCGGTCGACGAGCTGACCGCGGCGGTCCAGACCGGTGTCGGCGCGGTCGTGCTCGACTCGTTCTTCGAGATCTCCCGGCTCGACCGGATCGCCCGCGACCGCGGCGTCGTACAGGACGTGCTGGTGCGCGTAACGGTCGGCGTCGAGGCCCACACCCACGAGTACATCGCGACCGCGCACGAGGACCAGAAGTTCGGCTTCTCGCTGGCCGGGGGCGCCGCGGCGGAGGCGGTGCGCCGCGTGCTGCGCGCCTCCGGGCTGCGGCTGGTCGGCCTGCACAGCCACATCGGCTCGCAGATCTTCGACGCGAACGCCTTCGAGCTGTCCGCGCACCGCGTCATCGGCCTGCTCGCCGACCTGTACAAGGAACACGGCGACGACGCCATGTCCACGGTGTCCACCGTGGACCTCGGCGGCGGCCTCGGCATCGCGTACACGCCCGACGACGACCCGCCGCCGCCGGCCTGGCTCGCCGAGCAGCTGCGGAACATCGTGGCCAAGGAGTCCGACCACGCGGGCCTCGCCATGCCGAGGATCGCGGTCGAGCCCGGCCGCGCGATCGTCGGCCCCGGCACGGTGACGCTCTACGAGGTGGGCACCACCAAGGACGTCGAGCTGGGCCACGGGCACGCGCGGCGCTACGTGAGCGTCGACGGCGGCATGAGCGACAACATCCGCACCGCGCTGTACGACGCGCTGTACGACTGCCGGCTGGTGTCGCGCGGCAGCGGCGAGGGCGAGCGGGACACCGAGGCGACGCTGTCCCGGGTGGTCGGCAAGCACTGCGAGTCCGGCGACGTGGTGGTGCGGGACTGCTGGCTGCCGGTCAACCTCGCGCCGGGCGACCTCATCGCGGTGGCCGCGACGGGCGCCTACTGCTACGCCATGGCCAGCTCCTACAACAGGTTGGTCCGTCCCGCGGTGGTCGCGGTCCGCGCCGGCGAGGCGCGCCTGCTGCTGCGGCGGGAGACCCTGGACGACCTGCTACGCCTGGAGGTCTCGTGAGAGAGCCCATCCGGGTGGCCATGCTCGGCTGCGGAACCGTTGGCACACAGGTGATCCGGCTCCTCGACGAGCAGGCGGCCGACCTCGCGGCACGCATCGGGGCGCCGGTCGAGCTGGCCGGCGTCGCGGTCCGCAGGCCCCACCGCCACCCGGACGTCCCGGCGCACCTCGTCACCACCGACGCCGAGGCGCTCGTGCGGTCCGACGTGGACGTCGTGGTCGAGGTCATCGGCGGCATCGAGCCGGTGCGCGGGCTGCTGATCTCCGCGCTCCGCAACGGGAAGTCCGTCGTCTCCGCCAACAAGGCGCTGCTCGCCGAGCACGCGGCCGACCTGTTCGCCGCCGCCGAGTCCTCCGGTGCCGACCTGTACTTCGAGGCCGCCGTCGCGGGCGCGATCCCCCTGGTGCGGCCGCTGCGGGAGTCGATGGCCGGCGACCGCATCACGCGCGTGATGGGCATCGTCAACGGCACCACCAACTTCATCCTGTCCGCCATGGACGCCACCGGCGCGAGCTACGCCGAGACCCTCGACGAGGCCTCGCGCCTCGGCTACGCGGAGGCCGACCCGACCGCCGACGTGGACGGCTACGACGCCGCGTCCAAGGCGGCCATCCTCGCCTCGATCGCCTTCCACACCAGGGTCACCGCCGCCGACGTGTACCGCGAGGGCATCGCCGCGGTCACCCCGGCCGACGTCGCCGCCGCGAAGACCCTCGGCAGGACGATCAAGCTCCTCGCCATCTGCGAGCGCATCAACGGCAGCGTCGCGGTCCGCGTGCACCCGGCGATGATCCCGCGCGACCACCCGCTCGCGAGCGTCGGCGGCGCGTTCAACGCCGTGTTCGTCGAGGCCGACGCGGCCGGCTCGCTCATGTTCTACGGCCAGGGCGCCGGCGGCGCGCCGACCGCGAGCGCGGTGCTCGGCGACCTGGTCGCCGTGGCGCGCAACAAGATCAGTGGCGGCCGCGGACCGGGGGAGTCCTCCTACGCCGCGCTGCCCATCCAGCCGATAGCCCAGGTGAACACCCGCTACCACGTCAACCTCGACGTGGCCGACCGCGCGGGTGTGCTCTCCGCCGTCGCGTCGGTGTTCGCCGAGCACGACGTCAGCATCGCCGCCGTGCGCCAGTCCGGCCGCGGCGGCGACGCGAGCCTGGTGATAGTCACCCACTACGCCCCCGACGAGGCGTTGCGGTCCACAGTGGAGAAGGTGGCCGGCCTGCCGACGGTGCGCGAGGTCGCCAGTGTGATGCGGGTCGAAGGAGAGTAACCATGACCTCCCAAGCTTCTCTGGGTGTCCTGCCCGGCTGGCCCGGCGTCATCGCCGCCTACGCCGACCGGATCCAGCTGCCCGAGGGCGCCTCCCCGGTGACGCTGCACGAGGGCGGCACGCCGCTGGTCGAGGCGCCGCACCTGTCCGAGCTGTCCGACTGCCGCGTGTACCTCAAGGTCGAGGGCGCGAACCCGACCGGCTCGTTCAAGGACCGCGGCATGACCGTGGCCATGACCTACGCGCTCGCCTCCGGCGTGGCCGGTGTGATCTGCGCGTCCACCGGCAACACCTCCGCCTCGGCCGCCGCCTACGCCGCGCGTGCCGGCCTGAACTGCGCGGTGCTCGTGCCCAGCGGCAAGATCGCCAAGGGCAAGCTCGCCCAGGCCGTCGTGTACGGCGCACGCATCCTGCAGGTCGACGGCAACTTCGACGACTGCCTCGAGCTGGCCCGCAAGACGGCCGCCGAGTACCCGATCGAGCTGGTCAACTCGGTCAACCCGATCCGCCTCATCGGCCAGCAGAGCGCGGCGTGGGAGATCTGCGACGTGCTCGGCCGCGCCCCCGACATCCACTGCCTGCCGGTCGGCAACGCCGGCAACATCACCGCGTACTGGCGCGGCTACGGCGCGTACGCGCGAGACGGCGTCATCGAGTCGCTGCCGAGGATGTTCGGCTTCCAGGCCGCCGGCGCCGCGCCGCTCGTGCACGGCCACCCGGTCAGGAACCCCGACACGATCGCCACCGCCATCCGGGTCGGCGACCCCGCGTCCTGGACCGGCGCGATCACCGCCCGGGACGAGTCCGCCGGGCTGATCGACGCGGTCACCGACGAGAACATCCTGGCCGCGTACCACCTGCTCGCGCGCAGGGAGGGCGTCTTCGTCGAGCCGGCGTCCGCGACCAGCGTGGCCGGCCTGCTCGCCACCGCCGCCGACGGCCGCGTCCCGGCCGGCTCGCTCGTCGTCTGCACGGTCACCGGCCACGGCCTGAAGGACCCGGACACCGTGCTGGCCGAGATGGCCGAGGTCGAGGCCATCCCGGTCGAGCCGCACGCGGTCGCGCACGCGCTCGAACTGGCATGACGGGTTCTGTCAGGGTCCGGGTGCCGGCGTCCACCGCCAACCTGGGCCCGGGCTTCGACGCGCTCGGCATGGCGCTGGCCCTCCACGACACCGTCGAGGCGACCGTGACGAGCGGCGGGCTCAAGGTCGAGGTCATCGGCGAGGGCGCGGACGAGGTGCCCGCCGACGAGTCGCACCTGGTGGTCCGCGCGCTGCGGACCGCCGCCGACGCGCTGGGTGTCGAGCTGCCCGGGCTGGCACTGAGCTGCCAGAACGTGATCCCGCACGCACGGGGTCTCGGCTCGTCGGCCGCCGCGATCGTCGCGGGTGTCGCCGCCGCGTACGGGCTCGCCGGCAGGCCGCTCGACGAGGACGCGCTGCAGCTCGCCGCGGAGTTCGAGGGCCACGCCGACAACGTGGCCGCCTCGCTGTTCGGCGGCCTGGTGCTGGCCTGGTCGCAGGGCCGCCGCTACCGCGCGGTGCGCCTCGAGCCGCACCCGGACGTGACCCCGGTCGTGCTGGTCCCGGACACGTACTCGGCGACGTCGGTCACGCGTGGGTTGCTTCCCGGCAACATTCCGCACAAGGACGCGGCGTTCGCGGCCGGCCGGTGCGCGCTCGCCGTGCACGCGCTCACTGCCCGGCCCGATCTGCTGCTGCCCGCCACCGAGGACCGGCTGCACCAGGACTACCGCGCGAGCGCCTGGCCGGACACCATGCGGATGGTGCGTGAGCTCCGCGCCAACGGTGTGCCGGCAACGGTTTCCGGCGCCGGGCCGACCGTGTTCGCCCTCCCCCCGGGTGGCGAGCTGCCGGCCGGCCTCGACACCGGGGGCTTCGCCGTCCGGGCGCTCCCGGTCGCCCGGTCGGGCGCGTCCATCGAGGCGAACGGAACAAACAGCAGGTAGCGAACGTTCTCCTGTTTAGCCACGCCGACACCCCGGTTGTTGCACCCGGACAGGTGTGCGTCTACCCTCAGGGGCGTTCAGTCACCGCGCGTACGGGCGCCCGGTGTCGTTCCCGGGGTTTCTTTCCCCGGGTCGCATCTTCCGTTCAGTCGGCGGCTCGGCCCAGCCAGAGGTCGGAGTCGACGTTGGCGGATACCGAAAGCCGTCCGAAGCTGCGGGGAAAAGGAACAGCTCCGCGTTGGCGAGGCCGCGGGGCACGCCGTCTCGATATCGAAGAACGGCGGTCCGCTGGTTCACGGGTCCACCTCAGGAGGCGGGGACCTGGTCAGGAAGGACATGAGTGAGCAACACTGATCTGCTGGGCAGTGACACTGCCAATGGCACGGTCGCCGACGCCAATGCGGCCGACAACACCACGCGCACCAGCGCAAACGGGGGTACGAAGCGTCGCGCCGGCTTGACCGGAATGGTGCTGGCCGAGCTTCGGGAGCTCGCCGGCCAGCTCGGCATCACCGGTACGGCCGGGATGCGCAAGGGCGACCTCATCGCCGCTATCAAGGAGCGGCAGAACGGGAGCTCCGCCAAGACCGCGAACACGTCCGACACGTTGCCGCTTGGCATCGACGACGCGCCGGCGAAGAAGAAGGCCGCACCGAAGGCTGCGTCCGACGTGGTGGCCACACCCGCCGCGGAGCCCAAGGCCGAGCAGCCGGAGCAGTCCGACGCGGCCGGTTCGGCCGACGAGGGCGGTGCTCGCCGGGACGGCAACCGTCGCCGGCGCAGCGCGAACCGCGCGGTCGGGGCCCCCGAGCAGGAGGCGAAGCGTCCGGAGGAGCGTCCGGTCGCCGCGGCTGTGGCCGTCGAGGACAAGCCGCAGGCCGAGAAGCGCGAGGAGCGTGGCGGCCGGGAGCGGAACAACGACCGCAATGACCGCAACGACCGCAACGAGCGCCGCAACGGTCGCAACCAGGACCGGAATTCCGATCGCAATTCCGACCGGAACTCCGATCGCAACCAGGACCGGAACTCCGACGGCCGGGGCGACCAGCGCAACACGGGTCGCGACAACATGGCCGTCTCCGACGAGGACGACGACGACGGCGACGGTCGCCGCCGCGGTCGCCGGTTCCGCGACCGTCGCCGCCGCGGCAGCCCTAGCAGCAGCAGCGGTGGCCGCGGGGACAGCCCGGACACCGAGGTGCGCGAGGACGACGTCCTGCTGCCGGTCGCCGGCGTGCTCGACGTGCTGGAGAACTACGCGTTCGTGCGTACCTCCGGTTACCTCGCCGGGCCGAACGACGTGTACGTGTCGCTGTCGCTGGTCCGCAAGTACGGCCTGCGCCGCGGTGACGCGATCACCGGCATGGTGCGCCAGCCCCGGGAGGGCGAGCAGCAGCGGCAGAAGTTCAACCCGCTGGTGCGCGTCGAGACCATCAACGGGCTGGACCCGGACCAGGCCAAGAACCGGCCGGAGTTCACCAAGCTGACGCCGCTGTACCCGAACGAGCGGCTGCGCCTGGAGACCGAGTCGCACATCCTCACGACCCGCGTCATCGACCTGGTGATGCCGGTCGGCAAGGGGCAGCGCGCGCTGATCGTGTCGCCGCCGAAGGCCGGCAAGACGTCGGTCCTGCAGGCCATCGCGAACGCGATCACGACCAACAACCCCGAGTGCTACCTGATGGTCGTGCTCGTGGACGAGCGGCCTGAAGAGGTCACCGACATGCAGCGGTCGGTGAAGGGCGAGGTCATCGCCTCGACCTTCGACCGTCCGCCGGGTGACCACACCACGGTCGCGGAGCTGTCGATCGAGCGGGCCAAGCGCCTGGTCGAGATGGGCCACGACGTGGTCGTGCTGCTCGACTCGATCACCCGTCTGGGCCGCGCGTACAACCTGGCGGCCCCGGCGTCCGGCCGGATCCTGTCCGGTGGTGTCGACTCGACGGCCCTGTACCCGCCGAAGCGCTTCCTCGGCGCCGCGCGGAACATCGAGGACGGCGGCTCGCTGACCATCTTCGCGACCGCGCTGGTCGAGACGGGGTCCGCGGGTGACACGGTGATCTTCGAGGAGTTCAAGGGCACGGGTAACGCCGAGCTCGTCCTCGACCGCAAGATCGCCGACAAGCGCACGTTCCCGGCGGTCAACGTCGACGCGTCCAGCACCCGTAAGGAAGAGATCCTGATGGCTCCGGAGGAGCTGCGGGTCGTCTGGCAGCTGCGCCGGGTGCTGCACGCGCTCGA
>NZ_JBJMIE010000533.1:0-34797 GCF_045807065.1 Actinophytocola sp. | reverse complement strand
CGCACCACGGACGGCACGACGGTGCCGGCGCAGATCGTGCCGGCGGACTGGCTGCGCACCACCGACAGCCCGCCGTTGCCGCGCGGGTGGACGCTCTCGGCGGACCTGGACGGCACCGGGATGAACTACACCCAGACACAGGTGACTGATCAGACGATCGTGGTGACCGATGCCACCGGCGCCAAGCACACGTGGACCAAGAAGTCCGCCGGCGGCTATAGCCCACCCGACGGTGAGGACGGTGTCCTCGCGCTGGACACCGGCGGACGGGTCACCCTCAGCGAGGGCTCGGACGTGTACGTGTTCACCGCGGACGGCAAACTGGAAACCCTGTCAACGTCGATGGATTCGCGGAAGCCGGCCGCGTTGCAGAACCTCTACGACGGCAGCCCGTCCCGTCTGCGGGAGATCAAGGACCCGGTCTCGGGCCGGTCGCATCGCCTGTACTACAACCGGTCTGGTGATGACTGCTACGGCGGCGTCACTCCACCGGCGGGTGCGGACTCGTTGCCGCCGAGCCAGATGCTGTGCCGGATCGCCTATTGGGATGGCACCCAAACGCGGTTGTGGTACAAGCAGGGCCAGCTGTTCCGGATCGAGGATCCCGGCTCGGAGATCACCGACTACAGCTACAACACCGCCGGCATGCTCTCCGCGATGCGGGACAGCCTCGCGAACGACTGGGTCGCCGTCGACCCTGCCGGCCGCAACAACGACGGCTCCACCTGGCAGGTCGGCTACGACACCGCCGGTACCGTCGCCACTTCCGTGACTGCCCCGGCACCCCAGCCAGGGCAGGCCCGTCCACGCCACGGCTACCGCTACGACCCGACCAACCATCAGTCCTTCGTGGACGTGGCCGGTCTGTCCCCGGCGACGGGGTTCTTCACCAAGGTCACCTACGACGACGCCTGGCGCCTGCTGTCCACCACAGACGCCACCGGCAAGACCACCTCCCAGACCTGGAACGATAAGGACCTGCAGCTCACCTCGACCGACCCGGCCGGTCGGGTGTCCACGACGGTCTACGACTACGCCGACCGGCCGACCGACCAGTACGGCCCGGCACCCGCCGCGTGTTTCACCGGGCAGCAACCAACCACCCCGTGCGCGAGCACGGTGCCCCACACCCACACCGGCTACGACGAAGGCATGGCCGGGTTGTCGGTCGCCTACTACGACAACACCAGCCTCACCGGCGCACCCAAGGTGTACGCGACCGGATTCGGCCACGCCGACGGCCAGATGGTCGCCGACTGGGACGGCACCACACCCCCAGCACCCGGCATCCCCGCCGGCACCTTCGGCATCCGACTGACCGGCGAGATTCAGTTCCCGGACGCCGGCAAATACACGATGGAGGTGTACGTCGACAACGGCGCCCGCCTGTGGATCGACGACCAACTCGTCGTCGACTCCTGGGTGCTGGACGTGCCCCGCGCGGCCCGCGGCGACTACACCAACACCACCGCCGGCTCCATTCACCGCATCCGCGTCGACCAGTTCAACGGCGGTGGACCCGGCCAACTCCACCTCAACTGGACCACCCCCACCGGCACCAGCCAAACCGTCCCCGGCCAGTACCTACACCCCCGCTACGGCCTCACCACATCCACCCACACCGACCAGGCACCGTCCGAGGGCGTGCCCGACCAGGTCACCACCACCCGCTATGACGAGAACGGGCTCGATCCGGTATATGGGCTGGCGACCTCCACCACCTCTGGTGACGGCGCCCTGCCACTGACCTCCCGGAGCGGATACGAGGCTCCCGGCACCGGTTATCTGCGAAACACCACGAAGACCCTGCCCACCGGGGCGTCCACCACCTACGCCTACTGGGCCGAGAACCTGCTCATCCCCAACCCGTGCGACTCAAGCAGCGCGGCGATCAGGCAGGGCGGGTTGCTCCGCAGCACCACATCAGCAACGCCCGCCGCAGGCACAGCCCGGGTGGAAGAACTGACCTACGACTCCTCCGGCCGCATAGTCGCCAGCACAGTCAACGGGGACCGGACCTGCACCACCTATGACGACCGCGACCGCGTCGTGAAGCAGATCTACCCCACCTCAGCCACGGGCGCGGCCCGTACGGTCACCACCAACTACGCCGTCGGTGGCGACCCCCTCACCACCTCGGTGACCGACCCCACCGGCACGATCACCACCCGCGTCGACCTGCTCGGCCGCACCGTGTCCTACACCGACACCCACGGCACCCGCACCGACACCACCTACGACCAACCCGGCCGCGTCACCACCGAAACCCTCACCCCACCCAACCCCGCCGACCCACCCCAAACCACCACCTACACCTACGACGACGCCGGCCGCACCGTCACCCACACCCTCAACAACACCCTGCTCGCCACCGTCTCCTACGACACCGCCGGCGACCTCGCCACCGTCACCTACGCCAACGGCACATCCCTGTCCGCGATCGGCAAGGACGCCGCGGGCCAGCTCACGAGCCTCACCTGGCGCACGAGCGACAACGTCCAGGTGGTGTCCGCGGTCTCCCGCACCCGCGGCGGCATCATCACCAACGAAACCCTCGCCGGCGCCGACGCCCACCCCAACGCACCCAACTACCGCTACGACCCGACCGGGCGCCTCGTCGAAGCGTGGGTGCCGGGCCACCACTACACCTACGACTTCACCAGCACCGCACCCACCACCTGCCCCACCAGCACACAGGCCAACGCCGGCACCAACACCAACCGCGTCCGCCTACTCGACCAAACATCGGTAGGCACGGCCGAAACCGGCTACTGCTACGACACAGCCGACCGGATCCTCGCCACCACCGGCACCAGCCCAACAACCGGAATCACCTACGACACCCACGGCAACACCACCAACTGGACCACCAGCGGCGCCACCACCACCCTCACCTGGGACGGCGCCGACCGCAACACCGGCGCCCGCACAACCGGCACCGACCCCGCCAACATCACCTACACCCGCGACGCCACCGACCGCATCGTTCGTCGTGACGCCACCATCGGCGACACCACCGCCGCTGTTCTCTACTCCTACACCGGCTCCGGCGACACCGCCGACCTTGCCCTCACCTCCGACAAACGCATCGCCAGCCGCACCATCACCCTCCCCGGCGGTGTCCTCTACACCACTGGTGCCCAGCAGACATGGGACCACCCCAACGTGCACGGCGACCTCTGCCTCACCACCGACCGAGCAGGACACCAGGTCGGCCCGCTGCGCACGTACACTCCGTTCGGTGAACCACTGACTCCGACCGGCACGGTCGACCCCGACGGTGTGCCGGACAACCAACCCGGCCAGATGGACAACGGCTGGCTCGGCCAACATCAACGCCCCTACGAGCACGCCGGAGCACTGTCCCTCGTCCAAATGGGAGCCCGGCCCTACAGTCCAGCACTCGGCCGCTTCCTGTCCGTTGACCCTGTCGACGGCGGCTCCGCCAACGACTACGACTACACCAACGCCGACCCCATCAACCGCACCGACCTCGACGGCAAGTGGTGGAGCTGGCTGAAGAAAGCCGCCAAATGGGCCGTCAGAAAAGTCAGGAATCCACATTTCTGGATTAACGTGGGAACCGCGCTCGTTGCCTCCACTATCGCTGTCTCCGTGTGTGCCGGGACTGTGGGCGTTGGCTGTGTAATCGGGGCGGGTGCTGGCATCGGTATGCTGGTGGGTACGCCAGCGCATTTGTTCACCGCCTATGCTCGAGGCGAGAAGATCACGGCGCGAAACGGATTTGGTTGGCTGATTGGCTCTGGCTTTACCGGTGCGTGGCAGAGTGTGTTCCGCCTCAAGATGGGCTCGGGTCCGGCAATATATGCGGGAAAACAAGTATGGAAGCGTGTGGTCCGCCGGGGCAGACGTTAGCTTGTGCGATAGGATGCGGCAAGGGTCGGATGGGCCCTGGCCGCATCCCCTGGAGGGCATGAAGTGGACTCACAAGATCCTAGGGATCCAGAAAAGCCTAACGCCGTGTGGACGGTGGTTGGTCCACGTGCGGTCATTACCTGCCTGGCGATCTTGGCGTTTATTTATTTCGGTTTCTATACTAACTCGGTATTTGGCTATGCTATCGTTTTAGTTGTAATTGGATGGATCGCCTACTGTATTCGTTGGGCCTTTACTTCGAAGAATCCTGATGAAAATTCTCGCTGGTATCTGTTCTGGGAGCGTTTTGGCCGCCCGTTTCACGGGCTCTGATATCGGCGCCGGACTGCGGTGCTCCGTGCGCTACTGGTCGACGAGATCGACAAGAGCGACATCGACCTGCGGAGCGACCTGCTGACCGTCTTCGAACGTGGCGAGTTCGAGATCCCCGAACTGGCCCGAATTGGCGGTCTCGCCGTCGCTGACGAGCGATTCCCGATCACGGACGGCAAGGTGGTGTGCCACCAGTTCCCGTTCGTCGTGCTCACCAGCAACGGCGAACGCGAGTTCTCGCCCGCGTTCCTGCGCCGCTGTGTGCGGTTTCGCACGCCCGACCCCGACCCGCGCTGCTGAGCCGGATCGTCGCCGCCCCCTAGGCACGGACATCGCGGCTAGAGCCGAGAAGATGATCAACGACTTCGCCGACCGCGCCTCGCGGAGCAGTGCCCAGGCCACCGATCAACTACTCGCAATCTACGTGGTTACTCAGGCGATGCCCGACGGCGACCGGTCCGATCAGGTGGTCGGCATGCTGCTCAAAGAGTTGGAAAGCGAACTGCTGTGATCAAGGAGTTCGCGCGCGTCTTGCGGTCCAGCGAGGTCGACACCGACGCGATGCGGATCGCCGAGATCCTCTGGATCGCGGTCCGCCGCACCCACGCGCCCGAACCCGAAACTCCGGCTGGCGAGCTGGCGACCCGGCCGCAGCCCAGGACCGCCACCCCCGTCGGTCGGTCCGGACCGAGCGGCCTCCGACGCCCGTGCCCGCTCGGCCCACCCCCATCTCTCCGAACCCGCGCCGTTGCCCGGCCCGCCGTTGCGGCGGATCCTGTTCCGATTGCGGTTCCGCTAGTCACCGCCGGAACCGGCGCCGACAGGGGCCTCGACCTAGATGATCGATGCGGTGAAGTTGATGTTTAGTGATCGTAGGCTGTGAGTGATCGTTTGCTGGTCACGTCGGTGGTCCAGTTGTGCCAGATGGCGGCGGCCATGGCCAGCAGGCGTTGTGCGACGCGGGTGAACACGCCGTGCGGGGTTCGTCCGCCGTGTCGTTCCAGGTCGAGTTGGCCCTTGAGGGTCTGGTTGACCGATTCGATCCATTGGCGGACGCCGCCGAGGTTGCCGTTGCGGTAGGTCTCGTCCTTGCGGTCCGGGCGGAGCAGTCGTAGCTGCTTCGACTCGGTGAGTTTCTTGAAGGGCTTGCCGGAGAAACCCTTGTCCACCAATAGGATCTGACCTTCGCGGTTGAGGTGGTGGTTGTTGTCGAGCAACGCGGCCAGCACCTCGCGTTCACCGATCTTGGGGTTGGCCAGGCACCACATGATGGGCATCCCGTCACCTGCGCAGACCAGGTAGAGCTTCAGGCCCCAGTACCACCGGGAGTGTGACGCGCAGTAGCCGTAGCTGGCGTGCCCGGCCAGGTCGGAACGCTTGACCGTCTCGCGGGACATGCCGCAGGGAACCGGCGTGGCGTCGGTGATCCACAGATCGTCGAACCACGACGGGCAGCAGGCCGCGAGAGTGAGGATCGTCTTGCACAGCAAGGGTTGTGCGGCCTTGAGCCGTCGGTGGTAGCCGGACTGACCGAGCATGTCGGGGAACATGTCCAGCAGGTCGGAGATGGCGTGGACGTGGCGGACCCAGCGGCGTTCGTTGTGGTAACCCAGCATCATCTGGGCGACCGCCAGACAGATCAGCTCACTGTCGGTGAGGTCTGGTCGATGCCCGCGGCCTGCACGGGGTGGGACAACGTGGTCATCGACCAGGACATAGAGT
Source organism: Actinophytocola sp. (assembly GCF_045807065.1). Lineage (GTDB taxonomy): Bacteria > Actinomycetota > Actinomycetes > Mycobacteriales > Pseudonocardiaceae > Actinophytocola. The sequence continues at coordinate 28,866 of NZ_JBJMIE010000533.1, read as the reverse complement.
GCTGTCAGGAGGGTGTTCAGGTCTTTCGTCACACATTGATCTTGAACACCCTCCGCCCGCGTCCTCTTACCGGGCCCCACTTCACATGATCTTCACCGCATCAACCATCTAGACCGCGGGGCAGGAGGCCCCTGGCGGGGGAGTCCTCAGCGTGAGCAGGTAGTCGTCCGCCGCGTCGCGGGTGCAGGCGCTGCGTGTGTAGACGGCGTGGCCCGTGCCCTCGTACGTCAGCAGCGCGGTGTTCCGTGCCTGGCGGTGGATGTCGAGTGCCCAGGCGTACGGGGTCGCCACGTCGTGCCGGGAGTTCAGCAGGAGGATCGTCGGCGCCTCGCGGAGGTTCAGCCGGTGCGGGGGGTTCGCGGGCGGGCCGGGGATGCCGATGCACGCGGTGGCCTCGTCGTGGCCCAGCGAGCCGCCGCGCATGAGCGGGCCGCGTCGCAGCTCGTCCGCGCGCAACGCCGAGTACTGGCGGAAGTCCTTGATGCGCAAGGAGAAGTCCTGGCAGACGGTGGCCAGGCGGATCGAGAGGTAGTTGTACTCGAACTGCGCCGAGAACGGCGGGATCCCGGCCGCGGTGTCGGCGACCACCCGCGCGATGTCGTCGAAGTCCGGCGCGTACAGGTCCTGGAACACCCAGTCCCGCAACCAGTTCCCGGACAGCTGCGGCATGTCGTCGGCGGCGTCGAGCGCCCGCTGCCACGTGGCCAGGACGTCCTGCCCGTGCAGCGCGCAGGACTCCGTGCGGTCACACCAGTCCACGAACTGGAGGAACGCGTCGTCCGCGGCCGCGGCCCGGTCACCCATGAAGTGCCGGACGTCCACGCTGTGGTCGATGTTGCTGTCCAGCACCATCGCCCGGACCCGCGAGCCGTACCGCTCGGCGTACTGCTGGCCGAGCAGCGTCCCGTAGGAGATCCCGTGGTAGCTGATCTTCCGCTCGCCGAGGGCACGCCGGACCGCGTCCATGTCCTGCGCGCCGATGCTGGTGTAGGCGTGGTCCCAGATGGGTGTGTTCCGCGCCCGGCAGTCCGCGATCACCTGCTGGTTGTACTGCCGGAGGGCGTCGAACTCGGCGGGGTTCCCCGGTTCGTTGCTGGGTGGCGGCCCGGTGGGGTCGGCGCAGCGGATGAACTCGCTGCCACCCGTCCCACGCGCGTCGAACCCCACGATGTCGAACCTGGCCCGGATCTCGGGGCTGAAGTAGTTCGGCGTGAGCGCGAACTCGGCGTTGGACGTGCCGGGCCCGCCGGGGTTCACCAGCAGGACGCCGAGCCGGTGCGCCTGGTCGGTGGCCCTGTGCCGCGCCACCGCGAGGTCGATCGAGGTGCCGTGCGGCTTGGTCCAGTCCAGCGGCACCCGCAGTGTCCCGCACTCGCCGTCCGGGAAGTCGGCGCACGGTCCCCAGGCGATCGGTGCCGGCGACCACGCGGGTTCCGCCGGCGCGGGCACTGCCCCGGTCAGCAGGAGCGCACTCGTCAGCACGGCCACGAACGTCCGCATTGACCCTCCAGTGGTCGACGGCCGTGCGCAGCCTAGCGGCTTCCGGCCGGTGGTTTACTGGTCGCGTCGGCAAGATCGTGAGGTGGGGCATGGACCTGGTCAGGACCGAGTTCGAGGTGCTGGACGAGCGGTTCGCGGACTGCGGCGGTGACCAGTGGATGCGGCGCCTGCACACCGGCTGCCGCTGGACCGAGGGGCCCGTCTACTTCCCGGCCGGCCGCTACCTCGTGTTCAGCGACATCCCGAACGACCGCCTGCTGCGCTGGGACGAGACCACCGACCGGGTGGGCGTGTTCCGCCAGCCGTCCGGTTACGCCAACGGGCACACCAGGGACCGGGCGGGCCGGCTGGTCAGCTGCGAGCACGGCAACCGCCGCGTCACCCGCACCGAGCACGACGGCACCGTGACCGTGCTGGCCGACCGGTACCGCGGCAAGCGCCTGAACAGCCCGAACGACGTGGTGGAGCGGTCCGACGGCTCGATCTGGTTCACGGACCCGGCCTACGGCATCGACAGCGACTACGAGGGCTACCGGGCCGAGAGCGAGATCGGCGCCTGCCACGTCTACCGCGTGGACCCGTCGACCGGCGAGGTGGAGATCGCCGCCGACGACTTCAACCGCCCCAACGGCCTGGCCTTCGCACCGGACGAGAGCCGCCTGTACATCGCGGACACCCGCCAGACGCCCAGCCACATCCGGGTGTTCGACGTGGCTTCCGACGGTGGCCTCACCGGCGGCGAGGTGTTCGGCACCTCCGACAGCGGAGGCTTCGACGGCCTGCGAGTCGACACCGCCGGCCGGGTGTGGGCCGCCGCCCACGACGGCCTGCACTGCTTCGCCCCCGACGGCACCAGGATCGGCAAGCTGCGCGTCCCGGAGATCTGCTCGAACCTCACCTTCGGCGGCCCGCGCCGCAACGAGCTCTTCATCACGGCCTCGACCTCGGTCTACACCCTGCGCGTCACCGTCAACGGCGTGCACTGAGCACGAACACCCGGAACTCCCGCCCGCCGGCGATCCGCTTCTCCATCTCATACCCCGGCCAGACGCGCACGGCACGCTCCCAGATCTCGGCCCGCTCGGCCTCCTCGTCGACCCGCCGCGCCACCACCGGCACCGCCCGCCCCCGCACGACGACCGTGGCCTCCGGGTTGGCCGTGAGGTTGAGCGTCCACGTAGGGTGCTTCGGCCGCCCCCACCCGGACCCGATGACCACGTAGTCGTCGCCGTAGGGCGTGTAGAGCAGGTCATGAACACGGGTCAACCCGGTCTTGCGCCCGGTGGTAACCAGCCGCAACGAGGGCATCCCGGCAATCCGAAGCAGACTGACCCGCCCCTTACTAACCGCGTGCAACCCCCGATCCACCCAAATAATGACCGGCGCAAGCTTCATCACCCAGGGAAAGCGCCCAAGCCCATGGGCCAACCTGGTCAGCGGATTCACCCACCAACCCTAGATCAACAGAGCGCACCCAGACCAAACACAACGAACTCTCCCCGAAAAGGTGCCCCGAAGGGGGCACGGACGAGGGCTGACTAAGGTGACAAACCGCACGGTGGGGGGCATGGAGGACTCGACCCCCAACATCACAACGAACTCTCCCCGAAAGGTGCCCCGAAGGGGCCACGGGCCAGGGCTGACCAAGGTGACAAACCGCACCGTGGGGGGCATGGGGGGCTCGGCCCCCCAAAATCATGACGAACCCTCCCCGGGAAGGTGCCCCCAAGGGGCACCGAACAGGGCTCACCGAGGGTGAGTGACGGGACTTGAACCCGCGACATCCTGGACCACAACCAGGTGCTCTACCAGCTGAGCTACACCCACCATTCGCCGCTCCGAGGAGCAGGCGAGGCATATCGTAACGTGCCCGTCGGGCCCGGATGCAAACGGTTAGGTCTCGGCCTTCATCAGGGCCTCTGCCACGGCTTTCGCCTGGTCGGTGGTCGGGCCGGGCTGGGGGACGAACGCGGTGCCCCGGTAGTACCGCAGCTCGCGGATGGACTCCTTGATGTCGGCGAGCGCGCGGTGGGTCAGCCCCTTGTCCGGCTGCGCGTAGTAGATCCGCGGGTACCAGCGCCGGCACAGCTCCTTGATGGACGACACGTCGATCATGCGGTAGTGCAGGTGGGCGTCCAGTGCGGGCATGTCGCGGGCGATGAACCCCCGGTCGGTGGCGATGGAGTTGCCGCACAGGGGCGCGGTCCGCGCGTCCGGTATGTGGGACCGCACGTACTCGAGCACCCGCTCCTCGGCCTCGGCCATGGTGACGGTCGACGCCCTGACCAGTGGGGTCAGACCCGAGTTGGCATGCATCTCCCGGACGATGTCGGGCATGGTGTCGAGGACCGCGTCGTCGGCGTGAATCACGATGTCAACGCCGTCGTCGAGGATGTTGAGCTCTGAGTCCGTCACCAGCACCGCGATCTCGACGAGCGCGTCCTTGCCCAGGTCGAGGCCGGTCATCTCGCAGTCGATCCACACCAAACTGTCCGTCACGCAACGGAGCTTAGCCCGGTAGGCTGGTTTGATCTCGCTGCTAGCGGGGGTAAAGGCTTGACGCGAGGCTTCCCGGGACCGGCTTTCACCTAGTGGGGCGATGCGGATGGGCAAGGATGTCGAGCGGACCGAGTTCTCCCGCGCCGACCGGCAGCGGTTCCGCGAGAAGGTCCGGCTGGACCTGGACGTGTTCGCGCAGATGCTCAAGCAGTCGGCGTTCGACGCGGAGCGGCCCATGTCGGGCCTCGAGGTCGAGCTGAACCTGGTCGACGCGGCGGGCGACCCGGCGATGAAGAACGAGGACGTGCTGGCCGCGATCGAGGACCCCGACTTCCAGACCGAGCTGGGCCAGTTCAACATCGAGATCAACCTGGCCCCCCGTGAGCTGGGGCCGGACGGGCTGGCCCTGTTCGAGAAGAGCCTGCGTGCCTCCTTGAACGCGGCCGAGACCAAGGCCAACTCGGTCGATACGGACATCGTGATGATCGGCATCCTGCCGACGCTGCGGCACGAGCACATGAACGTGGAGACGCTGTCGACCAACTACCGTTACAAGCTGCTCAACGAGCAGATCTTCGCGGCCCGCGGCGAGGACCTGGAGATCAGCATCTCCGGCGAGGAGCGCCTGGTCACGCAGGCGGACACGATCGCGCCGGAGTCGGCGTGCACGAGCGTGCAGTACCACCTGCAGGTCGCGCCGGAGCGGTTCGCCGACTTCTGGAACGCGAGCCAGGTCGTCGCGGGCGTGCAGGTCGCGCTGGGCGCCAACTCGCCGTACCTGTTCGGCAAGCAGCTGTGGGCCGAGAGCCGCATCGCGTTGTTCGAGCAGTCCACCGACACCCGGCCGGACGAGCTGAAGGCGCAGGGCGTCCGGCCGCGGGTCTGGTTCGGCGACCGGTGGATCACGTCGATCTTCGACCTGTTCGAGGAGAACGTGCGCTACTACTCGGCGCTGCTGCCGGTGTGCGACGACGAGGACCCGGCCGCCATACTCGCGGCGGGCGGTACGCCTCAGTTGAGTGAGCTGCGGTTACACAACGGGACCATTTACCGGTGGAACCGGCCGATTTACGACGTGGTCGACGGCAGGCCACACCTTCGGGTGGAAAACCGGGTGCTGCCGGCGGGACCGACGTGCGTGGACGTGATGGCCAACGCGGCGCTCTACTTCGGACTGGTCCGCGCGCTCGCCGACCAGGAGCGTCCGCTGTGGACACAGATGAGCTTCTCGGCCGCCGAGGAGAACTTCCACAACGCGGCGAAGGGCGGCATCGGCGCGCGGGTGTACTGGCCGGGCATCGGTGACGTGCCGGTCACCGAGCTGGTGCTGCGGCGGTTGCTGCCGCTCGCGCACACGGGCCTTGATGCCTGGGGTGTCGACGCGGACCAGCGTGACCGGCTGCTGGGCATCATCGAGAAGCGCTGCATCTCCGGGCGGAACGGGGCGACCTGGCAGGTGGACGCGGTCCGCTCGCTCGAGGAGTCCCGCGCCGTGTCCAGGGACCAGGCGCTGCGGGAGATGACCCGCCGCTACGCTTCCCACATGCACACGAACGAACCCGTGCACACCTGGCCTGGAGTGTAGTTGCTAGTTCTCCCGTGCCTCGGCCTGCGACGCGTCCACCACGGCGTCGCGGAGCACGGCGCGGAGGCGACCCACGTCGAGCGGGTTGAGCACGGCGGTCTCACCGGGCGGGGCGACCAGCACCACCCGGCCCTGCCGCACGAAGACGGTCAGGTCGCGGCGGCGGCCCGCCACGTCACGGCACGTAACAGACCATTCTCTGTGACTGGTCACATCGCTCATCCTCCGGCAGTTGATCCGCCCACGCGTGATTGTCGTTCTAAGAGTCAGACGCCGCGACGACGGGGTCGTGACGCGTTTTACCCGCTGGGAAGGAAGGCATGACTCACCATGGCTGATCCGCGCCGCATCGTGATCGTAGGCACCGGACTCGGTGGTGCCTCGGCCGCCGGTGCGCTGCGCGAGCAGGGCTACGACGGTGAACTGCTGCTCGTCGGCGAGCAGAGGCACCGCCCGTACGAACTGCCCGCGCTGTCCAAGGGCATCCTGCTGGGCGACACCGACGAACCGGACTGGGTGCACGACGAGTCCTTCTACGCCGAGAAGAACGTCGACCTGAGGCTCGGCACCCGGGTGACGCGCATCGACGTCGCCGGGCGCTCGGTCGAGATCGACGGCAAGGCCGAGCCGTGGGACCGGCTCGTGCTCGCGACCGGGTCGACGCCGCGGCGCCTGCGGGTGCCGGGCCACGACCTCGACAACGTCCGCCGCCTGCGCCGGCTCGACGACGCGCGGACGCTGCGCGAGGAGCTGACCGAGGGCCGCGAGATCGTGATCATCGGCGCCGGCTGGATCGGCTGCGAGGTCGCGGCGGCCGCTCGCAAGCACGGCGCGAACGTGACCGTGGTCGACGTGGTCTCCCAGCCGCTGCACCGCGTGGTCGGCGACACGATCGCCGGGGTGTTCCGCGGCCTGCACGAGGCCAACGGGGTCACGTTCCGCATGGACTCGGGCGTCGAGGAGTTCGTCGCCGAGAACGGCCGGGCCACCGGCGTGCGGCTGGAGGACGGCACCGTGCTGCCGGCCGACCTGGTGCTGGTGGCGGTCGGCGCCTACCCGCGCACCGAGCTGGCGCAGGAGGCCGGGCTGGCGCTGTCCGACGACGGCGGCGTGCAGGTCGACGAGACGTTGCGCACGTCCGCGCCGGACGTGTTCGCCGTCGGTGACATCGCCGCGCACGTCCACCCGCGCTACGGCAGGCGGATCCGCGTCGAGCACTGGGCCAACGCGAAGGACCAGGGCGCGCACGTGGCGCAGAACCTGCTGGGCGGGACCGAGCCGTTCGCGGCGAGCCCGTACTTCTTCTCCGACCAGTACGACCTGGGCATGGAGTTCCGCGGCCTGACCGACCCGTTCCACGACGACCTGGTCGTCCGCGGCGACCTGTCCGCGCGCGAGTTCATCGCGTTCTGGGTGCGCGACGGCGCCCTGCAGGCCGCGATGAACGTCAACATGTGGGATGACGGTGACACCCTGCAGGCCCTTGTGGACAAGCGCGCGCGGGTCGAGCCGGCGAAGCTGGTTGACGCGGATCTGGCCAGCCTGATGGGGTAGGTCTCGGAGGCAAACGCCGGATGACCGAGGCAACTGACGGTTCAACAGACTCCGAGCTGGTGAAGGCGGCACGGCTGTCCCATGAGGGCAGGCCGCGCGCCGCGATCGCCATGCTCGAGTCGGTGCTGTCGGTCGACCCGGACAACCCGGTGGCGTGGTGCCGGATGTCGGCGGCGTACCTGGACATCGGCGAGGCCCGCGAGGCACTGGACGCCGCCAAACGGGCCATGGCGCTGGGCGAGCCGGCCTGGGCGCACCGCCTCGCGAGCCTCGCGCTGGTCGAGCTGGGCCGCTACGACGAGGCGGTGATCTCGGCCGGCGAGGCGGTGCGCCGCGCCCCGGACGACTGGCGCGGCCTGGTCGCGCTGTCGGAGGCCCTGGCCCACGAACAGCCCGAACAGGCCGTGCGAGCCGCCCGCGCGGCCGTCGAGAAGGCCCCGTCGGAACCACGCACCCACGAGGTCCTCGGCGACGCCGCCATGCTGGCCCACGACTGGATGCTGGCCGAACACGCCTACCGGGACGCCGTCCACCTGGAGCCGGACAACGAGGCCGTGGCCGCGAAACTCGACCGCGTCCGCCACCGCCCCGGCGACGACCCACGCCGCCGCCGGCACCCCATCCGTACTCGCGGCGTGCCGCCCCGGTTCGAGCGAGCACACCGCATGGCCTGGTACGTGGCCGTTCGGCGGGCGTCCCTGTGGCAGACGATCGCGACGTTGCTGCTGCTGGCGACGTCCCCACCGCCGAGGCTGGCCTGGCTGGGGATGGGCATCCTGCTGTTCGTGGTGTTCCTGGCATGGCGCGGCTGGATGCGCCTGCCGGAGGGCGGCCGAGCGCCGTTGACGGTCCTTTATGAGAAGGTCCCACTGGCGGTGGTGGGCGGCGCCGTGCTGGGCGTGTCACTGGTGGCGTTCCTGGCGTGGACGGCCACCCTGGCCCTGGCCACGGCCATGCCGTCCTTGCTGGCGGTGTCCGCCGCGTGCGCCCTGGTCGCCCTGGTCGTCACATGGCTCGGCCTACGCCGGATGTGGAAGCGGTAGATTCCCGGGAACCGCCGCGGCACCCCCTGCGTCGGTGAGAACAGGCCTGCTTCTCAACGAGGGGACGATCGTGGTTCGTCTGGGTGCCCTTCTGTGTCTGTTCGGCTTCGGCTCCGCATTACTGCACTTCACCGACTTCCAGTTCCGACTACTGATGTGGTCGGAGCCGATGCAGCCCTCGTTGGGCCTTGGGCTCGGCGGCGTTGGCATCCTGGTACTCCTGATCCACACGGTGGTCAACAAGGACAAGGGCGCGGACGCACAACCGGACAACGGCCCCGGCGGTTTCGTCGGCTCGCCCGCTGACGGCTACGGCTCGCCCGCTGCGGGCTACGGCGCGCCCGCCGGCTCGACTCCGACCGGTGCGGGTCCGTGGAGCGGCGGTTCCGCACCCGGGTTCGCTCCGGGCGTCGACGTCCCGGGCGGCCTCGGCCGGCCGCAGGCCGGTGGTTTCGGCGGCGGACCGCCGCACCCCGCAGGTGCTGCGCCGGCAAGCCCACCTCCGGGTTTCCCAGCCCCGACCGGCGGGTTCACTCCGCTGGCTCCCCACAGCGCACCCGCCGGTCACCCGGTCGGCGCCACGCCCATGAGCCCGCCGAGCGGTTTCGCGTCACCACTGGCCGGCGGACCTGCCGCTCCACCAGCCAGCCCATCTGGCGGCTTCCCGCCACCCGCGCCCGCCGGACTCGGCTCACCTCCGCCGAGCGGACTCGGCCGACCCGTGCCCACCGGACTCGGCTCGCCCTCGCCCGACGACCCCCAGGGCGTTCTCGGCAGGCCCCCGGCCGACGCCGGCCGGTTCGGCGACCGACCGACACACCCGACTGGCGGATTGCCCGGCAGCCCTGGTGCGCCCGCCAGTCCACCCGGTGGCTTCGCCCGTCCAGCGACCGGCTTCGATGGGCAGCGGCCGGCAGGCCTGCCGCAGGGTTTCCCTGGCTCGCCTGGTGGGTTTGATGGGCAGCCCGCGGGTCCGTCGGGAGGCTTCGCAGGATCGTCTGGAGGCTTTGCGGCCCCGCCGCCGAGTCCGCCCGGTGGGTTTGCCGCACCGCCGGGTGGTGGGTTCGCGCCACAGGGCGCCGTGCCGGAGCAGGGGCCTCAGTTCGGGCCGCGGCCGCCGCTCGGGCCGCCGGCTCCGCGCGACCCGCAGGGGCCGCCTGAGTTCGGGCCGCAGGGTGGTCAGTCCTTCGGGCCCCAGGGGCGGTAGCCAGCGGGCGTCAGTGCTGTTGAATGGGTCAGGCTTGCGATCACTGACCTAGGAGCGGCGGCGTGGCGGTCCAGTTCGGCGGCTACCAGAACGAGATCTACCTCCAGGGGCTCGGCGACCAGTTGCCGCCGTTCACCACCGATGGGACTCGGCTGGAGGGGCTTGCGCGGGAGAAGTTCGAGTCGGGGCCGTTCGGGTATGTGGCCGGGGGTGCCGGGGCCGGGCAGACGATGGTGGCGAACCGGGAGGCGTTCGGGCGGTGGCGGGTCGTGCCGCGGATGCTCACGGATGCCACCAGTCGGGACCTCGGGGTCACCGTGCTTGGGCAGGAGATGCCCGCGCCCGTGTTGCTGGCGCCCGTCGGCGTGCAGTCGATCGTGCACCCGGACGGTGAGCTGGCGACCGCGCGTGCCGCCGCCGCGCTCGGGCTGACCATGGTGCTCTCCACGGCGTCCTCGCACACCATCGAGGAGGTCGCCGAGGCCAGCGCGGGCGGTCCGCGCTGGTACCAGCTCTACTGGCCCAACGACAACGACGTCACGATCAGCATCCTCCAGCGCGCGCGGGCGGCGGGTTTCTCGGCGCTGGTCGTCACGCTCGACACGTGGACGCTCGCCTGGCGGCCGAACGACCTCGACCAGGCGTACCTGCCGTTCATCCGCGGCGTCGGCAACGCCATCCCGTTCTCCGACCCGGCCTTCCGTGCCCTGCTGACGAAGTCGCCGGAGGAGGACCCGACCGCGGCCATCCTGCGGTGGATCCCGATGTTCACGGGTACCGACCGGCGCTGGGACCAGCTCCCGTTCCTGCGCGAGCACTGGGACGGCCCCATCGTCCTGAAGGGCATCCAGCACGTCGGCGACGCCCGCCGCGCCGGTGACGCCGGCATGGACGGCATCATCGTCTCCAACCACGGCGGCCGACAGGTCGACGGCGCGGTCGCCGCGCTCGACATGCTCCCGGAGATCGCCGCCGCGGTCGGCGACCGGCTGGACGTGCTGTTCGACTCCGGCGTCCGCACCGGCGCCGACGTCCTCAAGGCGCTCGCCCTCGGAGCCAAGGCCGTGCTGCTGGGCCGCCCCTACGTGTACGGCCTAGGCCTCGCCGGCGAGGAGGGCATCCGCCACGTCGTGCGCAGCCTGCTCGCCGACCTCGACCTCACGCTGGGCCTGTCGGGCCATCGCACCCCGGCCGACCTCTCGCCGAACACCCTCCGCCGGGTCACAGCGTGAAGGTGACCGACCTGGCAGCCCACTCGGCCAGCGCCTGGCCGCGCCGCGCGGACGGCCCGGGCCTCGTCAGCGCCTCATGACCCGCTGATCCCAGAACCCACCGTTGTCCCCGATCTCCGTGCTGGTGGATTCGCCACCCGCGCGGCGATCTCCCAGCCGTGTCGAGGAAGGCGCGCTCGCGTGTAGGGCTGTCGCGCCTGACCGGGTGAGCAGGAGGTGTCCGTGTCAACGATGGGTCACTTCGCGTCGGCGTAGCAGTTCACTGTTGCTGCTTCCAATGGGAAGTGGACCGGGGTGTCGCCGAAGACCAGGCGGGATGCCTCGGCCGCCGCGGTGCGCATCGCGTCCGCTGTGTATTCAGTTATGTCGGTTGGGCAATGGACCATCACCTCGTCATGTTGGAAGAAGACCAGTTGTGCTTCTGTGCCGGCCAGGCGCTGGCGCAGGGTGGCCAGCAGCGTCAGTGCCCAGTCGGCGGCGCTCGCCTGCACCACGAAGTTCCGGGTGAAGCGGCCCCAGTCGCGCGCGGCCTGGCGGGACCGGCGTTCGTCGGCGTCCGGGCTGCCCACCAGGGCGCGCCACTTCTCCGACGGTGGTGGCGAGGTGCGGCCCAGGCGGGAGCGGACCACCTGCCCCTCCTCGCCCGCTCGGGCCGCCGTCTCCACGTACTCCACGGCCTGCGGGAACCGTTTGCGCAGCTTGGCCAGCAGCGGGCCGGCGCCGCCGCTGGTGCCGCCGTACATGGCCGAGAGCATCGCGATCTTCGCGTGCTTCCGGTCGCCGTCGAAGGCCTCCGCCGCGAGGCCCGCGTACAGGTCGACGCCCCTGGACACGTCGGCCAGCATGCGGTCGCCCGCCAGCGCGGCCAGCACGCGCGGCTCGAGCTGGGCGGCGTCCGCCACCACGAGCGACCAGCCCTCGTCCGCGCGCACGGCCGTCCGCAGCTGTTTCGGCAGCTGGAGCGCCGCGCCGCCACGCGTCGCCCAGCGGCCGGACACCACGCCGCCCACCACGTACTCGGGCCGGAACCGGCCACCGGACACCCACGTGTCCAGCCAGGACCAGCCGTGCGCCACCCACAGCCGGGCCAGCTCCTTGTACCGGAGGAGGGGCGCCACGGCGGGGTGGTCGACCTCCTTCAGCACGTGTGCCCGACTGGACGGCACCTCGATGCCCGCCCGCGCGAACGCCCGCACGACACTCGTCGGGTTGTCCGGGTTGACCTGCCGCGACTCGGGCGCGCCGACCAGCCCGAACGCCGCGGTGATCTCCTCGGCCAGTTCGGCGAGCACCTTCGGCCGCACGCCGGCGGACGGCCTCTGCCCGAGCAGCTCCGTGAGCAGGGCGGTGTGCACATCCGCCCGCCATGGAAGCCCGTGGTGCGTCATCTCCGCGGCCGCGAGCGCACCGGCGGACTCGGCGGCCACGAGCAGGCGTAATCGGTCCGGCTGGGCGGTCGCCGCGATGCGCCGCTGCTGGTCGTCGTACACCGCGGCCGCCGCCGACAGCATGTCCGTGCCGGCGGGCGCCGGCTCCCGCTCGGCTTCGAACAGCGTCGGTTGCTCGGTCCTGGTGACTGGGCGTGGGTCCTCCGGTTCGGGCAGGTCGTGCATGCGGGCCCACGCCGCGGCCAGGTTGCGTGGTCGGCCTGGCCGCTCCTCGAACGCCAGCAGGATGGCCTCGGTCAGCGCCAGGTCATGGCACCGGTCGAGGCGCACGCCGGCGCGTAGGAGGTCCGGGTAGAGCGTCTCGACCGAGGGCACCACCCACCGCGCGTCCCGCCCGGCCATCCAGGCGGCCAGTTCGGGCACGGTTTCGGGCACGCCGGATGGACCGAGCACCCGCCCGGCTCCGTCCGCTTCCGGCACGACCGTGAACCTCATGACCTGATTCTGCGCCGGGGTACCGACATTCGGGCGCGAGTGGAGGGTTGCACAAGATGGTTCACTCGAACGGGTGAGCGAAACTTGATATGGCGACGAAGCTGGGTAAAGGTGGATGGTGGACCAGGGCAGGGACAGGGCGCTTGTGAAAGGGCGAGTTGGCGAAGCGGGAGGTACAAGGGATGAACGGTGGTGGAGGTTGGGTGAACGTGAGGGTGGTAGCTCAAGGGACGAGGCGGAGTCGAGTCGGCGGGCTGGGAAATCTGGGACGAACGGTGGGCGAGGTGCGTGAAGGTGGGGTGGTAGCTCAGGGGAGGAGGGGCTGAGTTGACGCCCTGGAGATCAGGGACGAGCGGCGACGGTGAGCGTCGGTGAGGTGGGTCGCGGTGTGCTGGACCGGTAGTTAACTCTCCAGTAGCTTCGGGGGAGGTGTGACGAGGAGGTCGCGACGTGTTGAGGGCGCTTGGTCAGCTTCCCGCCGCTATTCGTGGGCTTGATGTGCTCAGGCGCGCCGGGCTCGCGCCGGTCACGCGCCCTGACCAGTCGCTTCGCTCCCTGCTCGTGTTGCGGAAGCTCGGGCCCATCGCCGGTGCGGCGCGGGTGGCGGCCAGGCGGAACCCGCGGGCCGTCGGGCTCGTCGACGAGGTCGGGCCGCTCACCTACCACGAGCTGGACACCCGCTCCAACGCGCTGGCCAGGGCTTTCAGTGCCAGCGGGCTCGGGGCCGGGTCCGTCATCGCGCTGCTCGCTCGGGATCATCGCGGGGCTGTGGACACCATGGTCGCCGCCGGGAAGCTCGGGGCGCGCATCCTGCTCATGAACACCGGGTTCGCCAAGCGGCAGCTCGTCGACGTCGCTCGGCGGGAGAAGATCGACGCCGTTGTCTATGACCAGGAGTTCACGGAGCTGATCGAGGCGCTGGACGACGAGCTGCCCCGATTCCTCGCCTGGGTGGACGGGGATGCCGGACAGGTGCCCACGCTCGACGAGCTGATCGCGCATACCGATGACCGGGTTCTGCCGGATCCGCCGTCGCCGGGCGGGTTGGTGCTGCTCACCAGCGGCACCACCGGCACACCGAAAGGGGCGCCGCGGACCGTCAAGTCACCGCTGGCGGCCGCTCAGTTCCTCGACCGCATTCCCCTGCGCGCCGGGGAGTGCACCGTCATGGCCGCGCCGCTCTTCCACGGGACCGGGCTCTCCCAGTTCCTGCTCTCCTTCGCGCTCGGGTCCACCGTCGTGCTGCGGCGGCGGTTCGATCCCGAGGCCACCCTCGGGGCCGTCCAGGACAATGCCGCCACCGCTCTTGTTCTGGTGCCGACCATGTTGCGACGGATTCTCGATCTCGGCGCGGAAATACTCGGCAAATACGACACGTCGTCGTTGCGGATCATTTTCTGTGCGGGCTCCGCATTGCCGCCCGAGCTGGGGAACCGTGCCACCGAGGCTTTCGGCGACGTCGTGCACAACCTCTACGGCTCCACCGAGGTGGCCGTCGCGACCGTGGCCACGCCGCAGGACTGGCGTCGCGCGCCGGGCACCGTGGGGCGCGCGCCCGTGGGGTGCCGCGTCGCCCTGTACGACGAGGACGGGCGGAAGATCACCGCACCGCACGTCGTCGGGCGCGTGTTCGTCGGGAGCATGCTCTCCTTCGAGGGGTACACCGACGGGCGGCACAAGGAGGTCATCGACGGGCTGCTGTGCAGCGGTGACCTGGGGCACTTCGATGACGACGGGCTGCTGTTCATCGACGGGCGCGACGACGACATGATCGTGTCCGGTGGGGAGAACGTGTTCCCCGGCGAGGTGGAGAACCTGCTCGTCGAGCACCCCGGCGTCGTCGAGGCGGCCGTGGTCGGCGTACCGGACGATGAATACGGACAGCGACTGGTGGCCTATGTGGTCACTCGACCGGGTGTCACAGTGGACGGTGAAGAGCTGAAGGCCTATGTGAAGGGCAACCTCGCGCGTTTCAAGGCGCCCCGCGAGATCGTGTTCGTCGATGAGCTGCCTCGCAACGCCACGGGCAAGTTGCTCAAGGACAAACTAGTTAACAAAGGTTAACGCATTCCCGACGAAAGTCGGGTGTGCCTTCCACTCCTGGGTGATCACACTGACGAGTGATATGCGGCGTGCATGTCAGTCGGGGAGTGGAAGGGTTCGACGATGAAATTCACGGGTCGGGGCAGGCTCATCGCCGGCGCGGGGCTCGCGGGTGCGATGGTGATCGCCACAGCGGTCGTGGCCATGCCCGCACAGGCGGCGGAAGGGCAGATCCGGTTGGCCGGCACCGCGAACTCGGTGGCCGGCAGCTACATCGTGGTGCTGAAGGACAGCGTGGCGCGGGCGTCCGTCGCCGCGCGGGCGAGCAGCCTGGCCGGCGAGTACGGCGCGGACGTCGGCCGCACCTTCTCGACCGCGCTGCACGGCTTCTCGGTGCACGCGACCGAGGCAGAAGCCAGGAAACTGGCCGCCGACGACTCGGTGGCCTACGTGGAGCAGAGCCAGAAGTTCACGATCGACGACACGCAGGACAACCCGCCCTCGTGGGGTCTGGACCGCATCGACCAGCACGACCTGCCGCTGGACAGCGCGTACAGCTACAGCACCAAGGGTGACGGCGTCACCGCGTACGTGATCGACACCGGCGTCAAGATCGACCACCCGACGTTCGAGGGCCGCGCGACCAGCGGCTACGACGCGGTCGACGGCGACAACGACGCGTCCGACGGGCACGGCCACGGCACGCACGTCGCCGGCACGATCGGCGGCGCCGAGTACGGCGTGGCGAAGGGCGTCCACATCGTGGCCGTCCGGGTGCTGGACGACCAGGGCTCCGGCACGACGGACCAGGTCGTCGCGGGCATCGACTGGGTGGCGCAGAACCACAGCGGCCCGTCGGTGGCCAACATGAGCCTGGGCGGCGGCATCGACGACGCGCTGGACGACGCCGTGCGCGGCGCGATCTCCTCCGGCGTGACGTTCGCGGTCGCGGCGGGCAACTCCTCGGCCGACGCGGCGGGCTTCTCCCCGGCCAGGGTCGCCGAGGCGATCACGGTCGCCGCCTCCGACGACGCGGACGGTCAGGCTTACTTCTCGAACTTCGGCGCGGGCGTCGACCTGTACGCGCCGGGCGTGAACATCACCTCGTCCTGGAACGACGGCGGCACGAACACGATCAGCGGCACGTCGATGGCGACCCCGCACGTGACGGGCGCCGCGGCGCTGTACCTGTCGGCCCACCCGGACGCGTCGCCGGCGGAGGTGGCGGCGGGCCTGACTGCGGCCGCGACCCCGGACAAGATCACCAACGCCAGCTCGGGCACGCCGAACAAGCTGCTCTACACGGGTTCCTGAGTTATCCACAGCTCGCTCGGTTGTCCACAACCAGGGTGGACCATTCCCGCTGAGCGATGGTGGCCCGGAGTGACGGGCTGCGCCGGATGACCGACGTTGTCCGGCGCAGCCTGCTGTAACCGGGGTGAGGGCGCACCGTGAGCGCCTTGGGGTGATCGAGGTAACTCCCGTTTGGGTTACCGGGAGGTAGGGTGCTTGTTCGTGGACTTCTCGCATTCGGCCACGGCGGCCGACTACCTGCGCCGGGTTACCGAGTTCGTGCGGAACGAGATCGAGCCGGTCGAGGCTGAGTACCACCGCGCCCTGCATGCCAGCGAGAACCCCTGGACGGTCCTCCCCGTCGTCGAGGAGCTCAAGGCCAGGGCGCGGGAGCAGGGACTGTGGAACCTCTTCCTGCCCGACCCCGAGCGGGGCGCCGGGCTCTCCAACGCCGAGTACGCCCCGCTCGCCGAGCAGATGGGCCGTTCCTTCCTCGCGCCCGAGGTGTTCAACTGCAACGCGCCCGACACCGGCAACGCCGAGGTCCTGGCCCAGTACGGCAGCCCGGAACAGCAGGAGCAGTGGCTCGAACCCCTGCTCAGGGGCGAGATCCGCTCCGCGTTCTGCATGACCGAGCCCGGGGTCGCCTCCTCGGACGCCACCAACATGGCCGCCACGGCGGTCGTCAAGGGGGACGAGGTCGTCCTCAACGGGCGCAAGTGGTGGAGCACCGGTGTCGGGCACCCGAACTGCAGGTTCGTCATCTTCATGGGGCTCACCGACCCGGAAGCGGACCGTCACCGCCGCCACTCCATGGTGCTCGTGCCGATCGACGCCGAAGGGGTGAAGGTCGAGCGGTTGCTGTCCGTCTTCGGGCACCGGGACGAGCCCTACGGCCACGGTGAGGTGAGCTTCACCGACGTTCGGGTGCCGCTGTCCAACGTGATCGCCGGGCCGGGACGGGGCTTCGAAATCGCTCAGGGACGGCTCGGACCCGGCCGCATCCACCACTGCATGCGGCTCATCGGCCTCGCCGAGCGGTCGCTGGAGCTGGCGCTCGAGCGCGCCACGAGCCGCGAGGCGTTCGGCAAGCCGCTCGCCGACCTCGGCGGCAACCGGGAGCGGATCGCGAACGCCAGGATCGCCATCAACCAGGCGCGCCTCCTCGTCCTGCACACCGCCTGGCTGCTCGACACCAAGGGGCTCGCGGGCGCGCGCAGCGAGGTGTCGCAGATCAAGGTCGCGGTGCCGCGCATGGCGCTCGACGTGATCGACATGGCCATCCAGCTGCACGGGGCCGCCGGCCTGTCCGAGGACTTCCCACTCGCCGCCGCCTACTCCGGCGCCCGCTCGCTGCGGCTCGCCGACGGGCCGGACGAGGTGCACCTCAACCTCGTCGCGCGGTACGAGCTGGCGCCCTACCGGGAGCGGGGCGAATGAGCCGCCGCCCAGCCGAGGAGCGGGGACCGTCCGGGAAAGGGCGGAGCGCACGGCATGGCTGACCGCGTCCTCGTCACCGGGGCGGCGTCCGGGCTCGGCCGGGCCATCGCGACCCGCTTCCACCGGGCGGGGGCCAGGGTCCTCGTGTCCGATGTCGACGAAGACGCGGCGGAGGCGGCCGCCGAGGAGATCGGCGCGCGGGCCACGAAGCTCGACGTCACCTCGGACGACGACTGGGCCGCGGCACGCGACTGGTGCGAGCGCGAATGGGGCGGCCTCGACGTGCTCGTCAACAACGCGGGCGTCGCCGCGGGTGGCCGGTTCGAGAAGATCGGCATGGCCGACTGGGACTGGATCTGGGAGATCAACGTCAAGGGCGTCGTGCGCGGCTGCCGGACCTTCACGCCGGACTTCAAGGCACGTGGCAGCGGCCACCTCGTCAACGTCGCCTCGCTCGCCGCGATCATGAACCTGCCGGCCATGAGCTCCTACAACGTCACCAAGGCCGCGGTGCTCTCGCTGTCGGAGACGCTGCGGCTGGAGCTGGAGCCGTACGGCGTACGGACCACGGCCGTGTGCCCGGGGTTCGTGCGGACGAACCTGGAGACACGGCTGCGCAGCCCGGACCCGGCGATCGCCACGCTGATGCACAGGCTCATGGTCTCCTCGAAGGTCACCGCGGCGGACGTGGCCGAGCAGGTGGTGGACGCCGTGGCGCACAACAGGTTCCTCGTGCTCACGCACAAGGACGGGCGCCGTTCCGCGCTGCTCAAGCGGTTCGGCCTCACCGACGGTCAGGTGCGCAAGTACTGGGCACGGTTGCGGAAGGCGGTGGAGGACAAGTGAAGGACCAACCGGGTGCGCTGCGGGACGAGGACGCGTTCGACACGCGGGCCGTGCACGAGTGGCTGTCATCCACGGTGGACGGGCTGGCCGGCACGCCGACGGTGAAGCAGTACCCCGGCGGCGCCTCCAACCTGACGTACCTGTTGTCCTACCCGGACCGCGAGCTGATCCTGCGCCGCCCGCCCATCGGGCACAAGGCCGCGTCCGCACACGACATGCGCCGCGAGTACACCGTGCAGAAGCAGCTCAAGCCGGTCTACCCGTACGTCCCGAACGTGCTCGCGCTGTGCACCGACCCGGACGTCATCGGCTCGGACTTCTACGTGATGGAACGGATCAACGGCATCATCCTGCGTGGCGACCTGCCCGAGGACATCACGCTGTCGCCCGACGAGGCATCCTCACTCGCCTACCGCGTCTTCGACCGGCTCATCGAGCTGCACGAGGTCGACCCGGAGGCGGCTGGGCTTTCCGACCTCGGCAAGGGCGCCGGGTACGTGGAACGGCAGGTCCGCGGCTGGTCCGACCGCTACCGCAGGGCCAGGACGCCGAACTCGCCGGACGGTGAGAAGATCATGGCCTGGCTGCACGAGAACCAGCCGGGCGACGTGCGGACGTGTGTCATCCACAACGACTTCCGGTTCGACAACGTGATCCTGGACGACGACCTCCGCGTGGTCGGCGTGCTGGACTGGGAGATGGCCACGCTCGGCGACCCGCTGATGGACCTCGCCGGCAGCCTCGCCTACTGGATCCAGGCCGACGACGACGAGGTCGCGCTCTCCTCCCGCCGGCAGCCCTCGCACCTGCCCGGCATGCCGAAACGGCGTGAGCTGGTCGCCTACTACTGCGACCGGATGGGCATCTCCGCCGAGAACTGGCTGTTCTACGACGTGTTCGGCGCGTTCCGGCTCGCGGTGATCATGCAGCAGATCTACTTCCGGTTCCACACAGGACAGACGCACAACCCGGCCTTCGCGGGCATGGAGACGTTTCTGACCTACCTGCTCGCCCGCTGTGAGAAGAAGCTGAGCGCGTTGTGACGGCGGTCTACCTGATCCGGCACGGCCAGGCGTCGTTCGGCGGCGCCGACTACGACGTGCTGTCGCCGGTCGGCAAGCAGCAGGCCGTGGTGCTGGGGGCCGAGCTGCGCAGGCGGGAGGTGGACGTGCACGCCGTGTACAGCGGCACGCTGCGCCGCCAGCTCTCGACCGCGACGGACTGCCTCGCCGAGGCGGGGATCGACCTGCCCGTCACCGAGGACGCGCGGTGGAACGAGTACGACCACCTCGGGCTGGTGCCGTCCGGCCAGCCGCCGCCGGAGGAGTCCAGGAACTTCCAGCGCCTGCTCGACGCGGCCATCGAGGAGTGGATCGCCGGCGGCCACGCGGCCGGTGCGAGCGGCACGTGGCTCGAGTTCTCCGGCGGCGTCGACGCGGCGCTGCGGGACGTGCTCGCCGGGCTGCCCAGGGGTAAGGCGGCACTGGTGTTCACGAGCGCCGGCGTGATCAGCGCGATCTGCGCGGCGCTGCTGTCCGCGCCGCCGGCCGGGTTCCTGGCGCTCAACCGCACCATGCCCAACGCGAGCATCACCAAGCTGGTCAGCGGCCGGTCCGGGATGAGCCTGGTGTCGGTCAGCGAGCACGGCCACTTCGAGGGCCCGCACCGCGGCCTGTTGACCTACCGCTAGGAGAACGCCATGCCCCGACCCAGCATCGAGCCGAAGGTGTGGCGCGCGCCCGCCGCGCCGAAGGTGTCACCGGACCCGCTGCCGCCGCTGACCGTCGTGCCGGTGAACGGGCACGGGCCGGAGGACGTGCTCGTCGACAAGGGCCACGTGTTCACCGGGGTGGACGACGGCCGGGTCCTGCGCCTCACCCCCGACGGCCGGCGGCTCGACCTCATCGGCGACACCCGCGGACGCCCGCTCGGCCTGGAGTGGTACCCGGACGGGCGGCTGCTGGTGTGCGACGCCAAGCGCGGGCTGCTGCTGCTGTCGCGGCAGACCGGCGACGTCGAGGTGCTGGTGCCGCGCGGGCCGGACCTGCGGGTGTGCAACAACGCGGCGGTCGCGCAGGACGGGACCGTGTACTTCACGGACTCGACGTCGCGGTTCGAGCTGGAGCACTGGAAGGCCGACCTGCTCGAGCACAGCGGCACCGGGCGGCTGCTGCGGCGCTCGCCGGACGGGTCGGTCGACGTGCTGCTGTCCGGATTGTTCTTCGCCAACGGGGTCGCGCTGGCGCCGGACGAGTCGTACGTGGTGGTCGCGAGCACCGGCTCCTACCGGCTGGACAAGGTCGAGCTGCCGTCCGGCAGGCACGTCGTGCTGGCCGACAACCTGCCCGGCATACCGGACAACATCGCCACCGGGTCGGACGGGCTGGTCTGGATCGCGCTCGCCTCGGCCCGGCTGCCGGTGCTCGACCTCGCGCTGCGGCTGCCGGGGGTGGTGCGCAAGGCGGTGTGGGCGCTGCCGGAGCCGTTGCAGGTGAAGGACAAGCGGGTCGTGTGGGTCCGGGCGGTCGACGGCGCGGACGGCCGGGTGGTCCACGACTTCCGCGGTGTGCGGCCGGACTACCACCTCGTGACGGGTGTCCGCGAGGACGACGGGGTGGTCTACCTCGGCAGCCTGGAGGAACGGGCCGTGGCGCACTTCTCCTTGCCCTGACCGAGGCCGCTGCCCGAGGCTCTACCGAGGTGGCGGCCGGCGAGGCCGATACACCATCACTGGACCGACGATCGAGGCGGCCGCACGGCGGGCGGCCGCCGACGCGGTCGACGTGCGTCGGCGCTGACCTGAACCGGCCATGATCATCTCGTGACACGCGTCGTCCGATGTGGAAGGTGTGGCGCGGGATCGCGGTGCGTGGCAGGGGGCTCACGGTGAGTACGACAACCGCCGTTCCGCTTGGTTGCTATTCGGCAACAATGAGGCCGTTCGGCGGCGTTGGTTCCTGCATCCGGACGCCAGCCTGGCGTGTTCCCGACTCGCGAAACTTCCTTTTCATCTATAACAATTCCGGGGTTGACACTCGCGCGGACGCTGGGCCACGCTTGGCCGCCGTTAACCGATCAAGCTGGCGAGATTTGTGTCCGGCACCTGCCTGGTCACAGCAAGGTCCGGTCCGAAGTGGACCGGTGAAGAGGAGTCGAGGATGACTCGGGACACGAGCCGCGACCGCGAGCTCGGCGTGCCCTGCTGCCACGCCTCCCCGATTCCCCTGCGTGTTCTTCTCGCCACCTCCGGTGTATACCCGCTCTGTTCCACACGGCCCAGTGGCTGCGGGTTGGGTTCCATTCTGATCGACAGGAGTGAACGTGATGATTGGTAAAGCAAGCGTGCGCGGTGCCGCTTTGCTTGCCGTCGCGGCGGTCGTACTGGCTGGCTGCGGCGATAGTGGGTCCGACAACAGTTCGGGCGGGCAGTCCGGGGCGCTCGAGGGCCGCGGCCCGATCAAGTTCGCCACCGGCAAGGACACCTCCGGCAACATGCAGAAGCTCGTCGACGAGTGGAACACCAAGCATGCCGACCAGAAGGTGACCATCACCGAGCTCCCGGAGTCGGCCGACGACCAGCGCGACGCCATGGTCCGCAACGCGCAGGCCAAGTCCAAGGAGTTCACGATCCTGAACCTGGACGTCGTCTGGACCGCGGAGTTCGCGGCCAACCAGTGGGTCGTCCAGCTGCCGCAGGACCAGTTCGACCTCGACAACTTCCTCGAGCCGGCCGTGAACACCGCGAAGTACCGCGACAAGCTCTACGCGGTGCCGGTGTACTCCGACGGTGGCCTGCTGTACTACCGCAAGGACCTCCTCACGGCGGCCGGCATCACCGCGGCGCCGAAGACCTGGGACGAGATGCAGCAGGACTGCGCCAAGGTCAAGGCGCTGCCCGGCAACGCGGGTCTCGGCTGCTACGCGGGCCAGTTCGACAAGTACGAGGGCCTCACGTGCAACTTCTCCGAGGCGGTCCAGTCCGCGGGTGGCTCCGTGCTCGACGACTCGGGCAAGCCGACCGTGAACACGCAGGAGGCCAAGGACGGCCTGTCCTTCCTGGCGGACGGTCTCAAGAGCGGTGAGATCCCGCAGGCCGCGGTGACCTACGAGGAGGAGGACGGCCGCCGCGCGTTCCAGGACGGCCAGCTGATCTTCCACCGCAACTGGCCGTACGTGTACGCGAAGGCCAGCGCGACCGACGGTTCGTCCAAGGTGAACGGCAAGTTCGACATCTCGCCGCTGCCGGGCAAGTCCGGCCCCGGCGTGTCCACCCTGGGTGGCCACAACTTCGCGATCTCCGCGTTCGCCGAGAACAAGGCCACCGCGCTGGACTTCATCAAGTTCTTCACCAGCCAGGAGTCCGAGAAGTCCAACCTGCTGGCCACCTCGCAGGCGCCGACGCGGGCCAACCTGTACGACGACCCCGCCCTGGTGAAGCAGTTCCCGTACCTGGCCACGCTGAAGGAGTCGATCCTCAACGCGGTGCCGCGGCCGCAGGCCGTCAAGTACAACGAGGTGACGGCGGCCATCCAGGAGGCCGCGTACAGCGCGATGAACGGCAAGAGCAGTGTCGACGACGCGCTGAAGGACCTGCAGTCCAAGCTGGAGGACCTGACCGCGCAGTAGCTCCGTCCAGCCGGCCGGGCGGTCCGATGAGTGACCGCCCGGCCGGCTTCCGGCTCTTCGTACCTTGGAGTTCTGTCGTGACAGCGACTACCGCGCCGCCGGTGACCACGGCCGGCGCCCCCAAGCCCCCCGCCGCGAAGTCCGACCCGCAGCGTCACGGCCGCCTCGCCGCGCTGCTGCTCGCCCCCACCTTCGTCGTGCTGGCACTCGTGATCGCCTACCCGCTGATCTCGGCGATCCGCGAGTCGCTGTACAAGAAGCAGGATGGGCTCGACGCCAACGGCTTCGTCGTGAAGGGCGACAAGTTCGTCGGCATCCAGAACTACGCCGACATGTTCTCCGGCGAGACCGGGGACAGGTTCTGGAACGCGTTCTGGAACACCACCTTCTTCACCGTCACCAGTCTCGTCCTCGAGATCCTCATCGGTGTCTCGATGGCGATGGTGATGCACCACGCGCTGCGCGGCAAGGGCCTGGTCCGCGCCAGCATCCTCGTGCCGTGGGCCATCCCGACCGCGGTGTCGGCGATCATGTGGCAGTTCATCTTCCGGGCCGACGGTGTCGCCAACGAGATCCTGCACTCGCAGATCCTGTGGACCACGGAGGGTTTCCAGGCGAAGCTCGCGGTCATCATCGCGGACGTGTGGAAGACCGCGCCGTTCGTCGGGCTGCTCGTGCTGGCCGGGCTGCAGATCATCCCGAACGACGTCTACGAGGCGGCCAGGGTGGACGGCGCGTCCGGGTGGAAGCAGTTCTGGCGGATCACGCTGCCGCTCGTCAAACCCGCGCTGCTGGTGGCGATCCTGTTCCGCGGCCTCGACGCGTTGCGCATGTTCGACCTGCCGTACGTGATGATCGGTCGCCGCAAGGAGTCGGTCGAGACGCTCTCGATGCTCGCCCAGGACCAGGCGTCGAACCTGAACATCGGACCGGCCGCGGCGTACGCGCTCGTCCTGTTCATCTACGTGGCGGTGGTCGCCTACGCGTTCGTGAAGCTGCTCGGCGCGGACATCCTCGGCGATGCACGCGCGCGGGCAAAGGAGAACAAGGAGCGCAAGGCGAGGATGGCGACGGCATGACCACTATGCAGACGAAGGCGCCCGGTGGCCGCAGGTGGTTGCTGAACATCGGCATCGCGATCATCGTCATCTACTGCCTGGTGCCGTTCTACTGGATGATCGTCTCCGCGTTCCGCCGGCCGAACGACGTCGGTGACAACTCACCGTTCCCCAGCCCGTTCTCGCTGGGGAACTTCGAGGCGGTGTTCGGCCCGAGCGTCGGCTTCTGGCGCGCGCTGCTCAACAGCGTGGTCGTCGCCGCCTCCACCACGTTGCTGACGCTGATCGTCGGCACCTTCGCGGCCTACACCATCGCGCGGCTGGACTTCCGGTTCAAGAACATCGTCGCCGGGGTGATCATCGCGACGTCGATGTTCCCCGGGGTGGCGCTGCTCGTGCCACTGCTGAAGCTGTTCACCGACATCGAGTGGATCAACACCTACCAGTCGATGATCCTGCCGGACCTCTCGTTCGCGCTGCCGCTCGCGGTGTGGACGCTCGCCACGTTCTTCCGGCAGATGCCGAAGGAGCTGGAGGAGGCGGCCATGGTGGACGGGCTGACGCGTGGGCAGGCGTTCCGCAAGGTGATCCTGCCGCTGGCCGCGCCGGGCATGTTCACCACCGCGATCATCACGTTCATCGCGGCGTGGAACGAGTTCATCATCGCGCTGACCATGGTGAACGAGAAGGAGATCCAGGTCGCGACGGTAACTATCGCGCAGTTCACCGGTAGCTCTAACTTCGACAGCCCGTTCGGGACGAAGATGGCCGCTGGCGTGATCGTCACGGTGCCACTCGTGGTCGTGGTGCTGATCTTCCAACGACGCATCATCGCCGGGCTGACCGCTGGAGGTGTGAAGTAGTGAAGAAGCCGGCCTTACTCGGCTCCGTGTTGGCACTCGTCGTTTCCGCGCTGGCGGTCCCGGCCAGCGCGGAGCACAGACAGGACGGTGACCTGGCCGGCGGCGCGTTCGCGGGCCGCCACCTGACCGAACTGTCCGAGACGACGAGGCTGGCCGACCGCCGCGCCCTGGTCACGGGTGACCGCACGATCGCCATGGGCGACGCGAACGGTCTCTACCCCGCCAGCGGCTGGCACATCCGCGGCGAGATGGGCGGCATCTGGACGCCGCCCGTCAAGCTGCTCGACGGCATCTGGTTCGCCGTCGACGGTTCCTGGCTCGGGGCGGACACCCCGGCGGCGCGGTACACGACCGGCTGGGGCTACCAGCGGTTCGCGTACCAGCCGGCGGGGGTGTCCGTCGACCGGGTCGACTTCGCGCCCGACGGCGTCGGCGCGACCGTGATCGGCCTGACGTTGCGCAGTTCGTCGGCCCGCACGGTCTCGCTGGCGATGGACGCGCACTCCGAGCTGATGGCCGCCTATCCGTGGGGCGGCACGACACCCAACGCCGGTCAGGCGAACGGGCAGGACACGGGTGCGTATGCCGATGGGCGACTGACGTTCCGGGACGACGACTTCGCGGCGGTCGTCGGCTCCTCGGCCCGGCCGGTTGGGCACACGCTCGGCCCGGACCACCGCGGTCCCCAGGACCCCGCGGTGGTGTGCCCGGCCGACGGCACCGCGCCGCCGCGCTGCGACGACTCGGCGTTCGGCAAGGGCACGGGCGGGCGGCTCGACTACTCGGTCTCCCTGCGACCGGGCCGCGCGACCACGGTCTGGTTCACGGTGGCCGGTTCGGACCAGGGCCTCGGCGCGGCACGTGCCGAGTACCGGAGGGCGGCCGCCAACCCGGTGCGTGCCCTCCGGTCCAAGGTGGACAGCCGGCTCTCGGTGGCACGCAACACGGTCGTCGACCTTCCTGGCGACCGGCTGCTGCAGCGGAGCGTCGACTGGAGCAAGCAGAATCTCGCGGACTCCGTACAGGAGGCACATGATCTCCAACTGCGTGATGTTGATGAGGGCCGCGCTTACCCTGATCCGGTCGGGACTGTCTCCCAGGCCCGGTGGTTCGGCGCGGGTTTCCCCGACTACCCCTGGCTCTTCGGCACGGACGGCGAGTACACGGCGTTCGCGGCGGTGGCTGCCGGGCAGTTCGACACGGTCGAGGCGCACCTCCGGGCGCTCCGGGACGTCAGCGAGACAGTGAACGCCCACAGCGGCAAGGTCGTGCACGAGGTCGTGTCCACGGGGGACGTGTACTTCGGTGTCAACGCCGACGCGGGCAACACCGACGAGACCGTGAAGTTCCCGAGCGCGGTCGCGCTGGTGTGGCGCTGGACGGGCGACAACGCGTTCCGCGACGAGATGTACGACTTCGCGGTCCGCAACCTGCGGTACGCCGAGTCCACACTGGACGCCGACGGCGACGGCTGGCTCGAGGGCCTCGGCAACGTCGAGCGCGCCGGCATGGGCGTGGAGAAGCTGGACAGCACGGCGTACCACATCCGCGGCCTGCTGGACCTCGCGGACATGGCCACGTCGAAGGGCGACACCGCGACGGCGTCCTGGGCCTCGGCGCGTGCGGCCGACCTCCAGGCGCGGTTCGAGGCGACGTGGTGGGCCGGCGACGACGCGAAGGGGTACGCCGAGTCGATCGACGACCCGACCGACCCGGCGAACGACAACCGCCAGGTGTTCCAGCGGCACTGGACGGGCGTGACGCCGATGGAGATCGAGCTGCCCTCCGGTCCGCTGGCGTCGTCCGCACACGGCACGGTCGCGTTGGCGCAGCGGGAGCGGAACTGCTACACGGGCGAGTTCGGCCTGTACCACACGGGTTCCGGCCCGACCTCCGCGCCGGCGGGCAACCCGGGCCCGTCGTGTGACGGCGTGGTGTCGACGGTGCCGAGCGAGCGGTCGACGTACTCGCTCAACACCGCTGTGATGGCGGTGGCGGAGGGCAACTTCGGCCGCCTCGGCCCGCAGTCGGTCTACACCACGGGCAACGCGCGGATCCAGCTCGACCCGGCCGTGTGGGAGACACCGGGCGCCATGCCCGAGGTGGCCCCGTCCCCGGACTTCGTGGCGAACATCGACCGGCCGTTCTACGACCGCTCGATGGCGCTGCAGGCGTGGGGCACGTACGGCACGCTGTGGCCGGTCGTGCACCAGTGGCTCGGTGTCGCGCCGGCGCTGGGCACGGGCTCGCTGTCGGTGGTGCCGCAGCTGCCGCCGAACCAGAAGTCGGTCTCCGGCAGGAACATCCGCGTCGGCCGTGGTTCCGTCGACGTCTCGGCCACGCTGACGGGCAACCGCCTGACGACCGCGGTCCGCCTCGACACCAGGGCGGACCTGACGGTGGGCGCGGTCCTGCCGGCGGGCGAACGGCCGGCGACGGTCACGTACAACGGCAGGAAGGTCAGGTACCAGGTCGTCCAGACCGCCCGCGGCACGGAGGTCCGGGCCGCGGTCGGGGGCGGCGGCAGCCTGGTGGTGACCCTCGACAGAACGTCAACGGATGGTCACTGATCCGACGATCGGCGGTTGACTGCCACTGATCGGCCCCGCTTACGTTGACTGCGTTGGTTCCCTGCACAGACCAACGCAGTCAACGGAGAGGGCCCGAGATGCGTGTGGGAAAACGAGCCGCGGTCGTGGTCGTGGCCACCACCCTGCTGACCGTTCTGATACCCGGCGTCGCCTTCGCGGATCCGCCGCGGGCGTTGCCGGCGAGCTACGCCGCCGCGGACGGCAGGTGGCAGCCCGCCTTCGACTACGACGGTGACGGCTGCTACCCGACCCCGGCCATCGGCCCCGACGGCACGATCGCGCCGGGGCTCAAGAACTCCGGCGCGCTGAACGGGAACTGCCACGACCAGTCCGACCTCGACAACACGAACTCCTACTCCCGTTCGAAGTGCGACAGCGGCTGGTGCGCCTACCTGTACGACCTGTACTTCGAGAAGGACCAGGCCGTGCCGGGGCTGGACTGCTGCGGCCACCGCCACGACATCGAGCACGTCGTGGTGTGGGTGCAGAACGACGTGGCGCAGTACGTGTCGGTGTCCAAGCACGGGAACTACGACACCTACCCGCGCTCGTCGCTGGCCTGGGACGGCACCCACGCGCACGTGATCTACCACAAGGACGGCCTGTCGACGCACTGCTTCCGCATCGCCGGCATGACCGAGACGCCCGAGAACCACTACGGCACCTGGCAGTACCCGGACCTGGTGAGCTGGGACAACTTCCCGCCCGGCATCCGCGACAGGCTCGTCGCCGCCGACTTCGGCAGCGCGAGCCTGGCCATCAAGGACTCCGCCTTCGCCGGCAACCTCGCCAAGGCCAAGCCGTCCGGCATCCCCTTCAACCCGGCCGCGTGACAAGGGAGAGGGGCGGCCCCCTGGTCCGCCCCTCTCCCTCCTATGCCGTGCGGCGACGGAACAGGTAACCCGTCGCCGCGACGGCGGCCACCAGGATCCCGCCGCACCACGCGAGTGCGATCCACGCGCTGTCGCCCACTGGTGTGCCGAGCAGGAACCCGCGGAGCGTCTCGATGAGCGGCGTGAACGGCTGGTGCTCGGCGAACCCGTGGATCCACGACGGCATCGTCTCGACCGGCACGAACGCGCTGCTCGGGTAGGGCAGGAACATCACGAAGAAGGTGAACCCGCCCGCCGCCTCCGGCGACCTCGCCAGCAGGCCCACCGCCGCGGATGCCCACGACAGCGCCAGGATCGCGACCAGCAGCACCCCGATGGCGGCCAGCCAGTCCACGACCGAGGCCGACGGCCGGAACCCGATCAGGAACGCCACCGCGAGGACCAGCGCGGTGGACACCAGGTTGCGCCCCGCGCTGGCGGCGACGTGCCCGCCCAGCACCGCCGTGCCCCGCACGTCCAGCGACCGGAAGCGGTCCATGATCCCGTTGGTCATGTCGTTCGTGACCGCCACCGCCGTGAGCGAGGCGCCGAACGACGCGCACAGCATGATCACGCCGGGCACCACGTAGGTCACGTACTTCGTGCCGGTGTGGATGGCGCCGCCGAACAGGTAGACGAACAGCAGCATGAGCATCACGGGCAGCATCAGCGACGTGAGCATCGAGTCGACGTTGCGCCGGCTCAGCCGCACGCTCCGCCCGACCATCGTG
>NZ_JBJMIE010000532.1:0-17623 GCF_045807065.1 Actinophytocola sp. | reverse complement strand
GAAGTACAGCGGGAAGTCGTCGGGCGGGAAGATCTCGCAGAACGTGACCGGCGTCGGCAGGTCCGGCACGCTCGTGACGTACCGGTCGTCGACGCCGAAGTCCCGCAGCGCCCGGTGCAGGTACTCGCCGAACGGGTCCGCACCCGTCCGGCTCACCAGCGCCACACGGTGCCCGAACCGCGCGACCGCCACCGCGACGTTGGCTGCGGTGCCACCCAGGTACTTGGCGAACGTCTCGACGTCCGCCAGCCCCACGCCCACCTGCTGCGGGTAGATGTCCACCCCCAACCGGCCCATGGCGACCACGTCGAACGGTTGGCTCACGACCGCGCCCCGCCCTGTCCTCGCGGGCTGCGAGAAGGCGGTCGCCGGTCGTCGTGTCCATGACTCGCTCCGCTCATAGCCACCTCCCTCGCCGCGTCCGCCTTCGTCAGCCAGCCGCGCCAGCTCGCCGCGGAGCGGGCCGGCTCGGTCCAAGGTTGCGAGCATCGAACCATCCGCGTGCCGGGCCGATCCAACCACCGCAGCACCAGCGCCACTTCTTCGGCCGGTGCACCCCGCAGCGGCCCCTCGCCGGGCAGCACCGTCTCCGCCGACGCCGCCAGCGCGTCCACCACCGGCATCGGCGGCACCCCGCGCCGCGCGACCCCGGCGGACGCCAGCCGCCCGTGCCGCACCACCGCGAACTCCCAGCCGTGGTCGCCGTCCGGACGCGCCGCGATCAGCTCCGGCACGGCCGCGAGCGCCGCCAGCCGCTGCCCCCGGTCGAGGGCACGCACCAGCACCGTCAGCCGGTCCCGGTCCAACCCGGCCTGCTCGAAGCGCTCGGCCCGCGAGTGCTCGTGCAGCCGCCGCTCCAGCACGTGCAGCGGCTCCAGCACCCGGCCGGCCACGAGCCCGGCGAACGACCACACCGCGGGCGAGTACTCCTCGACCGTCTGCCGCCCGGCACAGGGTGCCGCGCACCGGTGCAGCTCGGCCAGGGCGCACGGCCGCCCGTTCGCCCGCTGGGCCGGGATCCGCACCGTGCACGGCCGGATGCCGGTGGCGTCCTGCAGCGCCACCATCGCGTCCTCGGCGAGGCCACGCGAACGGAACGGCCCCAGCGCGCCGTCCCGGGGCGTGCGGACCAGCGACAGCCGGGGGAACGGCTCCTCGGTGAGCGTCAGCCACCACGCCTGCTTCGGGTTCTTCGACCGCCGGTTGTAGGCGGGCTTGTGCGCCGAGATCAGGCGCAGCTCCCGCACCTGCGCCTCCAGGGCATGCGCGCATTCGACGTGGTCGACCCGCACCGCGAGCGCCACCATCTCCCGCAGCCGCCTGCGGGTCTCGCTGGCCGTGAAGTACTGCCGCACCCGTCGGCGCAGGTCGCTCGCCGTGCCGACGTACAGCACCTCCTCACCCGGCCCGCGGAACAGGTACACCCCGGGGGTGGACGGCAGATGCGCGGCCATCGACCGCTTGCGCCGCTGCTCCGGCGTCACGTCCGGGATGTAGTCGTGCAGCTCCTCGAGGGTGTGCACGCCGATCGAGCCGACCCGCTCCAACAGCGAGTGGAAGACGTCCACGGTCGCGCGGGCGTCGGCGAGCGCCCGGTGGTTGGGGGTGGTCGACGCCCCGAGGAGCTGCGCCAGCGCGGACAGCCGGCAGCTCGGGGCCTCCTCGCGGGTCAGCACGCGCCTGGCGAGCTGGACCGTGCAGACGACGGCCGGCTTGGGCCACCGGTAGCCGTGCCGCTCGCACGCCTTGCGGATGAAGTTGACGTCGAACCCGGCGTTGTGCGCCACCAGCACGGCACCGCCGATGAACTCCATGAACGCGGGCAGCACCGAGTCCAGCCGCGGCGCCGCGTAGACCATCGCGTCGGTGATCCCGGTCAGGGCGACCACCTCCGGCGGGATGCCGCGGCCCGGGTCGACGAGCGTCGCGAACTCCCCGAGCACCTGGCCGCCGCGAACCTTCACGGCCCCGAACTCGGTGATGGTGTCCTCATCGCTGACCCCGGTGGTCTCGAGATCGAACACGACGAAGGTGGTGGCACGCAACGGAGTGCCCAACTCGTCGAAGGCGAGCTGCGCCGAATTCGTCATGGCCGGGAAGCTAACGGCCAGCACCGACAGTTCTGGATTGCCTCGCTCCGCTCGGCGGTTCGCGGCCTGTTCCCGGCGTCTTCCCTCCTGCGCGCGAAGGTTCCTGGGCTCGTTCCTCGCGCAGGAACCTTCGTGCTCGTCAGTCCAGACGCCGGCGGCCGCTCACGGTGCTGGATTGGCTCGCCTGCGCTCGGCGGTTCGCGGCCTGTATCCGGCGTCTTCCCTCCTGCGCGCGAAGACGCCGGGCTCGTTCCTCGCCGCGTCTTCGTGCTCGTCAGTCCAGACGCCGGCGGCCGCTCACGGGTTGGATTGCCTCGCCTGCGCTCGGCGGTTCACGGCCTGTATCGGCGGCTCACGCTGGTCCGGCTTGTTTCGCTCGGTGTACGAGCGGACACGCAAATCCGGGTCAGTGCAGGTCCCACGTGACGACTACCCTTAAGAAATGGTGCCGTCGATCGAGCCGGTTGAACCGGTCGACCCCGTGGACGCCCCGGAGGGCGAGTCCACAGTCGACTGGACCGCGCTGCCCGACGCCGTCCGCACCCGCATCGCGGAGGTGGGTGCGGAGGCTCTCGGCGCGCTGCCCAAGGTCGACGTGCCCCAGCAGCTGCGCGCGGTCGCCCGGTTCACCCCGGCCAAGCGCGCGCGGTTGGGCGCCGGCGCGATCATCGCGAGCCTGCGTGACTCGGTCGCCTTCCGCACCGCGGTCGTCGAGTGGTGCCGTGAGCACCGGCCCGCGGTCCTGGACCTGTCCGGTGACGACGCGGCCGCGGTGGCCGCCGCGGCGGTGCTGCTGGGCGAGGACACCGCACCGCACTACGTCGAGCTGGTCTCGCGCCGCGCGTCCGACGCCAGCCTGCGGGCCCAGCGGGACGCGGCCGTCACCCGCGCGGAGAAGGCGGAGAACGAGCTTGCCAAGGTCCGTGCCGAGCTGGACGACGTCCAGGGCGCGGTGGACCGGGCCCGTGCCGAGGGCGAGGCCGAGCTGGAGCGCCTGCGCAAACGGCTGCGTGAGCAGGGTGTGCGCGTGCGGGCCGCGAAGGACGAGGCGGAGAACGCGAGCGTCACGATCGAGCGCATCCGGGCCGAGACGGCGGCCCAGCTCAAGGCCCTGACCGAGCAGCGGGACCGCGAGCGGGACCGCGCGGAGGCCGAGCGCACGAGAGCCGAACGCGCCGAGGCGGACGCCGAGATCGCCCGCCAGTCCGCCCGGGAGGCCCGCCAGGCCGACGAGGTCCGCCTGGCGCTCCTGGTGGACACCCTGGACGGCGCGGTGACTGGCCTGCGCCGCGAGCTGGCACTGGGCGGCAGCGGCCCGCGCCCGGCCGACCTGGTCCGCGGTGCGACCGAGGCCCACGGCGCGGTCACCCGCGTGGAGGACCCGGCGGCGCTCGAACGGCTGCTGACCCTGCCGACCGTGCACGTCGTGGTCGACGGCTACAACGTCACGAAGACCGGCTACCCCGAGCTGTCGCTGTCGGAGCAGCGCGAACGCCTGATCCGCCAGCTGGCCGCGCTGGCCGCCCGCACGTCCGCCGAGGTGACGCTGGTGTTCGACGGCGCCGGGGTGGTCGCCGTGCCTACCACCGCGCCGCGGGGCGTGCGCGTCCTGTTCAGCGACCCGGGCGTGCTGGCGGACGACGTGATCCGTGCGCTCGTCACGGCCGAGCCGGAGGGCCGCCCGGTGGTCGTGGTGACGTCCGACCGCGCGGTGGCCGACTCGGTCCGCCGCAGGGGTGCGCATCCGGTGCCGTCCGCCGTCTTACTGGCCAGGCTGGGCAGGAGCTAGGTCCCCGCGAGAACTCCCCCGGCGGACAAGTGAGCAACGTCACTCACCGCGTACGAACGCCTGTGGTCATACGGAGGTGCGGCCCGCGCGGTTCACTCCGATCCGGATGGGCGCGGTGGACGGCGCCGAGCGTTCGACGAACAGCGCTGACCTGCGCAAAGCCCGAAATTGTCGGTGGTCACCCCTAACGTGCGTCGTATGAGACCGATACGGGACGAGGAGCCGGGAATGATCATCGACTGCGACAGCTGCGTCGTACGCGGGCTGGCCTGCGAAGACTGTGTGGTCAGCGTGCTGCTGGGCGTGCCGGAGAACGTGGAGATCGACGCGCTGGAGCAACGTGCGATCGATGCGCTCGGGCGGGCCGGGATAGTGCCGAGGCTGCGTCTGGAGCGGACCAACCGCTCGGCCTGAGGGCGATTTGTCCGACACGCCCGACTGAACACGGCCGTCGCCAAGCGGTCGACAGATGTCGCTGAACGGTGTGAACGAATTACCACAACCCGGTGAACTGTGCTGTTGTCGTGATCACAGGGCGGAGTTACGACTGCTCCATCGGTGTTCTGCGGCTCTCAAACCATTTTTTTGGGCGGCCCAGGTAGACGCATCGTCTCACGTTTCGTAACCTGTCCGAGATCTCGCGGCCGGCAGTGGTCCACCCCGAGGGCCCTACGCGAGATCGCCGCCGAAGTCGGTCATGGAGTGAAGCCCGCGAAAGATCACGGGTGCCACCCGATGGCCGGACCGGATTTCCCCCACGGTGGGTGGGGCCAGACGATGGGCAGTCGCTTTCGCGGTGGCCCCTTGTCCGAAAACGACCCCCCCGGTCGGCGGTTCGGATGTAAGGGAGACACGCGCGACGTGGCGTCGCAAAGAACCAGGCGCGCAGT
This sequence comes from Actinophytocola sp., assembly GCF_045807065.1. Lineage (GTDB taxonomy): Bacteria > Actinomycetota > Actinomycetes > Mycobacteriales > Pseudonocardiaceae > Actinophytocola. The sequence continues at coordinate 12,854 of NZ_JBJMIE010000532.1, read as the reverse complement.
CCGTGCGGGATTGAGCATCTCGGCCGCTACCGCGGCCGTGCTGTTCTCCGTGCCGGGCCCGGCGCTCGCCGTTCCCCTCGCTTACCAGCAGCCCCCGCCCCCCGACACCGCTTCCGAGGCACTGGCCCAGTACCAGCAGCTGTCGCAGCAGGTCTCGTCCGTCAACGAGCAACTGCTCGCGGCCAAGACCGATCTCGACGCGAAGAACGCGGCCCTGAGCTCGGCCAACAACGACCTCCAGTCCGCCAACGCCGCCAAGGCGCAGGCGGCTGCCGACGAGGAGGCCTACCGCGGCCAGGTGGACCAGCTGACCAGCGCGTCCTTCCAGGGCGCCCGGTTCAACAAGCTGTCCGCGCTGCTCACCGGTGACTCGGCCGACGACTTCCTGGAGCGTGCCTCCGCGCTCGGGATCCTCGCGGCTGACAACGAGCAGGCGCTCTCCAAGCTCAGTGCCGCGACCAACCAGGCGGAGTCCGCCGAGAAGAAGGCGAAGGACGCCCAGAAGCGCGCCACGGACGCCCAGGCCGCCGCGCAACAGCTGACCGACCAGATCACCAAGACCAAGACCGACCTGGACGGCCAGATCGACAAGCTCCAGGCCAGGTACGACGAGCTGTCCGGCAAGGACAAGCAGACACTGAAAGGCGAGACGGACAACAGCGTCTACCTCGCCGGTCCCGGTGTGGCTGGCCAGGCGGCGGCGGCGGCGATGTCGCAGCGCGGCAAGCCCTACGTGTGGGGTGCCGCCGGCCCGAGCAGCTACGACTGCTCCGGCCTGACGATGTGGGCCTACAAGCAGGTCGGCGTCAGCCTCCCGCACTCCAGCCGGGCGCAGTACGGCTACGGCAAGTCCGTGCCCTACGGCCAGTGGCAGCCGGGTGACCTGCTGTTCTACGGCAGCAGCGCGAGCTCCATCCACCACGTCGCGATGTACATCGGCAACGGCCAGCTGGTGCACGCCTCGACGACCGGCGTGCCGGTCAAGACGGCCGCCGCACCCAGCGGTGCCGGCGGCGACTACCTCGGCGCCCGGCGCATCGCGGGCTGAGGCCATCAGGATCACCAGCCTCGGGGCCGGCGCGTTCGCGCCGGCCCCGAGGCGTACCTGCCCTTAGCATGCAACCTGTGCAGCCCAGGGCGAGGATCCGGACGTGGCTCGGCGCGGCGGTCGCCGTGGCCGTGCTGGGCGGGCTGGCCCTCGTCTCGTTCCCCCACACCGCACCGCCGCCCGCCGCGACCGCCGGCCCCGGCCAGCCGATGGGCGCGGTCAGCCCGGCCCCGCACGTCGGTGACGAGAGCCGCGCGGACGCCGTCGACGACCTGCTCCGCCACCGCGCCCAGGCCGTCCGGTCCCGCGACGAGCAGGCGTTCCTCGCCACCCTCGACCCGAAGGCCGACCAGGCGTTCGTGGCCGCGCAGCGCCGCCTGTTCGCCAACCTCGCCGGCGTCCCGTTCGACGAGTGGAGCTACCGGCTGCACGCCGACGACGCGCTCGATCTGACCGAGCTGCCGAACACCGGGCCGGCCGACGAGCTGTGGGCCCCGGCCGTCGACCTGCGGTACGCCCTGCGCGGCGCCGACCTCACGCCGACCGACCGGGCCATGGGCTACCTGTTCGCCCGGCACGGCGACGCCTGGTACCTGCGGTCCGACACCGCCCTCGACGCGCTCGGCCGGCGCACCTGGCGCGGCCCCTGGGACTTCGCGCCGTGCGTGGTGACCTCGACCGAGCACGGCATCGTGCTGAGCCATCCCGGCAGTGAGCCGGTGGTGGACCGGCTGGTGCGCGAGCTGGACCCCTCCGTCGCGGCGGTCAGCGCGATCTGGCCGACGTCGTGGTCGCACCGGGTCGCGCTCCTGCTGCCGGACTCGCCCGACGAGATGCGGGCGCTGGTCGGCCCGGACTTCCCGGTCGAGTCGGTCGTCGCGGTCGCCGTCGCGGACAGGGTGGACAACAAGACGCGCACGGTCGCCGGGCAGCGGGTGGTGCTGAGCCCGTCCGGGGTCCGCGCGCTGTCGGTGGCGTCGCTGCGGATCGTCCTGCGGCACGAGATCACCCACCTCGCGGCCCGCGCGGACACCGTGGACGGCTCGCCGACCTGGCTGCTGGAGGGCTTCGCCGACTACGTCGGCTACCGCGACAGCGGCGTCGCCCTGGCCGAGGGCGCGCCGGACCTGGCGAAGATGGTCCGCCACGACGGCCTGCCCACCGAGTTGCCGGAGGACCGCGCGTTCCGGTCGAGCGGCACGGAGCTGGACCTCGCCTACCAGCAGAGCTGGTCGCTGGCCCGCTACATCGCCGAGCAGTACGGCGAGCCGACGCTGATCGCCGTGTACCGCAAGGTGGCCGGCGCCGGCCCGGTGGCCGCGACCGAGACCGACGCGATGTTGCGCGAACTGCTCGGCGTGGACCGGGACGGGCTGGTGGCCAACTGGCAGTCCTACCTCCGGAGCGCGCTCAAGTAGGGTTTGCCGGTGACTCGGACCCTGCTCGTGACCAACGACTTCCCGCCGCGTCCCGGCGGGATCCAGTCCTACCTGCACGCCCTGGCCACCCGCCTCCCCGAGGACGACCTGGTCGTGTACGCGCCGGCGTGGGACGGCGCGCAGGAGTTCGACCGGGCACAGCCGTTCCAGGTCGTGCGGCACCCGACGCGGCTGATGCTGCCGACGCCGGGAGTCGCCCGCAGGGCCAGGGAGATCCTGCGGGCCGAGGCGTGTGACACCGTCTGGTTCGGCGCCGCCGCGCCGCTGGCACTGCTCGCGCCCACGCTGCGCGCTGCCGGTGCCCGGAGGGTGATCGCGAGCACACACGGCCACGAGGTCGGCTGGTCGATGGTCCCGGGCACATGGCACGCTCTGCGCCGCATCGGCACCACAACGGACGCGGTGACCTTCGTGAGCAAGTACACGCGGTCCCGCTTCGCCTCGGCGTTCGGCCGGCTGGCCGCGCTCGAGTACCTGCCGTCCGGTGTGGACACCGAGCAGTTCAGGCCGGACTTCCACGCCCGCAAGGAGATCCGCACCCGCTACGGCCTGGGTGACCGCCCGACCGCGGTCTGTGTGTCCCGCCTGTGGCCCCGCAAGGGCCAGGACATGCTGATCCGCGCACTGCCGGCGATCCGCGAGCGCGTGCCGGACGCGGCGCTCCTGCTGGTGGGCGGCGGCCCGTACGAGGACCGCCTGCGTGCGTTGGCCGCCCAGCTGGACATGTCGTCGCACGTGGTCTTCACGGGCCGGGTCCCGTGGGAGGAGCTGCCGGCGCACTTCGTGGCCGGCGACGTCTTCGCCATGCCCTGCCGCACCCACGGCCGCGGCCTGGACGTGGAGGGCCTCGGCATCGTCTACCTGGAGGCGTCGGCGTCCGGCCTACCCGTGGTGGCGGGCAACTCCGGCGGCGCCCCGGAAACCGTCCTGGACGGCGTGACGGGCAACGTGGTGGACGGCCGCGACCTACCGGCCATCGCCCGGTCCGTCGCCGACCTCCTGGCCGACCCGACGATGGCCACGGAGATGGGCGAGGCCGGGCGCCGGTGGGTCTCGAAGCACTGGCGCTGGGAGGACATGGCCACCCGCCTGACCCAGCTGCTGAGCGGCGAGGCGTTCTAGGCCGGCCGCGACAGCTCGAGCACCTCGATCCCGATGCCCCGGTAGAAGTTCACCCGCCCGGTGTCGAGCGGCTCCCCGGAGGTGAACGCCGCGACACACCGCCCGCCCAACGCGGCCCGCACCTTCGGGTACACCACCCGGCTGGCCACCGCGTGCTTGACCCGCAACGCGAGCGAGGGCTCCCCGGACGTCGCCCCGTAGGAGACCGCGACGGACTCGGCGGCGTCGAACACGGTCATGTTGCCGTCCGCGTAGGCCTTCGCCCGCGCGGCGTCGTGGAAACGCCCGAGCAGCACGGCATCCGCCACGATCACCCGGGGCCGGAACACCCCGAGATCGGTGAACAGGTCGTCGTCGCCGGGTACGTGACCGAGCGTCGTGCGCGTGTACACGCAGGCCAGCGAGACCACCCGGCACGGCAGATCGGCGAGCTGCAGCAACACCAGCAACGAGTTCCCAGAACGCAACAGCGACGGATGCGCCGCGATCGTGGCACGCACGGCGCCCAACAGATCGCCGTGCGTGAGCTCGACCCGCTTCGGGTGATCCCCTTCGGGGTAGACGATCGTCGCGAGGTCGTGCGCCCGCACGGCCAGCCGCCGCTCGTGCGCGCGATCGTCGTAGATCTGCGTGCCGAGCGCGGTCAGCTCGGCCACGGCGGTCGGCACGTCGTCGGTGACCGAGTCGAGCTGCCACACCCAGACGAGCTGCGGCAACCGGTCCACCACCCGCCGAACCGCCTCCCGGTGCTCGGCGGTCTCCACGACCACCCCGCACGCACCGGCGTCCGACAGGATCCACTCGACCTCGGCCGGTGTCGCCGAGGCGTCGATCGGCACCGTCACGCAGCCGACCGACCAGCAGGCGAAGTCGAACAGCGACCACTCGTAGCGCGGACCGGACAGCAGCGCGATCCGGTCCCCGGGCCGGAGCCCGGCCGCGATCAGACCCTTCGCGAGCTCCAGCACCTGGGTGGCGAACTCCCGGGTCGTCACGTCGACCCACGAGCTGCCCAGCCGGCGGCGGAACCCGATCGTCGCGCCGAACCGCTCCGCGTTGGCCCAGACCATGTCGGTCAGGCTCTCGTCGCTGTCGGTCACACGGAGGAAAGTAGCGCGCTGGCGCGTGCGACGCGTTTCCGGCCCGTGACATGCTGCACGACGTGGCAGCAGTAGACGTGATCGACGAGACGTTTCTCGCCGTGCCGCCGTCGACGGTGGCCGCCGCCTTCGCCGATCCGCGTGCCTGGCGCCGGTTCTGGCCCGACCTCGACCTCGCGGTGTACGCCGACCGCGGCGACGAGGGGGTGCGCTGGACCGTGCGCGGCGCGCTCGTCGGGACGATGGAGGTGTGGCTGGAGCCCGTGCTGGACGGCACGGTCCTGCACTACTTCCTGCGTGCCGACTTCCCGCCGGGCGGCGCGGCCGGGAAGCCGGTCAAGGAGGCGCAGCGGCGGCAGCGGGCGGCCAAGGCCGTCGCACTGGACCTCAAGTTCGTGCTCGAGGACGGCAGGCGGCCCGGCATCGCACCGGGTAATGGTTGACTCGTGACCATGCGGGTTCACGTGGTGTCCGACGTACACGGCAACGTGGAGGCGCTCGCCCGTGCCGGGGACGGCGCGGACGCGCTGGTCGTGCTCGGCGACCTGATCGACTTCGTCGACTACCACGACCACGGCGGCGGGATCCTCGGCACGGTCTTCGGCGCCGACAAGGTCAGCGAGTTCGCCCGGCTGCGGCGCGAGCGGCCGGCCGAGCTGCCGGCGTTCGCGCGTGCGCTGTGGGGAACGGTCGGCGACGCGGCGGCCGTGGTCGAGGAGGCGGTGCGCGGGCAGTACGCCCGGTTGTTCGCCGCGCTGACCGCGCCGACGTACGCGACGCCCGGCAACGTCGACACACCCGACCTGTGGCCGGAGTACGCCGGGGAGAACGTGCGGATCCTCGACGGCGAGGTCGCGGAGATCGGCGGCCTGCGGTTCGGGTTCGTCGGCGGCGGGCTGCTCCCTCCTGGTGTGGCGACCCGCCGGCCCGGCGTGTTCCGGCCGTACCTGCGGACCGAGGACGACTTCGCGGCGGGCATCGCGCGGCTCGCCGACGTGGACGTGATCTGCACGCACATCCCGCCCGACGTGCCGGAACTGACCTACGACGTGGTCGCGCGGCGGTTCGAGCACGGCTCGCCGTCGCTGCTCGACCTGATCATGAAGCAGCAGCCGCGCTGGTCGTTGTTCGGGCACGTGCACCAACCGCTGGCGCCGCGGCTGCGGGTCACGTACACCGAGTGCGCGAACGTCGGGCACTTCCAGCGGACCGAGCGGCCGTACGTGCTGCGTTGGTGAGGCCTACGCTCCGGTAGCCTCCCGGGCATGGCCGACGAGTCCACCCAGTCCATCGTGGTCGACGCACCGCCCGAGGACGTGATGGCGGTGATCGCGGACTTCCCGGCGTACCCGGAATGGGCGAACGCCGTGAAGAGCACCGAGGTCCTCGACGAGTTCGCGGACGGCAAGGCGCGCGAGGTGAAGTTCACGCTCGACGCCGGGCCGTTCAAGGACGTCTACACGCTGTCGTACGAGTGGGCGTCCAACGGGTTGAGCGTGGAGTGGAACCTCGTCAAGGGACAGATGCAGAAGGCGCAGAAGGGCCAGTACCTGCTCAGCCCGGAGGGCGACGGCACACGGGTGACGTACACGCTGTCCGTGCAGCTGGCCGTGCCGATGATCGGCCTCTTCCGCCGCAAGGCAGAGAAGATGATCATGGACATCGCGCTCAAGGAGCTGAAGCGCCGCGTGGAGGGCGGCTGAGGAAAGCTTGCCTGGCGGATCATCCTCATGAGCGCAGGCACCGGCCCCGCGCGGCTGCTGCTGTTCACCGGCAAGGGCGGCGTCGGCAAGACCACCCTCGCCGCGGCGACGGCCGCCCGGCTCGCGGTCGGGGGGCACAAGGTGCTGGTCGCCTCGGCGGACCCCGCGCACTCGCTCGGTGACGCGTTCGGCCTGCCGGTCACCACCGAGCCCGCCGAAGTGGACACCTGCCTGTACGCCGCGCACGTGGACGCACGTGGTCTCGCGGACCGGTCGTGGCAGGCCATCCGGCGGGAGCTGCGCGGGCTGCTCCCGGGCGTGTCCGATGTGGATGCGGCCGAGCTGACGGTCCTGCCCGGCGTCGACGAGCTGCTGGCGCTGACCGAGGTCGTCCGGCTCGCGGCGGAGGGACCGTGGGAGGTCGTGGTGGTCGACTGCGGCCCGACCGCGGAGACGTTGCGGCTGCTGGCGTTGCCCGAGGCGGTGGGCGGCTACCTGGAGCGGTTGTCGTTGGGGCGGCACGCGTCCTGGCTGGCGGGGCACGTCGGCGAGCTGCGGGACGTGCTGGTCGACCCGGCGCGGACGTCCGTGCGGCTGGTGCTCACCCCGGAGCGGGTGGTGGTGGCGGAGACCCGCCGAACCCTTGTGGCGCTGGCGTTGCGGGGCATCCAGGTGGACTCGCTGGTCGCGAACCGCCTGGTGCCGCCGGCGAAGCGGTGGCGAGGACCGGCGGCGAGCTGGTTGCGGACCCGCCGCGCCGAGCAGGAGGCCGTGCTGTCCGAACTGGACGCCTCGACGACTCTGCCGGTGCGGCGGGTCGAGCACCGGGCGGCGGAACCCGTTGGCGTGCCCGCGTTGCTGGGGTTGGCCGACGAGCTCTACGGTGCCGACGACCCACTGGGGACGACCGGTCCGTACGCCGCGCCGCTGCTCTCGGTGCGTGCCGTCGAGGGCGGCTACGAGCTGGCGGTGGCGTTGCCGATCACCGGCGAGTCGACTGTGGACCTCGCGCGGATCGGCGACGAGCTGGCGATCACCGTGGACGGTGTGCGCCGGCTGGTCGCGCTGCCGGTGCTGCTGCGGCGCCATCACGTGACGGACGCGGTGACCGGGCAGACTGGACTGGTGCTGCGTTTCGAGTCGGGAGGAGCCCAGTGAGCGGAGCTTGCGGAGCGAAAGTCGGCGTAGGCGGAGCTTGCGGAGCGATGGTCGGCGTAGGCGGAGCCTGGTGTCATGAGTGCTGAGCCGGGGAGCCGGCTGGTCGAGGAGCTGCGGCTCCTGGCGGACGCCGTCGCCGATCGGGCCGGGCCGTGGGTGGACCGGGTCGCCGCGGAACCGGCCGAATCGTCCTGTTCCTGGTGCCCGCTCTGCGCCGCCGTCGCGGTGCTGCGGGGTGAGCCCAACGCGCTGGCCGGGCGCGGGTTGGACGCCGCCGCCGACCTGGTCGCGCTGCTGCGTGCCGTGCTCGCGGACCGGTGGGAGCCCGGGGTCTCGCACATGCCGGGGTTCACGCCCGCGGAGCCGCCCTCGGCGAAGGTGCAGCCCATTCCCGTCCGGCGGGAGCGTCCTTGAGGGTCAAGACCACGATCGGCGTCGACATCGGGGGGACGAGCGTGCGTGCCGGGGTCGTGGACCGGCACGGCAACGTCCTGGACACGGCTCGTGCGCCGACCCCGGCCGGCGAGACCGCGCTCGAGGACGCGATCGTCGCGGCCGTGGGCGGGCTCGCCACCCGGCACCGGGTGACCGGCGTCGGCCTCGCGGTGGCCGGGTTCGTGACCACCGACCGCCGATCGGTCATGTTCGCGCCGCACCTGGCCTGGCGGGACGCCCCGGTGGCCGACCGGATCTCCCAGCGGCTCAAGCTGCCCGTGGTGCTGGAGCACGACGCGAACTCGGCCGTGCTCGGCGAGCACCGGTTCGGCGCGGCACGCGGGGCGAAGGTGGTGCTGCTCGTCGCGATCGGCACCGGCATCGGCGGCGGCCTGCTGATCGACGGCCAGCTGTACCGCGGCGCGTACGGCGTGGCGCCGGAGCTGGGGCACCTGCGGCTCGTGCCGGGTGGGCGGGCGTGCCCGTGCGGCAAGCAGGGCTGCTGGGAGCGGTACTGCAGCGGCACGGCCCTGAGCGCGACGGCGGTGGAGCTGCTGGCGCGGCACCCTGGCCGTTCCACCGTGCTGCTCCGCGACTCGATGGACTCCCGCGCGATCACCGGCCGCAAGGTCGCGGCGGCCGCGCGGGAGGGCGACCCGCTGGCCCAGCGCGCGATGTCCGAGCTGGCCCGCTGGCTGGGCGAGGGCCTGGCACTGGCGGCGGACATCTACGACCCGGAGGTCGTGGTGATCGGCGGCGGCGTCTCGGAGTCGGCCACCCTGTTCCTGGACGACGCCCGCGACCACTACAAGAAGATGATCACCGGCGCCGGCTACCGTCCCCTGGCCCGCATCCGCACGGCCCAGCTCGGCGACGACGCGGCCCTGGTGGGCGCCGCCGCCCTGGCCGCCGACGCCTGCTGACGCGTGTCCAACGCGCACGCCCCGCGTGTCCAACGAAACGAACACGCGAGTTCAACAAAACCGGCCGCATCCGGCGAACGTCCTGGCCGTCCGGCCACACGATTCGTTGAACTCACCGGTCCGGCGCGTTGGACACGCGGGTCACCGGTGTTGGACACGCGGGTCGCTGGTGTTGGACACGCGGGTCAGAGTTGGGCGCCGTCGTCGCGGGCGCCTGGGTCCCTCGGGGGTTGGCGGACGCGGAGGAGGAGCATGCCGCCGCCGCAGGTGATCGACAGCAGGGCGATCGGGACGGCGACCTGGACGCTCAGGCCGATCAGCGACGGGACGATCAGCAGGACCACGCCGACCACGATCAGGACGAGGGCCACGATCGTCAGCGGGCGCAGCCTGGGCAGCGGGGGCGGCTCCGGCGGGACGTAGTGGTCCTCGTCGGCGCCCCACGACCAGTCCCACTCCGTGCCGTGGCCGCGCCACGAGGTCGGCGGGTCGTGCGGCGGGCGGGTGCGGTCCGTCGCGGACGGGTCGAAGGCGGGGGACGGCATGCCGACGGGCGGTGTGCCGTCGGGGTCGTCGGTGACCGGCAGCTCCGAAGTGTCCGTGAGGTCGTCCAGGTCCGGAATCGTCCGGCCGACACCCTCACGTCGCAGGTCCGCAACGATCTCCGCGAACGCGGCGTCCACGTCGTCAGGCCGGTCGGACACCCAGGCCTCCTCGGTCCACGAGCCAGCGGGCAGATGCTCACGGTCATGGTCGCACGAACTGAGCCCTCCATGGCCGGATCTCTCCTCCATGTTTACTCGTTGGGTACGGTGGACGGCCGGGAGAGTTAGCCCTGTTACATGTTCCGACAATCGGGTGGCGAAGCATTGTGCGTGCCGGCCACCCTGCCTACGCTCGACAAACGCGTCGGGCGGACTGAGAGGGAGGCGCGGGAAGCGGTGTACTTCTTGATGAAGTGGGTGTTCATAGGGCCGCTGCTCAGACTCTTCTTCCGTCCCGAGGTCGAGGGCAAGGAGAACATCCCGGCCACGGGCGGCGCGCTGCTCGCCAGCAACCACCTCGCGGTGGCCGACTCGTTCTTCCTCCCGCTGATGCTCTCCCGCCGCGTCACCTTCCCCGCCAAACTGGAATATTTCACCCAGAAGGGTGTCAAGGGCCGCGTCAAGAAGTGGTTCTTCACCGGCATGGGCCAGATCCCGATCGACCGGTCGGGCGGCGCCGCCGCGCAGGCCGCGCTCGACACCGGCATCCGGCTGCTCCGTGAGGGCCACCTGCTCGGCATCTACCCGGAGGGCACCCGTTCCCCCGATGGGCGGCTCTACAAGGGCAAGACCGGGCTCGCCCGAATGGTCCTGGAGGCGAAGGTCCCGGTCGTGCCGGTGGCGATGTTCGGCACGGACAAGGCCAACCCGATCGGCTCCAAGCTGTGGCGGCCGCACAAGATCCGCATCAAGGTCGGCAAGCCGTTGGACTTCTCCCGGTACGAGGGTCTGTCCGGCGACCGGTTCGTCGAGCGGTCCATCACCGACGAGATCATGTACGCCCTGATGGAGCTGTCCGGCCAGGAGTACGTGGACATCTACGCCGCCAAGGCCAAGGAGCTGATGGCCGCGCGGGAGGTCGACCTGCCCACCCAGCAGCGCCGCACGGCCCGCGAGACCGACCGCATCCCGGAGACCGAGGCGGGCTGAATAGGCTGCTCGGGTGAAGTTCTTCTACGATACCGAGTTCATCGAGGACGGAAAGACCATCGACCTGGTGTCGATCGGTGTCGTGGACGAGAACGGCCGCGAGTTCTACGCGGTATCCACCGACTTCGACCCGGACCGGGCGGGGCAGTGGGTCCGCGAGCACGTGCTGGACAAGCTGCCGCCGCCGGCGGACCCGGCCTGGTGCGACCGCGCGACCATGCGCGACCGCCTGCTGAGGTTCCTCAACCGCGGTCGCGACCGGGTCGAGCTGTGGGCGTGGTTCGCGGCATACGACCACGTCGCGCTCGCTCAGCTGTGGGGGGACATGCCGGCGCTGCCGCGTGAGCTGCCGCGTTTCACCAGGGAGCTGCGCCAGCGGTGGGAGGACGTGGGCAAACCGGTCCTGCCGCCCCCGCCCAGCGACGCGCACGACGCCCTCGCGGACGCCCGGCACAACCTGGTCCGTTGGCGGATCATCGAAGCCGAGCGGGTGAAGCGGGGGTTTCCCGTCAGTTAAGGAGCCCTGCCTTGCTGCACCGATCAAGAAAGTGGCACCCTACGGGCGAATACACCCGGACAGGACCTCAGCTCTAGCGGATGGTTGGAGGATCGAGCACATGCGCGTCGGATTGCTCACAGGTGGCGGTGACTGCCCAGGACTCAACGCGGTCATCCGCGCCGTGGTCCGCAAGGGCATCGAGGCCTACGGCTGGGAGACCGTCGGTTTCCGCAACGGCTGGCAGGGCCCGATCGAGGGTCTCGTCAGGCCGATCGTCCTCGACCAGGTCGAGGACATCCTGACCCGGGGCGGCACGATCCTCGGCTCGTCGCGGACCAACCCGTACAAGATCGACGGTGGTGTCGAGCGGATCAAGGCGAACCTCGCCGAGCACGGCGTGGACGCCCTGATCGCCATCGGCGGCGAGGACACCCTCGGCGTCGCCAAGCGGCTCACGGACGACGGCATCGGTGTGGTCGGTGTGCCGAAGACCATCGACAACGACCTCGGTGCCACGGACTACACGTTCGGCTTCGACACCGCGGTGCACATCGCGACCGAGGCCATCGACCGGCTCCGCACCACGGCCGAGTCGCACCACCGCGCCCTGGTCATCGAGGTCATGGGCCGCCACGCCGGCTGGATCGCGCTGCACTCCGGCCTCGCCGGCGGCGCGAACGTGATCCTGGTGCCGGAGCGCCACTTCAACGTCAACCAGGTCGTCGAGTGGGTCAAGCGGCGGTTCGAGCGCGAGTACGCGCCGATCATCGTGGTCGCCGAGGGCGCGCTGCCCGAGGGCGGCGAGGAGAAGCTGCTGACCGGTGAGAAGGACGCGTTCGGCCACGTCCGGCTCGGCGGCATCGGCCAGTGGCTCGCCGAGGAGATCGCGGCGCGCACCGGCAAGGAGTCGCGTGCGGTCGTGCTCGGCCACGTCCAGCGCGGCGGCACCCCGACCGCGTACGACCGCGTGCTCGCCACCCGCTTCGGCCTGCACGCGGCGGACGCCGTCCAGGACGGCGACTTCGGCGTGATGGTCGCGCTGCGCGGCACCGACATCGTGCGGGTGAAGCTCTCCGAGGCCACGGCCGAGCTGAAGACCGTGCCGGCGTCGCGCCTCCAGGAGGCCGAGGTCTTCTTCGGCTGAGCGGAGCTTGCGGAGCGAACATCGTTGCTGAGCGAAGCTTGCGGAGCGAGCGTGGTTGCTGAGCGGAGGTTGCGGAGCGAACATGATCGCTGAGCGGAGCTCGCGGAGTCGCTGACGCCAACGGTTCTCGGGATAGGGTTCCCGCATGGACGTTGAGGAGCTGCTCTGGGCTGGCGCGGACGCGCAGGCCGCCGCACTGCGCGACGGTGACGTGTCCGCGCCCGACCTGCTGGAAGCCGTGCTGCGCAGGCTCGACGCGGTCGACGAGAAGCTGAACGCGTTCCGGTCCGTGTGGGCCGACGAGGCGCGGGCGCAGGCGGTGGCGGCGCAGCGGCGGCTCGACGCGGGGGAGCGCACCCCGCTGCTCGGCGTGCCGGTCGCGGTGAAGGACGACCAGGACGTGGCCGGTGACGTCACCGCGATGGGTGGGCGGGCGCAGTTCGCCCCGGCGGAGGCGGACTCGCCGTCCGTGGCGCGGCTGCGAGCGGCGGGCGCCGTGCTCGTCGGTCACACGCGCACGCCGGACCGCTGCCTGTGGCCGTTCACCGAGAAGCTCAGTTAGGTAGAGAGTCGTTTAGGGTTTGAGTTT
>NZ_JBJMIE010000531.1:0-2815 GCF_045807065.1 Actinophytocola sp. | reverse complement strand
GGCGACCCGGCCGAGCTGCTCCGCGATGGCATCACCTACCACATGGGCGAGTGCGCGGAGATGCGTGACCACCTGGAGTGGCTGCGTGGCAGCGGGGCCCGGTTCTACGGGATGGACGTGCCCGACTCCGCCGCGTCCGTGCGGCCGGCCGTCGAGGTCTGCCTCGCGTTCCTCGACGACGCCGACCCCGCCTACGCCGCGTCGGTCCGCACCGGACTGCTCCCCCTCCTCGACTACCTCCCGGGCGACCGCACCGGCCTGGCGTGGGCGGCGCCGGCACTGCACGCGTACCTGGCGCTCGACGCGGGCGTCCGCAACGAGCTGACGGTCCGGGTCGGCGAGCTGGCCGAACGCCTGCGGGCGCAGCGCGTCGTCTACTCGACCGCCACCAGCCCGGAGCGGTTCGAGCCGGCGTACCGCTGCGCCGTCACCGCCCGGCACGCCGACGCGTTCCTGCAGGCCATGGCCTCGGCGCCGGCGCGCACCTACGCGGGCGCCAACATCCGCGACGCGGCGATGGCCGAGAACGTCGAGTGGATCCTGGGCCGCGAGGAGCGGATCGTGGTCGCGGCCGCCAACGGGCACGTCCAGCGCTGGCCGTTCTCGGCGCCACCGGTGATGCCGGTGGGCATGACCACCCTCGGTGAGCACCTGGCCGCGTCACTGGGTGAGCGGATGGTGGTCATCGGCTCCGCGTTCGGCGGTGGGACGCTCTACCTCCACCGCCCGATCCCGGACGGCCCGCCCGGCCACACCGAGGTCTTCACGCAGGACGTGGCCGCGCCCGCCCCGGAGAGCCTCGACGCGCTCCTGGCCACCGCGGGCCTCCCCCGGTACCTGCTCGACCTCCGGGAGGTCCCCGCGACGGGTCCCGTGGCGGACGCCTTCGCCGCACCGACGACCGTCATGACCGGCCTGCAACCCACCCCGGTCGACCCGATGACCGCCTTCGACGCGGTCGTCTACGTGGACAGGGTGAGCCCCTGGCACACGTTCCGGTGACCACGCCTCGAGAGACGTCCGGCACAGCGGCACCGGGGGCCGCACCGCCACGGACATCCGTAAAGGCCCCGAAATAAACCCGTAGTCTCCGTGATTTTCCGCCCGATCTGGTCACACAGAGGTACGTGGCGCTCGCGTGTCCTTGATTTGTCCTGAACCTGGAAACTCAGAAGGCCGTCTCCTCGATCACGGACATGTTGGGTTAATCTCCGGCTCAACAGGGGACACGCTCCGCGCGGGGAAGAAAATCGGGGGGTTCAGCAGATGAGCACAACCCAGGAAACACATTCGGTCGCACGTGCAGATGCACATCCGGCCCGGGTGTTCGTGTCCTACGCGCACGACTCGCCCCACCACCAGCGGCTGGTGCTGCGGTTCTGCTCGCTGCTACTGCGCCTCGGCGTCGACGTGCGGGTCGATGAATGGGACACCGACCTGCGGCGGGACTGGTTCCTGTGGATGATCGACCAGTTCCGCAGCGCCGACTTCGTCATCGTGGTCGCCTCACCCCAGTACCGCGCCGCGAGTGACGGCACCGGGCCGGCCGACAGCCACCGCGGGGTGCAGACGGAATCCGCCGTTCTGCGAGATTTCCTCTATCTCGACCGCGCCACCTGGACGCGCAAGATACTGCCGGTAATACTTCCCGGACGGTCGGTGAACGAGATTCCGCTGTACCTCCAACCGCACTGCGCCAGCCATTACCAAATTCCGCGCATCAACCCCGCCGGCATGAAAGAACTGGTCAGGGTGCTCGGCGGTCCCCGGGTGCCGGCCGCGGCGGAAGATCCCGCACCGGCACGCCGGTGGCACCCGCCGCCCGCGGTGTCGACGCTGCCGCGCGGCGTGCCGTCGTTCACCGGGCGGGACGGCGAGGGCGCGCAGCTCGGCGCCCGCATCGTCGTGGCCGACGACCGGGGCGCCACCGCCGTCCACGTCGTGACCGGCATGCCGGGTGTGGGAAAGACCGCGTTCGCCGTGCACGTGGCGCGCAGGGTCGCCAGCCGGTTCCCGGACGGGCAGCTGTTCCTGGAGCTGCGCGGGCACGCCGCGGGCCGGTCGCCGCTCGCGCCGTTCGAGGCGCTGCGGTCGCTGCTGCTCACGATCGGCGTCGCGGAGCGGAACATCCCCTCCACGCTGGACGACCGCGCGCGGATGTGGCGCGACCGGCTCGCCGGCCGCAAGATGCTGCTGGTGCTCGACGACGTCGTCGACCACGACCAGGTCCGCCCGCTGCTGCCCGGCACACCCGGCTGCCAGGTCGTGCTCACCAGCCGGCGGCGCCTGCCGGGGCTGGAGGACGCGCAGCCGCTGCCGCTGACGGTCCTGCCCACCGAGCACGCCGTCACGATGTTCCTGAAGCTCGCCAACCGCCGCGCCGCCGACCACGAGCGGCACCGGATCTACGAGCTGATCCGCCTGTGCGGGTACCTGCCGCTCGCGATCGGCCTCGTCGCCGGCCGGCTGCGCAGCCACCCGTCCTGGGATGTGCCGTACCTCACCGAGCAGCTCGTGTCCGCGCCCGACCGGCTCGCCGAGATGCGGGCCGACGACCTGAGCGTGTCCACCGCCTTCGAGCGGTCCTACCGCGACCTGCCCGAGGACGCGGCCCGCCTGTTCCGCCGGCTGTCCCACCACCCTGGCACCGACTTCGACGTGTACGCGGCCGCGGCGGTCAGCGGCCGGGATCTGGACTCCGCGCAGCGCCTGGTCGAAACCCTGTACCTGCACCACCTCGTCGAGGAGCCCGCGCCGGGCCGCTACGTGCTGCACGACCTCGGCCGGCGCTCCGCGCGGCCCCTGCTCGCGCGGG
>NZ_JBJMIE010000530.1:0-11253 GCF_045807065.1 Actinophytocola sp. | reverse complement strand
GAGCGCGGGCTGCTGGGCCGCATCCGGGCATACGCGGAGGCCGCGCCCGACGGGCTCGGCGGGGTCGTGGTGCAGCAGAGCACCGAGGACGCCGACGCCGAGGTGTGGAACCTGGTCTACAGCGACCCGAACGCGGCCGGGCTGCTCGAGTCCGGGCGGCTGGGCTTCGAGTTGAAGGTCGGCCAGGGCGCCAAGCCGGGCCTGGGCGGGATGACGGTGCTCGACGCCGCGGCCGCGGCGCGGCTCGCCGGCGCGTTCGCCGTCGACCCGCTGTTCGACGACGGCCGGGCGCTGCGTGCCGCGACTCCCGGCACCTTCACCAGCGAGATACTGCGCCAGCAGATCCGCCTGATGCGCAACAACTTCCCGCGCGCGCGGGTCTGGGTGAAGCTGCCGCCGGGCCGGGACGTGGCGGGCGCCGCGGCGACCGCGTGGGAGGCCGGCGCGGACGCCGTGACCGTCGACGGCGCCGAGGGCGGCACCGGGTGGGCGCCGACCTGCTTCCTCGACCACGTCGGGCTGCCGCTGGCCGAGTGCCTGCGCCGCGTGGACGCGCGCCAGGGCTGCCTGCTCGTGTCGGGCCGGATGTGGGAGGGCACGCGGGTCGCGAAGTGCCTCGCCCTCGGCGCGCGGGCGGCCGGCCTCGGCCGGGCCGCGCTGCTCGCGGTGGACGAGGACCCGGACGCCGGGCTGCGCGGGCTGGTCGACTGCCTCGCGCTCGAGCTGCGGCTGCTCACCAGCGCCCTCGGCAAATACCACACCTCGGCACTGTCGCCGGAGGACGTCTGGTCCCCCGGGACGGCGCCGGTCCCCGAGATGTCCACAGTGGAGACAGCGTGACCCTGAGCCGGACCGCGCCCGCGGTCGCACCGAACCGCACCACACACACCTGCCTGGTGGACGCCGCACTGCACACCGGCCTGCGCGGGCTGGCCCGGGCGGCCGGCGTGCCGCTCGCGGCCGTGCTGCGCGCGGCGGCCGCGGTGCTGCTCTCCCGGCTGGGTGCCGGACCCGACCCCGTGGTCGGCGCCCCGGACGACATCCCCGCCCGCGTCGCCGTGACCGGCAACCCGGAGTTCGCCGAACTGCTCGCCGGGCACCGGGTGGTCGCCGCGCCCGGCGTCCCGCCGGCGGCGTCGGTCAGCGCGCGAACACCCGACGCCGGCCTCGAGGTGACGCTGGAGCTGCCGGCCGACCTGCTGTCCACAGTGGACGAGATGGCGAGCAGGCTGCGCCGGGTGCTGGCCGCCGCCGTGTCCGACCCGCGCGTCCCGGTCGGACAGATCGACCTGCTGGCACCGACCGAGCGGCACCGGATCGCGGTCACCTGGAACGCCACCGACCGGCCCCTGCCGGACGCCACGGTCCCCGAACTGGTCGCCGCCCGCGCCGCCGTCACCCCCGACGCCACCGCGCTCGTGTTCGGCGACGAGCGCATCACCTACGCCGAGCTGGACACCCGCGCCAACCGGCTCGCCAACCACATCCTCGCCACGGCACCCTGCGCCGGCGCGCCGGTCGGCATCTGCCTGGAACGCGGGCCGGAGCTGGTGGTGGCCGTGCTCGCGACGCTCAAGGCCGGCGGCGCGTACACGATGCTGGACCCCGACTTCCCGGCCACCCGGCTCTCGCGCGTGCTCGCCGAGTCCGGCGGCACCCTGGCCGTCACCGACCACGCGCTCGCCGGGCTGGTGCGCGAGTCCGGGGCACGCCTCGTGCTGGTCGACGACGAGGCCGCCGCCATCGCCGCGTGCCCGGCCGGCCCGCCGGCGCCGACCGCCGGCCCCGAGAGCCTGGCGTGCGTCATGTTCACCTCCGGCTCGACCGGGAAGCCGAAGGGCGTCGCGGCCCCGCACCGCGCGCTGGTCGGCACCCTGATCAAGCAGTCCTATGTGGACTTCGCGCCGGGCGGGGTGGTGCTGCAGTGCTCGCCGGTGTCGTGGGACGCGTTCGCGCTCGAGCTGTTCGGCGCACTGCTGAACGGCGGCACGTGCGTGCTGCAGCCGGGCCAGCACCCCGACCCACCGGCGATCGCCGAGCTGGTGGCCGAGCACCGGATCACCACGCTGCACCTGTCGGCGAGCCTGCTCAACTTCATGCTGGACGCCTATCCCGGCGCGTTCGCCGGCGTGCGGCAGCTGATGACCGGCGGCGAGCCGGCGTCGGTGGCCCACATCGCCAGGGCGCTGCGCGAGTACCCGGAGATGGCGATCGTCAACGGCTACTCCCCCGTCGAGAACATGATCTTCACGCTGTGCCACCGGATCGGGGTGGCGGACGTGGGGGGCCCGACCATCCCCGTCGGCACGCCCATCGCCAACAAGCGGGTGCACGTCCTGGACGCGGAGCTGAACCTGGTGCCGTGCGGGGTGGTCGGCGAGCTGTACATGAGCGGCGTCGGGCTCGCGCACGGCTACCTGAACCAGCCGGGTCAGACCGCGGCACGGTTCGTCCCCGACCCGTTCGGGGCGCCCGGCGAGCGGATGTACCGGACCGGCGACCTGGTACGCCGGCGGCCGGACGGGGTGATCGAGTTCCTCGGCCGCGCCGACGCCCAGATCAAGATCCGCGGCTTCCGCGTCGAGCCGGGTGAGGTGGAGACCGCGCTCGGCAGGCACCCGTCCGTGCGCCGGTCCGCGGTGCTCGCCAGGGAGGACCGACCCGGCGACAAGCGGCTCGTGGCCTACGTCGTGCCGGTCGACCGCGCCCAGCCGCGACCGGGCGAGCTGCGCCGGCACCTGGCCGGGCTGCTGCCCGACCACCTGATCCCATCCGCGTTCGTGGTGCTCGACCGGCTGCCGATCACCCCGAACGGCAAGCTCGACCGCGCCGCCCTACCCGCCCCAGCCAGGAGGAACCCATGACGAGAAGTACCGCGGAGCCCACGACCGCCGACGCCGCGGCGCTGGCACGCCGCTTCTACGACCACGTCGACGACGGGAACGTGCCGGGCCTCGTGGCCATGTTCGCGCCGCGGGCCAGCTACCACCGGCCCGGCTACGCGCCGTTCGAAGGCCAGGACGGGATCACCGAGTTCTACTCGGGAGTCAGGAAGATCCGCTCGGGCCGGCACACCCTGACGTCCGTCGTGGCCACCGACGACACCATCGCCGTGCGGGGCGAGTTCCAGGGCACGTTGCACGACGGCAGCCCGGTCGACCTGCGCTTCGCCGACTTCTTCGAGCTGGGACCCGACCGGCGGTTCACCCGGCGCGACACGTTCTTCTTCGCCCCCCTCGCCTGATCCGCACAGGAGAACCACGCATGTCATCCGTACTCGAGCAGTCGGCGACCACCAACCCGGGGCACGGCGACGCCTTCACCACCCACATGGTGACCATGAGCTGGACGGAGGACGACGGCTGGCACGGCCTGCGCCTGCGCCCGCTCGCGAACCTCGCCATCCACCCGGCGACGCTGGGCCTGCACTACGGGCAGGTGATCTTCGAGGGGATGAAGGCCTACCGCCGGGCCGACGGTGCCATGGCACTGTTCCGGCCCGCACTCAACGCGCGCCGGTTCCAACGCTCGGCGCGGCGGCTCGCCATGCCGGAGCTGCCGGAAGAGGACTACCTGCGTGCGCTGGAAAGCCTGGTCGCGGCCGACCACCACGCGCTGTCCGACGATCCCACGCACAGTCTCTACCTGCGGCCGCTCATGTACGGCAGCGAGGCCAACCTGATGCTGCGCCCGTCTCGCACCTACGAGTTCCTGGTGCTGGCGTTCGTCGCCGGCGGTTTCTTCGGCGACACGCTGCGCCCGGTGTCGGTGTACGTCAGCCACGAGCACAGCCGGGCGATGCCGGGCGGCACCGGGAACGTGAAGTGCGCCGCGAACTACGGCCCGTCGTTCACCGCACAGCGGACCGCCGCGGCCGCCGGCTGCGAGCAGGTGGTGTGGCTGGACTCGGCGGAACACCGCTGGGTCGAGGAGATGGGCGGCATGAACATCTTCTTCGTCCGCGGCGACACGCTCGTCACCCCGCCGCTGACCGGGACCGTGCTGCCCGGGGTGACGCGGGACTCCCTGCTGGCACTGGGACCGCGGTTGGGTTACCGGGTGAGCGAGGAACGCGTGTCGGTCGACCGGTGGCGGGCGGAGTGCGCCGCCGGCACGATCACCGAGGCGTTCGCCTGCGGCACCGCGGCCGTGGTCACCCCGATCGGCCGCGTGGTCGACACCGGCGGCGACTGGCGCATCGCCGACGGCGCCATGGGCCCGGTGACCGCCCGCCTGCGCACCGCGCTGACCGACATCCAGCAGGGCCGTGCCGCCGACCCGGACGGCTGGGTACACCTGGTCCCGTAGCGGTCCGACCCGTGGTGCTAGACGGGCACGGGCTCGGGGGCCAGGAGCGACCGCACCAGGCGCAGGGTCGCGAACCGCGTGGTGCCGACGTGGTCGGTGGCACGGACCAGACCGCGCAGCAGCAGACCGTGGACGGTGCCGGCGACCCGGATCGGGTCGTCGCCCGTCAGGGTGGCCGCCTCGTCGATCGACCAGGCCCCGGGCAGCGGCAGCAGGCGGGTCAGCAGCCGGCGCTCCGGTGTGCCGAGTGCGGCCAGGTCGCGGCCCAGCTCCTCGGCCAGGTCCGGGTGGTCACCCGGCGGTCGCGACAGGCCCACCACGCCCGCCGCGAGGCAGTCGCGCACGTGGTCCGGTGAGCGCAGCGCGCACCACACCGCGGCCTGCCCGAGCACCTGCGGATGTCCGTCGCACCCGCGGCACACGTCGATGATGGCGGCGACGTTGGCTGCGTCGAGCCGGAAGGCCGGGTTCAGCGCGCGGATGTGCCGCAGCAGCACCCGAACCGACGGGGACCGCTCGACCTGCGCCATGTCGTCCCCGTGTCGCGGCACGGCCAGCGGGGGCAGCGGGACCACCCGCTCCTCCGGCAGGCCCAGCGGCGCGGACGCGGTGACGAGGACCCGCACCCCCGGACAGGCGTCCAGCAGCTCGAGGATCGCGGCGGCGCCCGGCGCGAGGCCCCGCTGGCCGTCCAGCACCAGCAGCGCCTGCTCGTCGCCCACCGGGTCCGCGATCCGGCCGAGGTCCCGGACCGGACACCGGTACCACAGCACCGGGAGCGGGTCCGCCTGCCGGGTGACCTCGACGGCCAGCCGGGTCTTGCCCACCCCGGCGACGCCGGTGACGGTGACCACCCGGTGGTGGTCGGTGAGCAGCAGGTCGGACAGCACCCGCACCTCGGCGTCCCGGCCGAGCAGCCCGCTCATCGCGGCGGGCGGGCGTCGTCGGCGCAGTTCGTCGGTCAGCCACCGGCCGATGCCGTCCCCGGCGCGGGCGGCCGCCTCGAACGCCTCCCGCCGCCGGCCGCGCAGCTCCAGCCCGTCGGCCAGCAGGCGCACGGTGTTGAGCCGCGGGCGGTGCGCCCTGCCCTGCTCCAGATCGCGGATCGCGCGGACGCTCAGGGTCGACAGGTCGGCGAGCTGGTCCTGGGTGAGCGCGGAGCGCCGGCGATGGTCCCGCAACAACCGTCCGAACGCGCTCGCCCCGGTCACGACGCCGCTCTTCCGTGTGCTCCCATGACCGCGGCGACCACGGCCACCGCGCGGGTGACGGCCGCGGCGTCGACGCCGCGGTGGGTCACCGCCCGCAGGTGGCCGCGGCCCAGCTCGGCGAGCCGGACACCCTTCCCGGCCGCCTCGGCGACGAGGCTCCGATGGGACAGCCGCCCGTCCCGCACGCGGAAGCGGACCATGTTCGTGCGCACCCGGGCCGGGTCCACCTCGATCCCGGGGATGTCGGCCAGGCCGTCGGCGAGCACCCGCGCGTGCTCGTGGTCCTCGGCGAGCCGGTCGACCATCGTGTCCAGTGCCTCGATGCCGGCCGCCGCGAGCACGCCGGCCTGGCGCATCCCGCCGCCGAGCATCTTGCGCACCCGTCGCACCCGCCCGATGAGCTCCCTCGACCCCGTCACGACCGAGCCGACGGGCGCGGACAGGCCCTTGGACAGGCAGAACTGCACCGAGCCGGCATGCCCGGCCAGCTCGGCGGGCGCGAGGCCCAACGCCACCGCGGCGTTGAACACCCGCGCGCCGTCCATGTGCACGGCGAGGCCGTTCGCCCGCGCGACCGCCGCGACCTCGGCCAGGTCCGCCGGGCCGAGGGGGATCCCGCCGGCGCGGTTGGCCGTGTTCTCCACGCACACCACCGCGGGCACCGAGAACTGCGGGTCGTCGGGGTCCTCCGGCATGGCCCGCGCCAGCTCGTCGAGGTCCAGCCGGCCGTGCTCGTCGGTGCCGACCGGGTCGAGCGCGATCCCGCCGAGCACCGACGCCCCGTGCGCCTCGTAGACGTAGATGTCGGAGTCCCGCCCGGCGAACACCCGGCCACCCCGCGGGGTGAGCGCCATGAGCGTGGCGAGGTTGGCCATGGTGCCGCTGGGCATCAGGCACCCCGCCGCCATCCCGAGCCGGTCGGCCGCCAGCTCCTCGAGCCGCCGGACGGTGGGGTCCTCGCCGTAGACGTCGTCGCCGAGCGGGGCCCGGGTCATCGCGGCGAGCATGGCCCCCGTCGGCATCGTGAACGTGTCGCTGCGCAGCTCTACCGTCTCCACCGCGCCTCCTCTCGTGGTCAGACCGCGGTCGCGGCCGCCACCTCGTCGGTGTAGGTCAGTCGGAGCTCGGCCAGTGCCAGCTCCGCCGCGGCGATCGCCCCGGCGGCGTGGTCGCCGACGCCGATCGCGTGGCCCTTGCGGTCGGTGAAGGAGTGCGTGAACCGGATGTCCGCACCGGGTTCGAGCACGCAGCTCACGTCGACGACGCCGGGCAGCTGACGCGCCCGGTCGAGACCGCTCACCTCGGCCACCACGCCCTGCCGGGGCGGGAGGAGGAACCGGATGGCGGCGAACCCCGCGCCGGGGACGGGGTCCGCCGCCGGGATTCCCGCGGCGGCGGCCACCACCTCGTCGACCAGGTCACGGCCGACCGCGTGGCGCACCAGCCGGGGGATGAGCCCACCCGGGAGCCGGGGGTTGATCTCGATGACCGTCGGCACGCCGGCCAACCGCAGCTCGACGTGCGCCGGGCCGACCACGTGCCCCACCGCGCGCACCGACCGCACGGCCGTGTCGGCGAGGGCCGCCGCCTGCTCGGCGGGCAGCGGTGCGGGGTAGTCGTGGCCGGTCTCGACGAAGTAGGGCGGCCGGCCGAGGTGCTTGCGGGTGATGCCGACGGGCACGCCGTCGACGATCTCCACGGAGTACTCCGGACCGCGCACCTCCCGCTCCACGAGCAGCCGGCCGGCCGGGAAACGGCGCCGGTCCGCGAGCAGCCTGGCGGCCCACCAGCGGGCCGCGCCCGGGTTGGCGCAGCGGCGCACCCCTTCCGACCCGGAGCCGGAGACGGGCTTGACGACGACCGGGCCCCCCAACGACCGGGCCGCGGCCGCCGCCGCCGCGGCGGTCGCGCAGGGGACGAAGTCCGGCACCGGCACACCCGCGTCGCGCAGCCGGCGCCGCTGTGCCGACTTGTCCCGGCACAGGGCGATGGCGTCCGGGTCCTGGCCCCGCAGCCCGAGCCGCTGCGCGACGACCGCGGCGGTCCGCACGAAGTACTCGCTGCTGCTGGTGATCCCGACCGGTCCGGGCGCACCGAGCCGCCGGCAGGCGGCCTCGACGACGTCCGGGTTCGCGGTGTCCACCTCGACGACCGGCAGCGCCAGCTCGGCGACGTAGGGATAGCGGCGGGGGTCGCGCGCCACCATCACCGGCGTCAACCCCCGTCGCGACGCGGCGACCGCGAAGTCCCGCCCGGTCCCGGTGGTGTTGCTCTCCACGAGCACGAACCACGGCCCGTTCACGGCCGGCCCCGGTGGCGGCCGGGACGCACGGCACCGTTGATCCGGGGGCCGGTGTCCAGCAGTTCGGCCACCGCGCCGGCCAGCCGGCGGCGGGCGCTCTCGTGGCGGCGGGCGGCCATCGCCACCTGGTGCACCCGGTGACGCCAGCGGCGGGTCAGGCGGGCGTGCGCGGCGAGGAACGCCGACAGACCAGGACCGCCGCCGACGTCGGTGGCCGCGGCGACCGCCGCCGGGTCGAGGTCGGGGTCGGTCAGCGTCACCTGCCTGTCCAGGGCGGTGCTCAGCCGGGCCGACAGCACGGCCGCCGGCACCTCGGCGAACGAGCGGATCCCCTCGGCCGTCAGCTCGGTCACCAGCCGGCCGGTCGCCGTGTGTGCCGACCGGAACGGGATGCCCTGCGCCACGAGGCGGTTGGCCACCGCGGTGGCCACCGTGAAGCCGTGGTGCGCGGCCACCAGCATCCGCTCGGGGCGGGGCCGCGCCCCGGCGACCACCGCGATGGCCAGGTCCGTCAGGTCCCGCAGCCGGTCCATCGACGGCCACACCGGTGCCACCCCGTCGGTGCTCACCTCCACGGAGTTGCCGAACGGGGTGCCCTTCATCGTGCAGGTCGCCGCGGTCCAGGCGCCGATGAGCGCGCCGGCGCCGCCCTTCAGGTGCTCCAGCAGGAACGGGTTCCGCTTCTGCGGCATCGCCGAGCTGGATCCCACCAGCTCGTCGGGGAACGCCACCAGGTCCAGCTCCGGCGTGCTCCACAGCTGCAGGTCGGTCGCCAGCCGGGACAGCGTGACGCCGGCCAGCACGGCCGAGGACAGCACCCGGACGAGCATGTCCCGGCTCGCGATCGCGTAGCCGGCGTGCTCGGCCGGCGCGGCGAACCCCAGCAGCGACGCGGTGCGCGCGGGGTCGATGGGGATGTCGGTGCCCGCCCCGCCCGCCGCGCCGAGCGGGCACCACCGCAGTCCGGCACAGGACCGCACGAGCCCCGCGATGTCCTGGTCGAGCGACTCGGCGACGCCCAGCAGGTAGTGTCCGTAGGTCCCGGGCACGGACGGCTGGAACTGGCTGTAGACGGGCATCACGGTGTCCTGGTGGGCCCTGGCCCGGCCGAGCAGCACCGCCTGCAGGCGCAGCAGCACCCGCACCACCTCGTCCGCCGCCGCGCGCATGCGCAGCTGGTGCACGGTGGCCTTCAGGTCGTTGCGCGAGCGGCCGGTGTGCAGCACGCCGCCGACCTCGGCGCCGAGCTGGTCGATCAGGTGGCTCTCGTACAGCAGGTAGAGCCCGCGCGGGGCGGGCCGGCCACGCAGCTCGACGTAGCAGCTGGTGCGCAGGAACTGGATCTCGTCCAGCAGGGCGGCCGCGGCCGCCCTGGGAACCAGCCCGCGGGCCACCAGCATGACGAGGTGCGCCTGGTCGATCTCGGTGATGTAGGGCAGCTCGACCGCGATCGCCGCGTCGGCGTCGGTACCGAAGACGACCCGGGCGGCACGGGCGGTGAGCGTGCGGGACAGTCGCCCGCTCACGAGCCCACCACCTCCGCCAGCGCGCCGTCGCGTGCCTCGGCGAGGGTGCGCCGGCGCCAGGCGAACCGGCACCAGCCGTCCGTGCCCTCGCCCGGGGTGGCCACCTCGCGCGGCGCGGCGCGGGTCGGGCCGACCATGCCGTTGGCGGCCAGCCACGCGTCGTCGTAGACGGTGTCGTGGTAGCGGTGGCCCTCGTCGGGCAGCACGACCACGGTCAGCGCGTCCGGGTGCCACCGCGCCCACCACGAGCCGACCAGGAACGCCGCCCCGCTGGTCGGCCCCATGAACAGGGCGTGCCCGCGGTGCAGCGCACGGGTGGCCGCGTAGGCCTCGGGCGCGCCCAGCCAGTGCACCTCGTCGAACTGGGTGTGGTCGAGGTTGGCCGGCAGCAGGCTGTTGCCGAGCCCGCGCAGCGTCCTCGGGCCGTCGTCCTGGCCGAACAGCACGCTGTGGTTGGCGTCGACGCCGATCGACACCATGCCGGGGCCGGCCTCGCGCAGGTACCTGGTGGTGCCGCACATCGAGCCGCCGGAACCGACCGGACCGACGAGGCAGTCGACCTGTCCGAGCCGGTCGACCAGCAGGTCGGCGATCAGCGAGTAGGAGTCCGGGTTGGCGGGGTTGGTGTACTGCTCGGGGCAGAACGTGTCGGGGATGCCGGCCCGGATCTCGGCGACCCTGGCCAGCCGGGGCGCCTGGAACCCGCCCCGCGCGGCCGGCTCCCGCACGATGTCGACCCGGGCGCCGAGGTCGGTGAGCTGGCGGTGCAGCCGCGCGTCGATGACCGGGTCGCCGACGAGGACCAGCGGCTGGGCGTCGAGGGCACACTGCATGGCGAGCGCGAGGCCGAACGTCCCGGACGTGGTCTCGACCACCGTCGTGCCGGCGGTCAGCGTGCCGGCCCGCCGGGCCTCACGCAGGATGTGCCGGGCCGGCACCATCTTCATCAGGCGGTAGGCCAGGGCGTACAGGTTGGGGGTGAGCCGCAGCAGCACCGGGATCCGGTGCGCCTCCACCACGTCGGCCACCGCGGTCATAGCGCCCCGACCGGCAGCGCGGCGCGGATCTCCTGGACCGCCGCCGTGCCGGTGAACAGGTAGTCGTGCCCGCCCGGCAGGATCCGCAGCCGAAACCCACCGGTGGTCAGCTCCGCCCAGGCGGCCAGCTGGTCCGGTGTGACGCCGGAGTCCTCGGCGCCGCCGAACGCGGTGACCGGCACCGGCAGCGGCGGTCGCGGGAGGTGCCGGTAGGACTGGCAGAGCACGAGGTCGGCACGCAGCACCGGCAGGACCATGTCCATCAGCTCGGGCAGGTCGAGGATCTCCCGCGCCGTGCCGGCCCGCTCGGCGAGGTAGCCCCGGAGGTCGTCGTCGGACATCCGCTCGACCGGGTCCTCCGCGCGCCGGCCCAGGTGCGGTGGCCGGTAGGCGGAGACCAGCAGGTGTTCGGGCGGGCGGCCGGCCTCGACCAGGGCCACGGCCAGGTCGTGGGCGAGCAGTGCGCCCATGCTGTGTCCGAACAGGGCGTACCGCTCCCCCGCCCGCGCGAGCACGGGCTCGACGAGCCGGGCCACCAGCTCCGGCGCCGAGGTCACGGGCTCATCGCCCAACCGCCCCTCACGCCCGGGCAGCTGGACCGGCACCACCTCGACGTCGGGTGCGAACGCGGCCGGCCACGTGCGGTACAGCGACGCCCCGCCCCCGGCCGGCGGCAGGCAGAACAGCCGCAACGGGGCGGAGAAGTCACTGCGGTACGGGAACCACGGCGAGGATGTCATGACCGCTCCCTACGCCCGGACGGCGCGCTTGCCGGTCACGAACCGGTCGATCCGCTCGATGGAGGCGAAGTTGCGGATGTCCAGGTCGTCGCCGGTCACCGCGACGCCGAACGTGCCCTCCACGAACAT
>NZ_JBJMIE010000529.1:0-12151 GCF_045807065.1 Actinophytocola sp. | reverse complement strand
GGGTGGTGGTTGGGACGGCTGTTCGACCGCCGGCCCGCCCGGACGTACGCGATCGTCGTGATCCTCCTGAGCTCAGTGGGCTATGTGCTGTTGCCCGGGGTATCGAGCTTCCCGGTACTGCTTTTGATGGCGGCGACGGTGCTCGGCGCGATGGGAGCGGCCTTCCCGCAGTTGTTCGCCCTGGCCCGCGCCGTGCTCGGCGAGGGCACTGCCGGGCAACGTTCCGCGCCGCTGCTGCGCTCGGCCTGGTCTCTGGCGTGGGCCGTCGGGCCGTTGCTGGGGGCGCTCGTCCTGTCCAGGGGCGGCTACCCGTGGCTGATGCGGCTGGCTGCCTGCGTGTTCCTCGCGTCCGCGCTGAGTGTTCTCGTCGTGCCGCGGCCCGGACCCGTCACGGTCGCGCGCCCGTCGCCGGGCAGCATCCCCGTCCTGCTCACCATGAGCGTCACGCTGTTCTTCACCGCCCTGTTCGCGGGTGGCTTGGCGCTGCCGTTGTTCGTCACGCGTGCCCTGCACCAGCAACCCGCGTCGGTCGGCGTGCTCTTCAGCGTCTGCGCCGCGGTCGAGGTCGCGGCCACGCTGGCGCTGGCCCTCGTCCCCACCCGAGTCAGTCAGCGGGCCCTGATCCTGGGCGGGTTCGCTTCCTTCGCGTGTTATCACGCCCTGACGGTCGTGTCCTCGGGCATGCTGATGCTCGTCATCGCCCAGGCCCTACGCGGCGTGGCAATCGCAATCGTCGGGGCGGCCGGCATCCGCTACTTCCAAAACCTCCTCGCCCCGGCAACCGGCCGTGCCACCACCCTCTTCGCCAACGCCTCCACCGCCGGCCTGCTGGTCTCCGGCATCCTGTCCGGCCTGGCGATCGAACACTTCGGCTACCGAACGACACTCCTCCTCTGCGCGGTGACAGCCACAGCGGGCGGAATCGCTTTCACCCTCGGTTCCCGCCGCCACGCCGGCAGCCAGCACACACAGGAGACACACGGCAGCGTGTGAACGAGCCAAGACCACCGGCGAATGGAACGAACGCTCCCGGCCCAGCGCGGGCAGCGGCGCGACAGATTGATCGACGGACCGGGGAACCTGTGACCGCACATTGTGCGACCTATTCATTCACTCCAACAGACTAATCCTCAGCGCGCGCCGGGCAATTTGTCACGCTTCGTGATATTCCCTGGTCAAGCACTCGGATCGAACGAAACCGACCTGCCCGATTACCGCACGAACAATCCGGCAGTAATTACCGTCGCGGCGGTTGGATATCGCTGAATTCTGGCTGAAGTGCGGCCGATGTGCTCGACCGAGCCAATTACTTCATGAAACCATCTGGTGACACGACACACACCCCTCGCCGCAGACTCCCCTGCATTCAGGAGGTAGTAATGGTCGACCAGGTCCGGTTTCTTCTCGACGAGGATGACATCCCCACCACCTGGTACAACCTCGCCGCGGATCTGCCACCACTCCACCCGCCGCTGAATCCGGCCACCGGGCGTCCGGTCACCAGGGACGAGATGGCCGCCACGATGCCCGAGGCCATCATCGAGCAGGAGCTGAGCACCGAACGCGAATGGGAGATTCCCGAGGCGGTGCGCCAGATCTACGCGCAGTGGCGGCCGTCGCCGCTGTACCGGGCCCGGCGGCTCGAAGCCGAACTGCGCACGCCCGCGCGCATCTACTACAAGTACGAGGGCGTCGCCCCGACCGGCAGCCACAAGCCCAACACCGCGGTCGCCCAGGTCTACTACAACAAGCTGGCGGGCAAGCGTGGGCTCGTCACCGAGACCGGGGCGGGCCAGTGGGGCAGCGCGACCGCGCAGAGCGCCGCCATGTTCGGCATGTCCGCCAAGGTGTACATGGTCAAGGTGAGCTTCACGCAGAAGCCGTACCGGCGGTCGCTGATGGAGACGTTCGGCACCGTGTGCGTGCCGAGTCCGAGCATCGAGACCGCGGCGGGCCGGGCCGTGCTGGCCGAGGACCCCGAATGCCCCGGCAGCCTCGGTATCGCGACCTCGGAGGCGCTGGAGGCCGCCGCGGTGGACGAGTCGCTGGGCTATGTGCTCGGCAGCGCCGCCAACCACGTGCTCGGCCACCAGACGATCATCGGTCTCGAGGCGATCCGGCAGTTCGAGCTGGCCGACGACTACCCGGACATCGTGATCGGGTGCGCGGGCGGCGGCAGCAACCTGGCCGGTCTCTCCTTCCCGTTCCTGGGGCAGAAGCTGCGGGGCGGCCAGGACGTGCGGCTCATCGCGGCCGAACCGGCCGCCTGCCCGACGCTCACCCGCGGCACCATCGCCTACGACTACGCCGACAAGGCCGGCCTGACCCCCTTGTTCCGCATGCACACCCTCGGCCACGGCTTCGTCCCGCCGACCTTCCACGCGGGCGGTCTGCGTGCGCACGGCATGGGCCAGCTCGTCAGCCGGGCGGTCGAGGACGGTCACATGGAGGCCACCGCCGTCACCCAGCGGCGCTGCTTCGACGGCGCCGTCCTGTTCGCGCGGACCGAGGGCATCCTGCCCGCACCCGAGTCCACGCACGCCATCCGCGTGGCGATCGACGAGGCGATGCGGTGCCGCGAGGAGGGTCGCCAGCAGACCATCCTCTTCGGACTCTCCGGGCACGGGCACTTCGACCTGACCGCGTACGAGCGCTACTTCGCCGGCGAGCTCGACGACACCGTGCTGGACGACGAGACCATCGCGGCGGCGAGGGCGACCATCCCCGCGCAGGTCTGGGACGTCGAGGAGCCGGCGGCATGACCTCGGACAGCTGGGGTTGGCGGGCCAGGATCGGGATCCTGGTCATCCACGCCGATCCCGTGCCGGAGGCGGAGATCTGGGCGATGGCACCGCCCGGGGTGACCGTGTACGCGGCCCGGTTCGTCAGCCCCCGCAAGCGGGGGTCGGACTTCCAGGGCGACCACGCCGCGGCCCTGGCGGACTCCCCCGACATCGCCCGGGGTCTGGCGCACCTCGGCCAGCTCCGGCTCGACGTCATCTGCCTGTGCTTCGGTTCGAGCAGCTTCCTCGCCGGCGCCGGGTTCGACGAGCGGTTCGCGGTGGAGGCGAGCAACCGGGCCGGCGGCACGCCGGTCACCACCGCGCCGCTCGCCATGCTCGACGCCATGGCCGCGCTCGGCGTCGCCAGGCCGTACCTGGTCACTCCGCCGTGGTTCACCGCCACCAGCTACGCCGCGGCCGAACGCTACTTCGCCGACGTGGGTGTCACCTTCGCCGGCCAGACCCGGTTCGACCTCGGCGTCGGCTGGCGCGACCGCGAGACCTACGAGATCTGGGATCTCGGCGGGCAGTGGGAGGTGCGGCCGGAGGAGGTCTACCGGCAGGTGCGCGCGTCCACGCCGGCGCACGCGGACGGAATCCTCCTGCCGGGCAGCGGGTTCCGCACGCTGGAGGCCATCGACCCGCTGGAGCGCGACCTCGGGCTGCCCGTCGTCACGTCCAACCAGGCGTGCCTGTGGCAGTGCCTGCGGATGGCCGGCGTGCTTGACACGGGCATCGCCGCGGGCACTCTGTTCAACCATCAGCGGCTCCCCGCGGTCGCGGAGCGCGCCCAGTCCAGAAAGGCGGGATAACGGATATGCCAACCCTGTCGACAGCGCTGTTGTTCGTCGCGGCGACCATGGCACTGCTGATCGTGCCCGGCCCGGCGGTCGTCTACATCGTCACCAGAACGGTGGCGCAGGGGCGGACGGCCGGTCTCCTGTCGGTGCTCGGCGTCCACGTCGGCTCGATCGTGTACGTGTTGCTCACCTCGCTCGGCATGTCCGCGCTGCTGCTGGCGTCCCCGACGGTGTTCCAGGTCGTGAAGTGGTTCGGCGTCGCCTACCTCGTGTGGCTGGGGATCCAGAAGCTACGCGCGCGACGCGCCGACGACGGCACGGTGGCGGAACCACCGCCGATGTCCAACGCGCGGATCTTCGCCCAGGGCGTGCTGGTGAACGTGCTGAACCCGAAGACCCTGGTGTTCTTCGTGGCGTTCCTGCCGCAGTTCGTCGACCCGGCCCGCGGCCCGGCCGTCTGGCAGCTGCTGTTCTTCGGCGTCGGGTTCATCGTGCTCGGCATCCTCAGCGACGGGTCCTACGCCATGCTGGCCAGTGTCCTGTCCGGTCGGCTGCGCAGCACCGCCAAGGCCCGCCGCCGGCTGGACCTGTCCAGCGGCGCGATCTACATCATCCTCGGCGCGATCGCCGCCGCGGTCAGCCAGGCCTGACCCACCACGTCGCCGCCGAGGCACCCCCTCCTCGGCGGCGACGCCCATTCCGTGACCGGCCACGCCACGCGGCGCGCCCTGTGCTCGCGCCGCGTGGCGCTGTGTGCCGGGAAAAGACCGCAAGAACCGCTGAGCAGCCCGTCCGTCAACAAGTTGCGACGTCAAATAAAAACAATTGTCACGGAGCGCCAAGACACCGTTCCACGCAGTAAGGGGCAGCGATTGATCGGACCAATTGCGTCCACTCGCATAAATGTGCGTATTTCCGATCGTCTTGTTGACGCTCGATCGGCGCCGTCGATACACTCCTGAGCTGTACCGCCGCGGTACGCAGGGTATTTGTGCGAGGAAGTTTGCGCTGGGGGGAATCATTGAAGGTCTGGGTTGAGCGCGCGCTCTGCCAGGGTTCGGAGCTGTGCATCGAGGCTTCCGGCGCGGTATTCGCCACCGACGACGCATATGTCTCCTTCGTGAAGCTGGCGGACGAGGGTGCGCCGGCGGCCAGTGCGGACCATGCGGTCGTCGTGCCTGATGAGCACCAGGATGGTGTGCGCGTCGCGGCGCAGGACTGCCCCGCGCAATGCATCCGGATCGTCGAGTAATCGACGTAGCACGGACAGGTTCTCGGGCACTTGTCCGTTATATGTGGGTTCGGGACTGTATCGCGACTACCTGGGGTGTCAGATGACCGCAATTGGCGGCCGTGTGTCCGCAGTGACCTCATTGACCGCGGTCGATGATCTCGTTTACCAGCGGGAGGACGCATTTGAGCTGAGCGGTCGCGAACTGGCCGACCTGCAGCGCGACCTGCTGCGTGAATCCGTGGAGCACCACCTCGAGGCGTGTCATTCCTATCGTCGTTACGCCGAATCCAACGGGTGGTCCGACGCACTACTCGCGGCCGATGACCTCGTCGACCGGATCCCGCTGCTGCCGGCCACCGTCTTCAAACGCCGCGACGTGATCAGCGGGCCGCGCGAGCGGGTGGTCAAGGTCTGCACCAGCAGCGGCACCCAGGGCGGCCGCAGCCGGGTGCACCGCGACAGCACCACCATGGAGCGTTTCCTCGGCAGTATCGACCGCGGCGCCGACCTGCTGCTGGCCAACCGCGCGGTCGAGCGCAGGCTCTTCGTGCTCGGGCCGGACACCGACGAGGCCGCGGACCTCTGGTTCTCCTATGTGCTCAGCATCGTCGACCTGCTCTACCCCACGGACTTCTTCGTGCGCGACGACGTCCTGCGGCTGGACGAGTTCGCCGCGGCGATCAGCGCCGAGCGACCCGAGCGGCCGCTGGTGATCGGGCCGCCGGTGCTGGTGCGGGACGCGGCGCTGCGCCTGCGCGAGCTGGGGATCCGGCCGGGGTTCGGCGACCGGGGTGGACTCGTGGTCACGGCCGGCGGTTGGAAGAAGTTCGACAGCCAGGCGCTGCCCCGCGACGAGTTCACCGACGTGGTCCGTGACGCCTTCGGCCTCGCCGACCGCGCCCAGGTACGGGACTGCTACAACGCCGTGGAGCTGAACACCGTGCTCTTCGAGTGCGAACACGGCGCCAAGCACGTGCCCGCGTGGGTGCACGCCAGCGCGCGGGACCCGGTGACCCAGCGGCCGCTGGAACCAGGCCAGGTCGGGCCGTTGGCGTTCTGCGACGCGCTGCCGACCAGCTATCCCGGGTTCGTGCTCACCGACGATCTCGGCACCGTCTCGGCCGAGGGGGCCTGTCCGTGCGGCCGGGCTTCTCGGGTTCTCAGCATCAGTCGACGGGTCGAGTCCGTCGAGGCAAGGGGATGTGCGTTGAAGATGGACAGGGCGGTGTCGCGATGAGCTCGGTCGTGGACACGACACTGGACGAGGGATCGACGGCGGTGCGGGAGGTCGTGGTCCGGACCGAGCCGTTCGAGATCGGCACCCCGCGCGGCACCCTGCGCGGCCGGTGGCAGCACGTGCCGGGGCGGGCACGACCGGCGGGCACCGTCGTCGTGGCGCCGCCGTTCGGCGTGCAGATGCGCAAGGGCGCGGCGATCGCGCTGTACTTCCTGCTCAACGGCTACGACGTCGTGCGCTACGACCCGACCAACCACGTCGGGATCGCCGACGGCGACATCGCCGACCTGACCCCGTCCGGTCTCGCCGAGGACCTGCGCCTGGTGGTCGAGTGGGCCACCGCCAACAGCCGCGGCCCGTCGGTGTGCCTGTTCAGCACGAGCATCTCCACCCGCCTGACCTTCGCCATGCTGGCCGGTGCCGAGATCAGCCCGACCGCGGTCGGCGCGATCTCCGCCGTGGTCGACATGGCGGCCACCATCGAGATCGCCGCCGGGCAGGACCTGATCCGGCAGTGGACGTCCGGGCGGGAGACCGACCCGAACGTGGCGCGCGACGTGCTGGACCACGAGATCAAGATGACCTTCGTCAAGGACCTCGTCGAGCGCGGGTGGGACACCACGGCGTCGGTCGAGGCCGACCTCGCCGCCATGGGCCCGGTGCCGCTGCTGACCGTGCAGGGCGCCAAGGACGACTGGGTGGACGTCGAGGAGGCCAAGCGGGTCTTCGGTGCCACGGCGCGGGGCTCGGTCGTGGTGCTCTCCGACGCCGTGCACGCCCTGAACCCGGCCAGTGCCCGCACCGCGATGACCGAGATCATCCGTTTCTTCAACCAGCACTGCGGGGCCGACGCGGGGGACGCGGTGACCGTGCCGCAGTTCCCCCAGATCGTGGCCCAGAGCAAGTCGGAGAGCCGGCTGGACGGCGCGGCCCCGGCCGCGGAGGTCACGCACCTCGTTCCCGTCCCGCCCCAGGCCAGACCCGAGAACCCCTGAGGGAGCACCTGTCATGACCGCCACCCTGAACGTGCCTCTGGCGACGGTGAACGACTCGGCCGGGTTGCGCGCCTGCCTCGGCGCGGCCGGCGAACGCGGCCGGCAGGAGCTCTTCGCCGCCGCGGAGGCGACGCTGACCTTCAGCAGGCACCACTGGCTGCTGTTCGACGGCGAGTACCACGGCCGCAAGGAGCTGAAGGACGCCGTCGCGGCGGCCGCCGCGCTGCCGGCCGAGCAGTGGACGGCGGAGCAGGCCGACCTGTTGCTGTGCCTGTTGGCACTGCGGTTCGCCGCCGTCGGCCTCGAGCAGCTGGACGAGCGGCTCACCGTGTCGACCGTGCGCGACGTGCTGGTGCGCAGGCTGGGCAGCTACCTGCAGGCGCTGGGGCACCCGCGCACACTCAAGCACCTGCCGCTGATCGAGCTGGCGCAGCGGGTGAGCGAGGTGCGCGGTCAGATCGAACGCGACCACCACCGGGTGTCGATCATCGACGGCCGGAAGTGGTACCGGGACGAGGGACTGCTGCCGCGCAGCACCGTCGAGTGGCAACCGCTGCCCGACCACCTGCTCGCCGCGTTCCGCGAGCTGGCGCCCGAGGTGGACACCACGCGAGCGGTGCCGGAGTACCTGGCCGCGGTGACCCGCCGGGTGCTCGCCGAGGACGGCGAGGGCAGGCGCGCGATCGACGCGCTGGTCCGCTCGGCCGTGGCCGACCCCGAGCTGCGGGTCGACCACGCGACGGTGACGTGCCTGCGCGGCGTGCTGCTCGACCGGCCGCAGGAGTTGAGCTCCTCGGACCAGTTCTTCACCCACACGGCCATGGCCGAGGGCCTCGACCTCGCCGAGTACGCCGAGCAGCTCGGACACGAGTCGGAGGACCGCCTGCGGGCGACCCTGCGCGCCCGGATGATCAAGCTCAAGCGCAAGGCCGTGGACAACTACTACGGCAGCGGCTGCCTCGCGGGCGAGTGGATCGAGAAGGCCGCGGACAACATGATCTTCTTCCACGAGGACAGCCACTACCGCGGTCACCAGACCGTCGGGGTGTCCACCGGCGGGCGGGCCGCCTACGAGGTCAGCTACACCCGCGAGGACACCGCGCACACCCTGCCGCCGATGATGGGCGACTTCCGCGTGGTGCGGTTGAGCCACGACCCGGCGCGCCGGTTCACCATCGACGACCTCCGGCACGTCATCCGGTACGCCACCTGGACCAAGCACGTGGTCCAGGAGACCTTCCGCGCACAGGGCGTGCTGCAACGACTGGCCACGGACGCGGAGCTGACCTGAGTGGACACCGTCGAACTACCCATCCTGGTCAACGGCGAACTGGTACACGGCACCGACGCGGAGCCGCACGTCATCGAGTACGAGACGGGCGTGCGGATCCGCATCCCCCGGGTGACCCCGCAGGTGGTCCAGGACGTCCTCAAGACCTCCCGGCTCGCGCTCGCCGAGCTGCACCTCGACGAGATCACCGTGTTCCTGAACGAGGTCGGCAGGCGCTGGGGCGACCCGGACCACGCGGGCCGGGCCGAGGCGGTGGAGCTGGCGTCGCGGATCACCGGCTACCCCCGGGTGATGATGGCGAGCGACTACCAGCGGATCGCGCGGGCGTGCGACCGGGCCAAGCTCTACGACATCGTCGAGACCGACCTGCAGGACCCGTTGCTGCTCGACGACTGGATCCCCCGGCAGTCGGTCTTCCTGCGGGCGGTGCCCAAGGGACGGGTGCTGCACCTGATGGTCGGCAACGTGCCGCTGGCGGGGCTGTTCACCATCGTGCGCGGGCTGCTCACCAAGAACGTGACCGTGGCCAAGCTGCCCAAGCGCGACCCGGTGTCCACACTGGCCTTCGCGCGGGCGTTCGCCGACGTGGACCCGGCGCACCCGCTGACCCGGGCGCTGTCGGTGTTGTACTGGCCGGGCGGCGATCCCGTCGAGCAGTCCTTCGTGGACGCCTCGAACGTGGTGTGCGCCTGGGGTCAGCGCTCGTCGATCGAGTCGATCAAGCCGAAGGTGCCGATGGGCGTCGACCTCCTGGAGTTCGGCCCCAAGGAGAGCCTGATGTTCATCGGCGGCGACCAGGCCGACTGGGACGCCGTCGCCCTGCGCGCCGCCTACGACCTCAGCGTCTACGAGCAGGAGGCCTGCTTCAGCCCGCAGCGGATCTTCGTCGAGGGCGACGCGGACCTGTTCGCGGCCAAGCTGGCCGCGAACCTGGACACCGTGCTGCGCCGGTTGCCCGCCGGGTTCGCGCCCATCGACAAGCGCGCCCACATCGCGCGGGCCCGGCAGGAGGCGCGGTTCGACGGCTGGCGGGTGCGGCAGAGCGAGGGTGCCGAGTGGACGGTGGTCACGCTGCCGGACGGCGAGGCGCCGCGGCTGGACCACCCGCTCGGCCGGACCGCGTACGTGCACCCGGTGCGCGATCTCGCCGACGCCGTGCGGGAGATCCACGCGGAGACCCAGACCGTCTCGGTGTACCCGTGGCAGCGCGGCATGGACCTCGGCGAGCGGATCACCCTGGCCGGCGCGGGCCGGGTGACCGAGGTCGGACTCATGAGCAGGCCGCGCCCCGGGTTCGTGCACGACGCGATGCGCCCGCTGCACGCGATGGTCCGCTGGGTCGCCGTGGAACGCGGCCTGGACTACCGGGGCCGGTTCCGGGACGCCTCGCGCGAGGAGTTCGAGCGCAGGATCTTCGGCGCCCCGGCGAGCGACGAGCCGTGACCCACGCCCGGGTGACCGTGCTCGGCGCCGGCGACGCCGGTCGCGCACTGGCCGGGCTGGCGGCCCGCGCCGGCGCCGAGGTCACCGTGTGGAACCGCGGCGCACGGCGGCTGGCCGACCTGCGGTCCGGGGAACTCACGCTGCTGGACCCGGCCGGGCGCGCGGCCGTGGTGCGCCTGCGCGTCGAGGCGGACCTGACCGTCGCGTGCGCTGACGCCGGACTGGTCCTGCTCGCCGTGTCCTCGGCCGAGCAGGCCGAGCTCGTCGTCCGGGCGTGGCCACACGTGCGCCAGGCGCGAGCGGTGGTGCTGGTCCCCGGCCACACCGGCGGGGTGCTGGCCGCCCGGCACGCGCTCGGCGACGCACCCGGGCCGGCGCTCGCGGAGATGCCACTGCCGTTCGTCTGCCGTGGCACCGGGCCCGCCGAGGTCCAGGTCCGCCAGCACAAGACGCAGGTGCCGGTGGCCGTGCTCCCCGCGGCGGGCACCGAGGACCTGGCCGCCGCGCTCGCGGCGCTGTACCCCGGGGTGCGGGCGGCGAGCGGCCTCTGGGAGACCGGTCTCGGCAACGTCACCGCGGTCTCGCAGCCGGTGCTGGCGCTGACCAACCTGGCCCGCATCGACCGCGCCGAGCCGTTCGCCATCTACACCGACGGGGTGTCCCCCGCGGTCGGCCGGATGATCGAGGCCCTCGACCGGGAACGGCTGGCGCTCGCCGACGCGCTCGGCGTGCGCGTGCCGGGTGTGCTGGCCTGGTTCCACCGGGTGTACGGCACGGCGGCGGACACGGTCGCCGGGTGCTTCGCCGACGCGCCCGGCTACGCCGGGATCGCCGCACCCACCTCGGTGCGCCACCGGTTCCTCGCCGAGCACGTGCGCACCGGCGCCGTGCCGATGGCCGCGTTGGCGCAGGCGGCGGGCAGCCCGCACGCGGTGCTGGACGGCCTGGTCGAACTGGCCTGCGCCGCGACCGGGGAGGACCTGCGTGCCACGGGCCGGACGCTCGCGGCGATGGGCTTTCCCGACGACGCCACGATCGCCGACCTCAGGACCACCGATCGCCGTTTCGCCGAGCTCGTCGGGACCGCAACCCCAGCCGCGAAGGGAGCCGAATGACCGCCGCGATGACCTCGCTCGCGCCGTCGCTGCGCAAGGACGTCGTGCTGGAGTGCCGGGTGTGCGGGTTCGAGGAGCCGACCCGGTTCGTGACCCGCTGCCCGAGGTGCGCGGGAGCGACCGACGTGCTCTACGACCTGTCCCGTGCCACCGTGCGCGACGACCCGAACCCGCTGATCCGCTGGTTCGACCTGCTGCCGTTCGCCGACGCGGAGCAGCTGTACTGGATGGGCGACGGCGACACCCCGCTGGTGCACGCCCGCGAGCTCGGGGCCAGGGCCGGGTTGACCCAGCTGTACCTCAAGGACGAGACGGCCAACCCGTCGCGCAGCGCCAAGGACCGGATGGCGAGCGTGGCCGTCTCGTTCCTCGCCCAGCGCGGTGTCCGCGAGTTCGTGGTGTCCTCGACGGGGAACAGTTCGACGTCGATGGGGCTCAGCGTCTCGCGGGTACCCGAGATCACCCTGCACATCTTCTGCGGCGCGGATTTCCTGGACCGGGTCAACGTCCCCGACACACGCAACGTGTCGGTCTACTGCACGGACACCGATTTCGTCGGCGCCGCGAAGGCGGCGGCCCGGTTCGCGGCCGACAACGGCCTGCCGTTCGAGGGCGGCTTCTTCAACCCAGGCCGGCGGGAAGGCCTCAAGCTGGCCTACCTGGAGGCGTTCGACCAGCTGGCGCCGCGCGAGCCGGACGTCGTCGTCCAGGCGATCAGCAGCGGCATGGGCGTCTACGGCGCCTACAAGGGCGTGATGGAGTACCGCGCGATGGGCAGACTGCGCGGTCTGCCCCGCATCGTCTGCGCGCAGCAGCAGCGGTGCGCGCCG
This sequence comes from Actinophytocola sp., assembly GCF_045807065.1. Lineage (GTDB taxonomy): Bacteria > Actinomycetota > Actinomycetes > Mycobacteriales > Pseudonocardiaceae > Actinophytocola. Next base: position 423 of record NZ_JBJMIE010000529.1, on the reverse strand, counting down.
ATGTACCGCGCCTTCCACGACGACGCCGAGACGATACGGCCGGAGCACATCGAGAAGAAGCCGCGGGGAGTCGCGAAGGCGATCCTGCGCGGCGATCCCACCGACTCCTACCCGTTCATGCGCTCCGTCGTGCTCGACACCGCGGGCACGTTCGAGGCCGTGTCCGACGACGAGATCCACGCGGCCCAGCACCAGGCGAGGGAGCTCGAAGGACTGGACATGTGCCTGTCCTCGTCGGTCGCGCTGGCCAGCACGCTCAAGCTCGCCAGGACCGGCTGGATCCGGCCGGACGAGGTGGTGCTGGTGAACATCACCGGCGCCGACCGGCCCCCGGTACCCCCGACGAACATCACCCGCGTCACGTCCTGACGCCGGGACCCATCATCCGCAGAAGAACGAAACCCGAGGGACATCGATGAAGAT
>NZ_JBJMIE010000528.1:0-5867 GCF_045807065.1 Actinophytocola sp. | reverse complement strand
TCGGCGACCCGCTCGACAAGCCGATCAGGGACGTCGTCCCCGCGTACTACGAGAAGCTGGGGCTCGGCGACAAGAACATCGCCATGAGCAAGCGGGGTGAGATCCTCGATCTCCACTGGGGACGGATCGAGCAGGACGGCGCCGCGCTGAACGGGCTCGGCCTCGCGCTCGAGAACCTGTCCGGTGCCATCGACGCCAACGTCAGGGAAGTCGGCAAACAGTGGTCCGGCGAGTCCTTCGACGCGTTCAGGACGGCGATGGACAAGATCAGGACGACGCTGGACGCCTACTCGGCGGCGGCCAAGAAGGTCGGCGGCATCCTGCTCGAGGCGATGACCCAGGCCAGGTCCATGTACCAGGACTACGCCTCCGCCACCCAGCAGTCCCTGAGCTTCACGCACATGCCCCCACCCGACCAGTGGCACAAGATGGACGAGCGGACCGGCGTGCACCTGGCGAGCGTGTGCGTAGTGCCACCACCGTTCTGCAAGAAGGACGACGGAGCGGTCACACCCATCCTCAAGGACCAGTTCGCGACCACGCACCAGCTGGCGTCGTGCGAGGCCGAGTCGTGCGAGATGAACCTCGAGCGGGTCCGCCTCATGTACACGCACCTCGTGCGGTCGGGCAAGGACGGCCGGGAGAAGATCCGCAAGATCGTCCACGACTGGTGCGGCGCCACGGACCAGTTCAAGGAGAACGTCGAGAGCGTCCTCAAGATCGCCGTCGACAACGTGCACGCGCTGGCCAGGTCGCAGGCGTTCAGCAGCCTGAAGGTCGTCGGCGGCACCGGCGACGGGCAGCCGACCGGTGGTGGTGACCCCGGCAGCGACAGCGGTGGCTCCCCCGCACCCGGCGGCGGTTACCCGGACGGCGGCGCGGCGGTCGAGCCGATCGTCGAGCCCACGACGACACCCGAGCCGTCACCGGAGCCGGCACCCGAGCCCGACCAGGCGCAGGACGCCGCCGCGGCCGAGCCGCCGGCGGATCCGTCGGAGCCGACGCCGCCGACGGATCCGGCCGCCGACCCCGGCGCGGTCACGATCAACGACGGCGACCGCACGATCGGGGTCAGCGACAAGGGCGAGGGCCACGTCAACGTCACCGTCACCGACGCGAGTGGCACGACCAGGACCTACGACCTCGACTTCGACGCCGCGAGCGGTCTGCTCCGGTCGGCTGACGGGCAACCGGCACCCGAGGGAGTCGAGCAGGTGCCGGCCCGCACCGACGGCAAGTGCGTGTTCCAGGACGGTGACGTCACCATCACCGCGCAGCGGCCGCTGTTCGCCCCGGACCAGATCACGCTCACCGTCGACGACGGCACCGGCAAGCCGACCACGTACACCGTCGAGTTCCCGGACACCCCGGCCGACGCCCAACCCCCCGCGACCGAAGCCGGCGCGGGCGACACCGCCGGGGCGGGCAGCACCGACAGCACCGCCGGCGCGGGCAACACTGCCGGGGCGGGCACCACGGCCGGCGCCGACAGCACCGTCCGCGCGGGCACCACTGCCGGCGCGGACGGCGCCATCCCGTCCGGTGCGGACCCCGCGGCCGCCGCTCCCGCCACGGACAGCACGGCCATCCCCACTCACTCCGCCACCGGCACGACCGGCACCGCGCCGCCACTGACCCCGACCTCCGCCTCCGACCCGACCTCGGACTCGACCTCGGAGACCGGCACGCGGGCCGCACCCGCAGCCGCGTTCACAAGCGACCAGGCCAACCAGCTCACCTCGCCGCAGTCGGCGTGGTCGGAGAACGCACGCGGCTCGGTCTCCGGGGTGCTGTCACCCGACCACCCGAACGGCGAGGCCGTGCTCGCCGCCGCGCCGGACGATGCTCAGCCCGACACGGGGGGCATGATCGGTGCCGGTCTGCCGATGATCGGGCACCCCGGCGGCGGCAACGCGGGCGAGGTCGGTCGGGCCGGGTCCGGCTGGAGCGTGCACGGCGACCTCTTCGACACGGGCGAGCCGGTCCACAGCATGCACGGCGTGCTCGGCGACGGCGACTTCGAGCGGACCGACAGGTGAGCCATGGCGCTGATCGACATCGACGACGCGGCGGCCAGGCGGCGACTGCGGGAGATCGCCGCGGCGAACAGGTCCGCGCTCGACGAACGGGTGCGGCAGGCCGCTGAGCTGTCCGAACAGGCCAGAGCCGCCCACGAGCGGGACGAGGCCGACCTCAGGGCGGCGCTCCAGCGCAGGGCGGAGGCGGAGGTCGAGCACCCGCCCGCCGAGCAGCAGGAGGCCGAGGACACGCCCAAGTCCCGGCCCAGGCCGTCGACGTTGTCACTGGGGGCCGACGAGTTCACGCTCGACCGGCAGGCCCGCCAGGCGGCCGAGGAGGCCAGGCAGGCCGCCAAGCCCGAACCCGCCGAGCCCGTCGTACCCGTCGAAGCAGCCGCGCCGCCCAGGGAGGCCCCGCCCCGCCGGACGCTCAAGCTCGGCGCTCCGGCCGACGAGGGCGCCCCGGAACAGGACAGACCGGCACGGAAGAGACCGCCGCGGTCCGAGGTGGACGACGACATGTCCGGGCGGACCTGGCTGCGGTAACGGAAGCAAATTCGCCCGTTGCCCTCGCCGCCACCTGCGCATAGGTACATTCTTTGTGCGGATGTGACGGCACCAACCGTCGCGGGCGCGCGTCCAATGCGAGCAGAACCGCGCCAGCACGATCGTGAGGGGAACGTCGACCATGAACACGCCGCCGACGAGTGCGGGTTCCGGGGTGCAGGCACCGGACGGGTACAAGACCAACACGGGCACGATGTCGTCGTCCGGCCGGACCATCAGCACGAAGGCCGAGGACGTCAAGGGCGAGGTCGACGAGGTCAAGCCGGCCAAGACCCAGGCCGCCGAGTTCGGCACGCACCCCGACCACCAGGCCTTCCAGAAGGACTACTCCGCGGCCTTCGACCAGCTCGGCGCCGGTGCGGTCGCCATGTGCGACAACCTCGTCGCGTTCGCGCAGAACCTCGGTGGCACCGCCACCAACTACGCCCAGCACGAGACCGGCGCCGCCAACACGGTGACCTCCGCCGGGAGCGGCACGTGAGCAAGTCCTGGTCGGAGGTCAAGTCGGTCCTCGACGACCCCTACGCCACGGCGGACACCAAGGAGGCGCTGCTCGCCGCGTACGTCCTGGAGAACGGCGACGACGCGTCCCCCGAGGTCGAGGACTACACCGACGGCACCAAGGCCGAGTACAACCTCAAGGGCGACCTCGACATCGACGGGGACGTCTTCAAGGGCACCGACAAGCTGTACCAGCAGGCGAAGGACGAGTCCGACGAGGCCGGCTACAGCCACCGGATGAACGACCAGACCGTCGAGTCCGGGCGCACGGCCATCGAGGACATGCAGCTGCCGGCGGAAGGCTCGTCGGCCGGCGTGCAGAAGTCCAACGACATCTTCGAGAAGGCGCGGCCCGCGTTGAAGCTGTGGGAGGACTTCCTCCCGGTCAACGACAAGGTGCCCAGCGACTCGCTCGGTCGTTACGGGAAGATCAACCTCGAGAACGACATCAAGAAGCGCTTCGACGAGCAGATGGGCATCTCGTTCAAGAACTTCCTGGACGACGCCAAGCGCCTGCGGGACGCCCACACGCAGCTCAACACGCTCAGCACCGACTCGCAGACCGAGCTGAACAAGGTCTACAAGGACTGGTCCGGTCCGGCGGCCAACGCCTCCTACCAGTACTACTCCGAGAAGGTGTCCCCGAACGTCAAGGATCTTCTCGAGTACCTGCAGAGCGGCTCGGAGACGATCGAGACCGCCGTCCAGAACGTCTTCACCGCCTGCAAGGACAAGGCGAACGACATCATCCAGCTCTACCAGAGCGTGCGGGGCACCGTCGGCAGCGCGTCCCCGGAGATCGCGGCGAAGGTGGTCAAGCTCGCGTGCGGTGACTTCCACTCGCAGGACGAGGTGCTGGAGGTCGCGGCCTGGGTGGACGCCAGCACCGGCAGCAACCTGGAGTCGACCCTCCGCTCGGACGACTGCGGCCTCAACGACGAGAACAAGGAGTACACGATCCGCGAGTGCAAGAAGTGGATCCGTGACTCCTTCAACGCCGACCTGCACGACAACCTGTACGTCAACTACAAGCAGGCCTGCGACGACGCGCTGGAGGCGGTCAACTCCCACTACGCGGAGATGAACAAGGTCCTCAAGCATTACGAGAACAAGTTCGGCCAGCTGGCCGTGACCCAGCCCAACTCCGGTGGCGGCGGGGGCGGCGGTGGTGGTGGCACCGGCGGGGGTGGCGGCGGGGGCACCGGCTCCGGCAGTGGCGGTGGTGGCGGCGGTGGGACGCCGAGCGTCTCGACACCACCCCCCACGAACACCGGCGGCCAGACCGACCCGAGCGGCGGCGACCAGTCGAACGACCCGAGTACGACGGACCCGACCACGACCAACCCGACCACGAACCCGTCGACGGCGGGCACCGGGGACCAGCAGGAGACCGTCACCATCAAGGACGGCGACCGGGAGATCGCGGTCACCAGCCCGGACGGTCAGGGCATGGTCAAGGTCACGGTCGACGACGGCAGCGGCCACCCGAAGACGTACACGATGGACTTCGGCGGCCCGGACGCCGCGACGCCGGGCACCTCCGGTCAGCCGGGACAGGCGGGCCAGCCCGGCATTCCCGGCACGCCGGGCACACAGTCCGGCGACGGCGTGCCCGGGCAGGACCAGCCCATCGAGCCGGGCCCGGACGGGAAGTGCACGATCACCGACGGGGCACTGACCATCACCGCCGAGCGGCCGGAGGGCCAACCCGACACGGTCGTGGTCACCGTCGACGACGGCACGGGCAACCCGACGACCTACAACCTGGACTACTCGGAGTCGCAGACCTCCGGGCAGGCGACCAGCACGGACGGCACGTCAGGCGGCCAGGTCACGACCATGCCGGCGTATGACCAGATGCCACCGGGCGTGGCCGGGGTCAGCACCCTGCCGGTCCACGACGGGAGCTCCCAGGGCGGCGTCACGACGTTGCCCGCGTACGACCAGCTGCCGCAGGGCATCGCGCAGCCCGCGGCCATGCAGGACTTCGCCCCGGCCGACGCACAGGCCGTGCCGGCCGACACGGGCCACGGCCAGCAGTTCACCACACCCGGAAGTGCCCTAGGCCCGTCGTGGCACGACGGCGGACACCTGGGGCACGCGCCCGGGGAGTACAGCGCGCAGCCGCTCCACGGGCAGCACCAGCAGTTCGGCACCCAGCCGGCGTTCGGCGAGCCGGCACACCACGGGTACACGACGTCCGCGGCCTCGGCCGACCTGGACGCGGGTCCGCACTCGGCGGGTGGCGCGGCCGGGTCGTTCGGCGTGCCGGACCACCACCCGTCGCCGTACATGGAGCGGCACAGCGGCGAGGCCAGCCTGGCGAGCGCCCCGGACAACTCCGGCGGCGACCACTCCGGTCACCACATCCAGCCGCAGCCGGGCATGGCCGGCGGCGGCATGCCGATGCTGGGTGGGGCACCGGGCGGTGGGGGCGGTTCCGGCGACTCCGAGCGGGGCGCCACGCAGTGGCGCACCACCGGCGACCTGTTCGACGATCCCGCCGAGCCGGAGCGGATCCGCAACGCGTTCGGCGGGGAGCGGTAACCAGATGAGGGGAAACTGATGGGCGCGTTTGACGTCGCCGCGGCGGCGCGGGCGAAGATGGCGCAGGTCCAGCGGGAGATGGCCGACCGGCGTGCGCTGCGCGACCGCAACTTCCGCCAGCGGCGTGAGCAGGCGCTGGAGGCGTTCAAGAAGCAGGGTCCGGTGATGGAGCAGGTCGCCAAGCACATGGGCGAGCTGGGCCGGCGCCGCAAGCAGGCCGGCGGCTGGGCGACC
>NZ_JBJMIE010000527.1:0-4285 GCF_045807065.1 Actinophytocola sp. | reverse complement strand
GCGGGCCGTCGTCCGGCTGCTCAGGTCCTGAGCTTCGCCCACCCGACAGTCACCCGCGAATGGTGAAGGACGCCTTCCCCCCGAGGGGCGTGGGGGAGGGCGTCCTTCGGCTCGGGCGACCGGTGCCTCGCCGGCGCACGGGGCGGTCAGGGCCTGAGCAGCACCTTGATCGCGCCGTTCTGCTTCTTCTGGAACATCTCGTAGGCCCGCGGTGCGTCGTCGAGCGGCACCTGGTGGGTCGCGAAGTCCTCGGTGCCCAGCGGGTCGTCGTCGCCGGTCACGAGCGGCAGGATGTCGTCGATCCAGCGGCGGACGTTCGCCTGGCCCATGCGGAGCTGGATCTGCTTGTCGAACAGCTCCATCATCGGCATCGGGTCGACCATGCCGCCGTAGACGCCGGACAGCGAGATCGTGCCACCGCGCCGGACCGTCTCGATCGCCGTCAGCAGTGCGGCCATCCGGTCGATGCCGGCCTTCTCCGTCATCTTCGCGGCCACCGGCTTCGGCAGGAACCCGGTCAGGTCCTGCGCGATCTTGCCCACGGGCGAGCCGTGCGCCTCCATGCCCACGGCGTCGATCACGGAGTCCGGGCCGCGGCCGTCGGTCAGCTGCCGGATGGTGTCCACGGTGCCGGCCGGCTCGTTGAGGTCGACCGGGGTCACGCCGTACTTCGCCGCGAGGGCGAGGCGTTCCGGCACCAGGTCGACGCCGATCACCTGCTGCGCGCCGAGGTGGCGCGCGACCCGGCAGCACATCTGGCCGATCGGGCCCAGCCCGAACACCGCGACGCTCCCGCCGGCGGGGATGTCCGCGTAGCTGACCGCCTGCCACGCCGTCGGCAGCACGTCCGACAGGTACACGAACCGCTCGTCCGGCGGGCCCTCCGGCACCGGGATCGGGCCGTAGTGGGCCTGCGGCACCCGCAGGTACTCCGCCTGGCCGCCCGGCACCTGGCCGTACAGCTTCGTGTAGCCGAGCAGGGCCGCGCCCTTGCCCTTGTCCCGCACCTGCGTGGTCTCGCACTGCGACTGCAGGCCCTGGTCGCACATGAAGCAGTGCCCGCAGGAGATGTTGAACGGCACCACGACCCGGTCACCGGGCTTGATGTGGGTGACCTCGGCGCCGACCTCCTCGACCACGCCCATCGGCTCGTGGCCGAGCACGTCGCCGGGGTCGATGAAGGAGCCGAGCACCTCGTACAGGTGCAGGTCCGACCCGCAGATGCCGGACGTGGTCACCCGGATGATCGCGTCGGTCGGCTCGCGGATCTCCGGATCCGGCACGGTCTCCACCCGCACGTCACGCTTTCCATGCCAGGTCAGGGCTTTCACTGGTTTCTCCGATCAGACTGGTTCGCGGCGAAGAACACGTACGGTGGCGCCAGGTGGGTTCTCCGGGGGTTACCCGAGCACCCCACCCTCAACCATTGGCCCCGGTGTCGGAGATAGAGCCTCGGATGCCCCGCTCGACCGCGGGTCGCCAGCCCTCAGCCCTTCTGCCACACCGAGACGTGCCCGGTGCCGCGCGCCGTGCAGGGCGTGCGGTGCCAGTCGGTCTCACCGCTCGCGCACGGTCATGCCCGCGAGCCGGGCCATCAGGTCCAGCTCGGCCGGCGCCGCGGCGCGACCCAGTCGTCGAAGTGCGTCTTGGCCATCACTCCGGCCGGGGCGGCAGGACGCAGAACTCGTTGCCCTCCGGGTCCTGCAGGACCACCCACGGCACCATCGCGTCGTCGTCGACCACCCGGGCGCCGATGGCGACGAGACGGGCGACCTCGTCGTACTGGGAGCCGGTCGCGCGGACGTCCAGGTGCACCCGGTTCTTGGCCGTCTTGCGGTCGGGCACCGGGTAGAACAGCAGCATCGGCGCTCCCTCCGCATTCGCCTCGACGTACTCGACCCCGTACTTGTCCTGCCAGCGCCGGGTGATCTCGTAGTCGAGCGCCGCGCACCAGAACGCGGCCTGCGCCTCGGCGTCGCGGCAGTCGAACACGATGGCTTCCATTCGGCTGGACATGGGTCCAACGGTAATCGCCGGGACCGGAACCATCGCGGTCACTCCACGAGCCAGCCGTTCCGGGCCGCCAGCACTCCGGCGTGGAACCTGGTCCGCGCGCCCAGCTGGTCCAGCAGCTCCGCGACCCGCCGGGTCACCGTGCGCGGGCTGATCCCCAGCTGCCGCGCGATCGTCTCGTCCTTGGCGCCGGCCGCGAGCAGGGTCAGCAGCCCGGCGTCGGGCTGCTGGGCGACCGGGGCGGGCACGACCGGCGACGACTGCTCCCACAGCAGCTCGAAGAGCACCACCAGCGCGTCCAGCAACGCGCACTTCCGCACGACCAGCGCGCTCTCCACCATGTCCTCGAGCACGAGCGGCAGCAACGCCACCGAGCGGTCCGCGATCGCGAGCTTCATCGGCAGCTTCGGGTGCACGCGCGACTGCTCGCCCTTCTCGACCGCCCGCTCCACCGCGTCCAGCGCACCCGGCATCTCCAGCGACTCCGGCGCGTACAGGCCGCGCACCACGACCTCGTCCGACAGGCGGGTCGACACCTCCTCCTCGGCGGGCTCGATCGGCGCGGCGTAGGGCGGCCGGTCGATGACCAGCAGCTCCCGCTCGCACCCGCGCACCAGCGCCCGGTACCGGTTGCCGACCGCACGCTGGCCGACGAGGATCTCCAGCAGCTCGTCCGGCTGCCGCGGTCCGCTCATCTCCGCCGCCAGCGCGCGGGCGTTGACCTGCAGCGTGGTCAGCTCGCTCTGCCGCCGCGCGACCAGCAGGTCGATGGCCGTGTCGGGACGGGCGGCGAGCAACCGCACGGGCCGCCCGGGCGCCCGCGTGACCAGTCCCAGCTCCTCCAGCTCACCCACCGCGCGCCGGGTCGCCTTCGACGACTTCCCCAGCGCGCCCGCCAGTTCGGTCGCGGTGCGGCCGGGATCGGCGAGCAACGCGCGGTAGACCGACTCGGCGAACCGACTGATCCCCAGGGCCTCGAGCATGTGCGCAATCCTGGCCAGTTCCGGCCATGGCGGCAATACGCCACGCCTGAATCGTTCCGTCGCCCATTCGGATGCCGTAGGACTGGCCCATGCACCTGCCGCGAGTCCCCGCACGCCTGGTGGCGGTGCTGACCTGTCTCGTCGCTGCCGTTGGCGTGTCAACGGCGGCGGCACCGGCCGCACCCACGGCGGCCGCCACGGCGACCGGTCCGGCCTCGGCTCCCGCCGGGCCGGCCGCCGCGGTAACACTGGTCACCGGCGACACGGCGACCGTCACGCGGGACGCCGCCGGGAACCCCCGGGTGCGCATGACGCCCGCGGGGGACCACCCGACGTCGTTCACCACCCTGCGCGAGGGCGGGGACCTGTACGTGGTGCCGTCGTCGGTCGAGCGCCTGGTGCCGGACACGCTGGACCTCGAGCTGTTCAACGTGACCGGGCTGCTCGCGCAGGGATACGGCGACGCGGCGACGGACTCGCTGCCGGTGATCGTCCGCGGGTCTGCGGGACTGCGTGCCGCGGGCGGCGTCCCGCTGCCCAGCATCGGCGCGACCGCCGTGCGGGTGCCGAAGAAGGGCGGGTTCGCCACCACACTGGCGCGGGCGGCGGGTGGCACCAAGGTGTGGTTGGACCGGCGGGTGACCGCCGCCGACCTGGACGGCAACCTCACGCAGATCGGCGCACCACAGGCGTGGGACACGGGCCTGTCGGGTGCCGGGGTGGACGTCGCGGTGCTGGACACCGGCATCGACGCGAACCACCCCGACCTGCGCGGGAAGGTCGTGGCACAGGCCAACTTCACCGATGACCCGACCGCCGAGGACGGCCACGGACACGGCACGCACGTGGCGTCGATCATCGGTGGGTCCGGGGCGGCGGCGGGCGGCGCACGCAAGGGGGTCGCGTACGGCGCCCGCCTGCTGTCCGGCAAGGTGCTGAACGCCGAGGGCGTCGGCCAGCTGTCGTGGCTCATCGAGGGCATGGAATGGGCGGCGGCACAGGGCGCGGACGTCGCCAACATCAGCCTCGGCGCCGAGGCCGGGGACGGCGACGACCCGACCGCGCAGGCACTGGACGCGCTGTCGAAGGAGTCCGGCACGCTGTTCGTGGTCGCCGCCGGCAACGACGGCCCCGGCTTCGGGTCCGTTGCCACCCCGGGCATCGCGGCCAGCGCGCTGACCGTCGGCGCGGCCTACGCCAACGGGCTGCCGCCCTACTTCTCCGGCCAGGGCCCGGCACGCGGGAGCTACCGCGCCAAGCCCGACATCACCGCGCCCGGCGTGGACATC
>NZ_JBJMIE010000526.1:0-27022 GCF_045807065.1 Actinophytocola sp. | reverse complement strand
GGACCGACGACGATCAGCGCGCCTTCCGTCGCGCCGGCCACGGCATCGGAGATGCTGCGCTGCCCGCGTCCCGGGGTCTGGGAGATGACAATGACGTTCTTGCTCACGGTCGCGACTCCTCCGTCGTACCACTGGTCGCTGCGCTCATGTCACGCGCCCACAAGTTCCTGCCGTGCGCCGAGGCCGGACATCGCCAGCGCGTGGCGCGTCCGGCAGCCCGCCTTCGCGAACAACCTGGTGAGGTGCTTCTCCACCGTCTTCGCGCTCATCCGCAGCGCGAGTGCGATCTGCCGGTTGGTCCGGCCCAACCGGATCAGCTCGATGATCTGGCGCTCCACATCGGACACGTCGCTCTGCCGCGAGCGCCGCGCGGGCACCGCGACGCCGCAGCCGGCCATCGTCCGCTTGGTCGTGCTGACGAGCTTCGCCGCGCCGATCGACCGCGCCAGCTCGTAGGCCTCGGCGAGCCACGGGTGCGGCTCGCCGTCGACGCGGGCCACCCGCTGGCAGGCGAGCGCCAGCTCGAACCGGTTGCCCCGCTGGCGGATCACCCGCTCGGCGGCACGCACGGACGCGCCGTCCGCCTCGACGAGCCCCCGCACGAACAGCGTGGTCCCGGACGCCTGCCCGTAGCGGGCCTGTGTCTCGCGGAGCACCGCACGCGCCCGGTACCGGTCACCGGAGTCGACGGCGATCGTGGCGAGCCGGGTCAGCAGCCGCGCGGCGCCGGGTTCCTCCAGCTCCGCGGTGCGTGTCGTGTACCAGGCCCAGCCGTGCTCGTAGGCGTCCTCGCCGGCGTGGTCGCGCAGCCCGGTGGCCACCCAGCCACGCAGCCCGGGGAACGCGGTCTCCTCGCCGGCCGCGGCCAGCCACGCCGCGGCCTGGCGGTCCTCCCCGCGCCAGCCGCAGATCTCGGCGGCCAGCAGCCGGGCCGCCGGAACATCGATGTCCGACATGAGTTCCAGCTCGCGGGCCGCGCTGAGGGTGTCGACCCAGTCGCCGTCGGCGTAACCGCGGCAGACGCGGTGGTAGGCCGCCACCGGGCCGTCGACGGGCAGCCCGTAGCCCGGGCCGAGCACGGCCGCGAACACGGGCACGAGGTCGCGCAGCGCGAGTGCCTCCGCGACGGACTCCTCGACCGGCTCGTCGGCGCCGCGGGGACGCCCGTCGATGCTGCGCACCGCGGGCCGGCGGCGGAGCCGGCCGAAGTTCTTGGTGAGGTCCTCGACGCTGACCTCCGCGCCGGCGAGCCAGCGGTCGGCGACCGCGACCGCGTTGCCGTCGAGCGCGTCCCGCACGGGCTCGGTCACCCGCCGGCCGACGTGGATCGCGGCCAGTGCGGCGGCGGCCGCGAGGTCCTCCCCCGACTCCCCGCGCTCGACCGCCGCGGCGACGAACGCGGCCAGCCGCTCGTAGTCACCGGCGGCGACGAGCTGCCACACGTCGTCGGCCGCCGGCTCCGGCTGCACGGCCACGGCCGCGCCGATCGCCCGGCTGCGGCACCGCAACCGCCCGGTGGCCTCGTGCTCCAGCACGCCGGCCCGCACGAGCCGGTCGGCGGCGTGGCCGTACTCGTGCGCCGCGTGCCCGGTGGCCGCGGCGAGCGCGGGGATCCGGTCGATGCGGAACTCGGCCTCGCCGGCGGCCAGCGACACCAGCTCCCGCCCGACCGCGCCGAGCGCGTCGACCTCGGCGAGCAGGCGGTGCCCGGCGGGCAACGCGATCGGCGCCCGCGGCGAGCGCAGGGCCAGCACGCCGTGCACCTTCGCGAGGCGACCCTCGTCCCACAGATTTTCCACAGTGGACACGAGCGTGCCCGCGTTGCCGTACAGGGGACCGAGGTGCGCGCGCAGCGCACGCGGCACGGCCTCGTCGACCGGCGCGGCCGCGACCTGCCACAGCAGCCGACCGACCTCCTCGTCGGTCAGGGGCGCCAGGTCGATGATCCGGTCGGCGAGCGAGCACAGCTCACGCGGCGCGTCGGCGCCACACGCGGCGACGACCGTGTGCCCCGCGCGGTGCATGGGGGCCAGCGCGCACACCGGCACGTCGTCGGCGTCGTCGACCACGATGACGAGCGGACCGCGCAGCCGCGCCAGCAGCACGCCGAGCGCGGCCAGCAGCCGGTGCCGGCGCGCCGGCGACGAGTACGACTCCGGCACGCAGAGCCGGCTCACCGCCTCGATCGACTCGGCCACCCGGGGGCCGTCGCCGAACGTCTCGAACTCCGCCCGCACGGCGGCCAGCAGCGCGCGTGCGCGGAAGGAGTCCCATGCCGGCTGCCCGTCCCGGCCGCCCAGGTCGAGGACGGTCCCGCTCGACTCCGCGCGGAACCGCCGCAGCAACGCGGTCTTGCCACTGCCTCCGGGGCCCCGGACGACCAGCAGCGCGGGTTCCGCTCCATCCCGGCGCAGCGCGTCCAGTTCGGCACGCCGCCCGACGAGTTCCTGGCGTTGCCATCTCATCGAGGACACCCCTCCGCGGTTGAGTTGGGACGGTTGTTCTCCGTTGGTAAACGTTCGTCGGCTTGGCAGCCAATGTCGTTGGGTTTGTCCCCCTGGTCCAGGGGTGGTAACCCGCGACTTCGCGGGGGGATGTCCCTCGGTGAGGGGTAGGGATATCCCCCGGCTGAACCTTCCGCGCCACGTCCCGCGTGCTCCCTGGTGGGTAAGTGGTTCGAACCAGCGGGGAGGGGTCGCGTGCTGGACGGCATCATGGCGGCAACCCGGCCGCTCGTCCTGCTCACGGGCGCCGTGGGCACGGGGAAGACGACCCTGCTCGCCCGGCTGAGCGACCGGTTGCGGCGGGAGGGCGCCAGGGTGACCGCGATCCGCGCCACCACCCGCGGCGACCTGCTGCCGATCCGGTTCGCACCCGGCGAGCACGCGGTGCGGCTGCCCACCCCCGGACAGGCCGGGGTGGCGCCGATCTGCCCGGTGCCCGGCGCCGGCGACGACCCGGACCTCGCCCGCCGGGCGGCGGTCGCGATGGCCCTGCAGCTGCCGCCGCGCGGCACGCTGATCGTGGACGACGCGCAGTGGCTCGACCCCGACTCGCTGGCCGTGCTGCACGCGCTGGTGCGGGCGAACGTCCACTGCGTCTGTGCGGTGCGGACGCCCGCGCCCGTCCCGGCGATGCTGGCCGGCCTGCGGGCCGCGGGTCTCGTCGACGAGTTCCGGCTCGCGCCGCGGACCCTGCCCGCCGTCACGCGTGAGGTCACCGACGTGCTGGGCGCGACCCCGGAGCCCGCGCTGGCGCGGCGGGTCCGCGAGCTGAGCAGGGGCCTGCCGGCGGCCCTGCCTGCCGCGGTGGACGCGTTGCGGCACAACGGTTCTCTCCAGGTCGTGGACCGGCGGGCGTACCTGGTCCGGCCGCACACCCCGGTGGCCGCGCCCACGGACAACCAGCTCGTCGAGGCGGTTCGCGACCTCGGCGAGGAGTGCTGGACGGCCGCGAAGGCCGTCGCCGTGCTCGCCCCGCTCGGCGCCGCGGTGCCCGCGCTGCTGGCGGAGGTGTTGCGGGTTCCCGAGAGCGAGGCCGACGAGCTGGTGCACCGCCTGCGGGAGGCCGGCGTCGTGCACCGCGGCGGGTGGCGGTTCGTCGTGCCGCTCGTGGGTGCGGCCCTGGTCACGTGCCTCGGTCCGTTCGAGCGCCGCCAGCTCTCGGCCGCGGTGGTGACCGCCGTCTGGTCGGGCGCGGCGGAGTGCCACGACCGGGACTACCTGGCCGACCGGATCGCGGACGCGGGTGCCCTGGTCGACACCGGCCGCGCCCTCCGTGAACTGCTGCGACAGGCCGCCGCCGTGCGGGACGACCGGGCGGAGGCCGCGCTGCCGTGGCTCACCGCCGCCGCCGACCTGGCCCGCGACGACCGCCAGCGCGCGCTGGTCCTGCTCATGCGGACGGCGATCTGCTTCCTGCTCGGCGACCACGACCAGTGCGTGGCCGGCACGCGGCGGCTGCTCGGCGACCACGCCGAGCACCTGCCCCCGGACACCGCGCAGGAGGTGTGGGCGATGGCCACCGCCGCCCTGGGCGCCACCGGTGACCACGACGCGCTGCGCGAGCTGGCGCAGCGCGGTTCGCCCGTCACCAGGGCACTCGCGTACGCGCAGCTCGACCGCTGGCAGGAGGCGAGCGACGCGCTCGGCTCCGACCAGGACCCGACCACGTCCCTGTTCGGCGAGCTGACCAGGACGATGGCGGAGCTGTGGCTGGGCCGGCCCGACCGGTTCGAGCACAGCCTCGCCAACCGCGGCGACTGGCCGCTCCGCTCGGTGCGCCGCCACCTGCTGACCCAGGTCGAGAGCCATGTGACGGCCCTGCTGGTGACCGGCGACCGCCACCGCGCCGAGCGGCTGCTCGCCGCCGAGGGCCTGTCGGCCGACGAGCTGGGGCCGCACTGCCGGTCCATGCTGGCGGCGGCCCGCGGCGAGGCGGCGCTCGCCGTCGACCTGGCCAGGCGCGGCGTCGCCGGCGCCGGGAACCGCGGCTACGAGACCCGCTCGGCGGGCATGGCCGCGAGCACGGTGTCCGTGCTGGTCGCCCGCGGCGAGCTGACCGCCGCACGCCAGCTGCTGGACCTCGCGCGTGCCACGCCGCCCACGCTCGCGCACCTGCTGGACCTCGCCGAGGCACAGCTCGACCGCGCCTTCGGCGACGACGAGGGCGCCCGCACCCGGCTGCTCCGCTGCGCGGCGGAGACCGAGGCGCGGGTCGGCATGGACCTGGTGTGGAGCGAGCTGGTCGACCTGGCCCTGGAGCGCGGCGACCGCGACGAGGCCGAGCGGGGCCTGGCCGAACTGACGCGCCTGCACCCGTCCAGCCGGGTGACGATGCTGACCCTGCTGGCCCGCGCGACCGTGGAGAAGGACCACGAGGCGGCGCGGGAGTGCGAGCGGCTGACCCGCGACCGCGGGCAGCTGTTGGAGCAGGCGATCGTGCTGGAACGCCTGGTGCGCCACGGCCAGTGCGAGCCGCGACTGCTGGGCGAGGCGTACGAGCTGCTGGGTGGCCTGGACGCGGTGCTGTACCGGGCGTGGCTGCGCAACCTCATGCGCGAGCACGGCGTGCCGGTGCCGGGCCGCAAGGAGACGGTCGCGGAGAACGAGCGGCTGCTGGCCATGCTGGCGGCCGGCGGGTTGAGCAACAAGCAGCTCGCGGCCGCGTTGCGCACCAGCGACAAGAGCGTCGAGGGCAGGCTCTCCCGCCTGTTCTCCCGCACGGGCTACCGCTCCCGCATCGAACTCTCGACGGCCATGCTCACCGGCGAGTACGTCCTGCTGACGGTGACCGGCACCGAGGCGTAGGCCCGGCAGGAAAAAATATCCGGCCGGTCTGTCGATCCGGTCGCGGCTGGCTCGACGTGGTGGTGAACGCGAGATTCACCGCCTGGAAGGAACCAGTCATGACCACGACGGCCCTGCCCACCACCTCCTCCGCGCCCTCGGCCTCTTCGGTCGCCTCGCCTGTCGCCGGGAAACTGCCGGCCGCGGCACTCGGCGTGACGCGTGTGGTGGTGTCGTTCCTGTTCATCTGCCACGGCATGGTCGGCCTGTTCGGCGCCTTCGGCGGCGTCGACGGCCGGGGCGGCACCATCGACCCGCTCAGCTGGCCCGGTGGCTGGGCCTCCCTGATCCACCTGGTCGCCGGCGCGCTGGTGCTCGTCGGGCTGTGGACCCGCCCCGCCGCCCTGCTGTCCTCCGGCGCGATGGCCTACGCGTACTTCACCGTCCACCAGCCGATCGCCCTGTTCCCCATCCCCAACGGTGGCGAGCCCGCCGCGCTGTACAGCTGGATCCTCCTGCTGATCGGCATCCTGGGCCCGGGCGCCTTCGCCCTGGACACCCTGCGCAAGCGCCGCCGCTGAACCCCGTCCGGAAGGACGCCCTCGCCGCGGAGGGCGTCCGTGGTCGAGCGGC
This sequence comes from Actinophytocola sp., assembly GCF_045807065.1. Classification (GTDB taxonomy): domain Bacteria; phylum Actinomycetota; class Actinomycetes; order Mycobacteriales; family Pseudonocardiaceae; genus Actinophytocola. The sequence continues at coordinate 21,101 of NZ_JBJMIE010000526.1, read as the reverse complement.
TCGGCCCGCTGTCCCAGCCGACACCCGGTACGCGGGCCATCGAGATCATCCGCACCTTCGCGGACCCGCGCCATCGCCCGCGGCCGGTGCTGGCCGGGCCGTCACCCCGGTTCCCGGAGGTGCCGTTCGCGGCCTGAGCCCGCGTCGTCCGCACGCCTGGTCGCGACGTCACCCGAGGACGAACGGCAGTCGCGCGGCCAGCTCACCCAGTTCGGTCTTCTCCGCCGCCGTCGGGACGCGCCGCCCGGTGCCGACCAGCAGCGCGTCCCTGTCGGAGAAGGAAGCCGGGAACGCCGCCCCCGCGATCTCCTCCAGCATCTCCCGCGACCGGGCGAGGCCGTCCGCGGGCGGCGCGGCGACGTCGGGCAGGTGCGCGCCGAGGTCGAGGTGGTGCAACGTCCACTCGAGGACGTACGCGGAGAGGTAGTCGCCCGCGGTGAGCACGACGTCCCGGGTGCCGACCCGCAGCGCCGGATCGGCCAGCCGAGCGGCCCGACCGGCGGCGGAGCCGACGTCGTCCAGGTGGAACGTGAGCAGCCCCGGCTCCTCGTAGGCCGCGGCCAGCCGGACGATCAGGGCGTCGAGCGGATCGTCACCGGTCGGCGGCGTGTCGGTGACCTCCCAGTACGTCACCGCGTCCCGGTTCGGCTCCGCCTCGGCGGGCGTCACGAGCGTGATCAACACGTCCTGGGCGTCGATGACCAGGTGGCACACCAGGTCCCGCACCAGCCAGCCGGCACACCCGGACGGCCGCGCGAAGTCCTCGTCCGCCAGCCCGGCGACCGCCCCACGCAACGCCGCCCACGACCGCGAGAACAGCTCCACAGCCGCAAGCTAGCAGCCGGCGACCGGTCTTCGCCCCGGTTCCAGGGCGCCGCAGGACTGCGTGTGCGGCCGCCCCGCCGGTCGAACCCCACAATCGGACCCCGGTCCCGGACTAGACTCCACTCCGGCGAGGTCGACGCAGGTGGACGAACGGAGATTCGGTTGGCGGACTGGGGCGACTTGGTGGCGTACATCAGGCACACCTACGACGTAATCCGGTACGAACCGGACGAAGTACGCATCCGCGTGTCGTTCCTCAAGGACGAGGAGGACATCCAGGGACGCAAGCAGATCATGGTGGTCGCCCACGAGATCCTCGACCAGAAAGAGGACTGGGTTCAGATCGCCACCCCGTTCGCCCGGATCGAGCAGGTCGACCTACGCGAGGTCCTCACCGAGGTCGGCAACACGATCGTGGTCGGCGGAATCGCACTGATGGGTGACTACGTGGTGCTACGCCACTCCCTGCCGCTGATCAACCTGGACATCAACGAGTTCACCGACCCCCTGGACCTGGTCGCCTCGGGCGCCGAACAACTGGAACGCCGCTTCACCGGCCGCGACGACTACTGAGGTCCCATCCGAGGTAGGAGAAACGAGTCGTGGGCGGTAGAACTGAGGGCATGAGTGATGTCCTCGATGTGCATCGCCCGGTCGCGGGTGACGTGATCGACCTGATCCTGGCCGACCACGAGCTGTTCGAGCTGTTGCTGCGCAAGCTGCGCGACTCCAGCTCCGACCGCGCCGCGGTGCTCGACGCCCTGTCCAACGTGCTGGTCGCGCACGCGGAGGCGGAGGAGAAGTTCGTCTACCCGAAACTGCGCCGCCGCGAGGCGATCGGCGAACACGAGGCCGAGCACGGCGAGGAGGAACACGCCGAGGGCCACGAGGCACTGCTGAAGGTGCTGGAACTGAAGGGCACCGACACGAAGTCCTTCGACGACGCGGTGGAGAACCTGTCGGCGACGATCAACCACCACCTGGTGGAGGAGGAACTGACGATCCTCAACCCCGCACGCAACGAGGTGGGAGCGCGTGCCCGCGCCGAACTGGGCGAGGAGTTCGCCAGGGAACGCAACCGTCAGATCGACGAGAACTGCGGCGCCGTGACGAACGTACGTGCCCTGGTAGCCCGTGCCCACCGCACAGGCAAACTCGACTGAAGCTTCTCTCACGAATCGGGGGCCGGGTGATACCGCACCCGGCCCGCAAGGCCCTCCAGGCCGAAGTGGACGCCGTCCACTGAACGTCTTGCTACGTGCCGGCCGCCAGTCCAAACGCAGCGATCTCCGCGGCCCGCAGGACCGCCACGACTGGTCCACCCGTGCCGAGAATGCTCAACAGCATCTGGATCAGGTCGGCCGTGTCGTTGTGTAGTTGTGCCTCATGCCGGCAACGGCGGCGTGATGGGTCTCCCCTCGGGCGTTACGGCAGTGTGGGCAGGTAGGCGGGGGCCCGGCGCACCGGCGCCACCTGCTCGAAGGCCGCCGTGAACCGGAGGACCTTCGCGTCCGCCCCGTGCCCTGCCATGAACGACATGCCGATGGGCAGGGGCCCGGCGAAGCCCGCGGGGACCGTGGCATTCGGGTAGCCCGCGACCGCGGCCGGCCTGGCGGAGTCCAGCCCCACCGGGTCGCCGTCGTAGTCGGTCCGCCACGCCGCGCCGTTGGTGGGTGCCATGATGACGTCCAGGTGGTGGGCGGCCAGCACGCCGTCGATCGACCGGCGCGCGAGTGTGGTCGCGGTGCGCCGCTGTTCCCGGTAGGTCGGGTCGGTCACCGGCGGCGCCTTCTCGGCCTCGAAGAGCAGGTCCTGGCCGAACCTGCCCAGCTCGACCGGGTCCGCCGCGTTGAACTCGATCAACTCGCGTACCGTCCTCGGCACCCCCGGCCGGGTCTTCAGGTACGCCTCCAGGTCGTGCTTGAACTCCGTGACCAGCGCCGGGAGCTCGTTCGCGCGGATCTCCTCCTGGTAGGGCAGCTCGACCTCGACCACTGTGGCGCCGTGGTACCGCAGCACCTCCACCACGGACTCCACGATCCGGTCGACCTCGGCGCTGAACCCGGCCAGGCGCCACACGCCGACCCGTGCGCCCGGCAGGGCATCGGTTGCCGAGGCGGCGGTGTAGTCGAACCCGCGCCCCTCGAGCACCGACATCAGGATCGCGGCGTCCACGACGTGGCGCGCCATGGGGCCTGCGGTGTCCTGCCGTGACGAGATGGGCACGATGCCCTCGCCGCTGATCCGGCCGAGCGTGGGCTTGAACCCCACGATGCCGGTGTGCCCCGCCGGCGACACGATCGAGCCGTCGGTCTCCGTACCGACCGCGACCTGTGCCAGCGACGCCGCCACCGCGGCAGCCGACCCCGACGACGAGCCGCACGGGTTGCGGTCGAGCACGTGCGGGTTGTTGGTCTGCCCGCCGACACCCGACCAGCCGGACGTGGACCACAGGGAGCGGAAGTTCCCCCACTCCGACAGGTTCGTCTTGCCCAGCACCACCGCCCCGGCCGCGCACAGCCGCCGCACCAACTCGGCGTCCTCGCACGGCGGCACGCCCAGCGCCCGGGATCCCGCCGTGGCGCCCATCCGGGTGTCGATGTTGTCCTTGAGCAGCACCGGGATGCCGTCCATCGGCCCGCGCGCCTGACCGCCGGCACGCCGCCGGTCGCTCTCGGCCGCCTGGCGCGGCGCGTCGGGGTTCACCGCGACCACCGACCGCACCTTCCGGTCCACCTCGTCGATGCGCGCCAGGTAGGCGCGGGTCAGCTCGACCGAGGTCAGTGTCCCGGCGGCCAGCCGGGCGGCCAGCCGCGGGATCGTCACCGCATCCAGGTCGAGGTCCGAGCACGGCTCGATACCAGCGTGATTCGTCGGATGACCGACGGGCACGCGCGGGGGCGCGGCGAGCGGAGAGCGCATGGGGTTCACCCCAGGCCAGACAGCGGTCCGGGTCAAGCCACCGGAGGTTACGTCCGTGTTCCAAAAAGGGACGTTCGGCTGCCTGCCGACACTCGCCCTGGGCCACCGGCCGTTCGCTGCCGAACACCCACGGTCGCTCGTGTCCTGTGTCACACACCTACCCCGCGCCCACCGCCGTCCCTACTGGACCAGGACACCGCTTCGGGCTCGCCCTCCACGTGGGACGGTCGCGCCGGCATCGGCGGCTTCCCAGCCCCGGTGCTTGATCGCGCGAGATCGGGGTACATCCCTCACATACAACCGATTCATCCGAGGTGGAACCATGTGTGGAATCGCCGGTGAGGTCACGACCGACCAGGCTGGCACCCCGGACCTCGACGCCGTGGCACGGATGACGGGGGCCATGCGATCACGGGGACCGGACGGCGAGGGCCACTGGTCGGCGGGACGGGTGGCCCTCGGGCACCGCAGGCTGTCGATCATCGACCTGTCCGACACGGGCACCCAGCCCATGGTCGACGCCGACCTGGGACTCGCCGTGGCGTTCAACGGGTGCGTCTACAACTACAAGGAACTGCGCGCGGAGCTGTCCGACCGGTACCACTTCACCTCCACCAGTGACACCGAGGTCGTCCTCAAGGCCTACGACCGCTGGGGTGAGCAGTTCGTCGAGCACCTCGTCGGCATGTTCGCGATCGCCCTGGTCGACCAGCGGCGCGACCGCGTGCTGCTGGCCAGGGACCGGCTGGGGATCAAGCCCCTCTACGTCGCCGAGGTCCAGGGCCGGACGCGTTTCGCCTCCACCCTGCCCGCGCTGCTGGCGGGGGGCGGCGTCGACACGGAGCTCGACCCGGTCGGCCTGCACCACTACCTGACCTGGCACTCCATCGTGCCGGCTCCGCGCACGATCCTGCGTGGGGTGCGCAAGTTGCCGCCCGCCACCCTCCGCGTCCTCGAACCGGGCCGGGCACCCCGCGACCGCGTCTACTGGCAGCCGTCGTACACCCGGGCGCCGGAGCACGCGGGGTGGACGGCGCAGGACTGGCGGGAGGCCGTGCGCGAGGCGTTGCGCACCGCGGTGCGGCGGCGCACCGTCGCCGACGTCGAGGTCGGCGTGCTGCTGTCCGGCGGGTTGGATTCCAGTCTCGTGGTCGCACTGCTCGCCGAGCAGGGACTGCGCCCCAGGACCTTCAGCATCGGCTTCACCGACCGCGACGGTATCGACGGCGACGAGTTCGCCTACTCCGACGCCGTCGCGCACAAGTTCGGCACCGACCACCACCAGCTGCGCATCGGTGACGAGGAGATCGCCGGCGCCGTCGGGCACGCGGTGGCGGCCATGAGCGAACCGATGGGCGCCCACGACGTCACCGCGTTCCACCTGGTCTGCCGGGAGGTGTCCCGCCACGTCAAGGTCGTGCAGTCCGGCCAGGGCGCCGACGAGGTGTTCGCCGGCTACCGCTACCACCAGCCCGCGGCGGCCGCGGCACGAGACCGGGCGGCGGCGGTGCTCCGCGACTCGTTCTACGACCACCACCACGAAGAACTCGGACACATCCTCCAACCGGACTGGCTCACCGAGCACGACCACAGCGGTGACCTGCTCGCCGAGCACCTCCGCGCACCGGGCGCGGACACGGCACTGGACGCCGTGCTGCGGACCGACACCCACCTGCTGATGCCCGACGACCCGGTCAAGCGGGTGGACAACATGGCGATGGCCTGGGGCGTCGAGGCCAGGGTGCCGTTCCTCGACCAGGACCTCGTCGAACTGGCGGCGGCGTGCCCGCCGGAGCTGAAGGCCGGCCAGGGCGGCAAGCTGATCCTCAAGGACATCGGACGCGAACTGCTTCCCGCCGAAGTCATCGACCGTCCCAAGGGCTACTTCCCCGTGCCCGCCCTCACCCGACTCGACGGCACCGTACTCGACATGCTGCGCTCGGCGCTGAGCTCCACCGCCGCCCGGCAACGCGGCGTCCTGCGCCCCGACTACGTCAACACCCTGCTCGACGAGCCCAACGGCCACATCACCAAGGTCGGCGGCAACGAGCTGTGGCACGTCGGCGTACTGGAGATGTGGCTCCAGCGGCACGGCATCACCTGAGCGGCCCACGGACCGACGAGACGCCATCCATCCGCATCACCCGGCTGCTGACCAATCACAGTGGACAGGCGGGAATGAACCGGCCACCGCGGCGGTTGTACCGAGTGGTCGTAGTTTGTTCTGTGTGTTCGTGTTAGGTGCACGCTCGCGGAAAGACGATGTTGCGGGCGCACCGCTTTCCCCCAGGGACAGTCGCGTCGAACCGACCCCGGGATGCCGCACAGCGCGGCCCCCATCCCCTTGTGAGGAGCGAACATGACACAGGGAACCGTAAAGTGGTTCAACGCCGAGAAGGGCTTCGGCTTCATCTCCCGCGCGGACGGACCGGACGTCTTCGTGCACTACTCCGAGATCGACGGCTACGGCTTCCGCAGCCTCGAGGAGAACCAGCACGTCGAGTTCGAGGTGGCGCAGGGCCCCAAGGGCCCCCAGGCCACCCACGTCCGCGCCGCCTGAGCCAACCAGAACGAAGGGCCGGCATCCGCCTACGGAGCCGGCCCTTCGTGGCGTTCGCCCGCGCAGCGGAACGACGGCCTGTTGTTCGGCTGGTGGCCATCAGTCCTCCTCGTTCGGGTGCGCCACGGCTACCCGGCCTCGCGCCGCTTGTTCACGGCCGCGTGGTCCGCCACCGGAGCCCACCGCGACAGGCGGGGTGCCAGTGCCGAGTAGAACTCCGGTTGCAGCAACATTCCGGTGTGGCTGCTCCGGATCTCCACGCATTCGGCGGACGGGTCCTGGCACAGCCGCCACGGGACGACCCGGTCCAGTCGCGAGTAGACCGCCAGCGCGGGCATCCCGTCCGGTAACGGTTCGCGCAGCGCGGCCATGTTGCCGCGAAAGCATTCCCCGGTGAAGCAGTCGTCGTCCATCAGCCCCGGCAACCCGACCGCGGACAACCTCGTCAGGAACCGGGCGGCTCGCAGCACCTTCGGGTTCGCGCCGAGCGGGTCCAGCACCGGGCTCCCGGCGGTCACCAACGCGCGGACGAGATCTGGTCTGCGCACGGCGACCAGCCGGCACAGGTATCCCCCTCGGCTCTGCCCCAACAGGACCACCGGTCCCCCGGTCGCTTCCGCGTGTTCCTCCGCCCGCCGCTCGATGCGCTCCACCAACTCAGTGGTGCAGGCCACGTTCAGCCCGATCCGGGCCGCGGCCGGCCGGTAGCCGCGATGGCGCAACCAGGCGTCCGCCAGCAGCAACGCCTGATCACCGCACCCGAACCCCGGTACGAGCAGCACACCCAGTCCCGCGTCGCCGCGCGGCGACGTCAGCGTCCTCGGCACCAGACCGGCGGCGAACAACACGCCGCCGACGACCCGACCGAGCGACGTCACATCGATGCTGATGGTCACGCTTTCGCCTCCCGCGTTCCTCGATGCTGTTCACCTACCCGCCGGTAAGCCGCTCAACCCTCCGCAGGCCGACTGCCCATACCGGCCTATGACGAACTTCCGTTCGAACAGCTGCCGCGGAGGGCAGCACTCCCCTGCGACCCGCCCGATCCCGCTCGCACGCGACCGGCATGACGCGTTCACCGCAGAACTCATCGCCGAAGCCCCGACTACCAGGTCCTAGCTCCGGATCCGGCCTGACTCCCTAACCGCCGAGGTTGTCCACGGCGGCCGACAGCATCGCGGACTGCTGCTCCAACTCGGTGTCGGTGAACTCGGACCGGCCCGCCCGCCGCAGGAGCGTCTCCCGGGAGACGATCTCGAGGCCACCGCTTTCCCGGTCACCGGGGACCACCTCGACCCGACCTTCCACGAGCACGAGAGTCGGATCGGGCAGGTCGGAGTCGAGCAGGCGCCGCAGATCCTGACCGCGGACCGTGCGCACGTCGTCGGAGTTCATGGTGTCGGCATACCCCTCGTATTCGGCCCCAATCCGGTCCATGGCCGGGGGAACCGTCAGGTCGACGACCCTGCATTCCCCGACCGCCTGGGCGACGGCGGTCACCGACGGCATGACCGCGCCGCAGGAGCGCACTGCCGAGCAGCAGGAGGCACACAGTGTCGTCTCCGAGATCCACCCGCGGCCGGTCGCACCGGACCGCGCATGGTCGGTCGTACGTGTCGGCCACGGGTGGCGACGTACCCGTCGGCTGCACTCTGTTGGCGTGGTGGTGTCAGGGAAGGTCGGAAGGATCGCCTACGCTTCGGCGGGTGCCTGTGTCACGGAAACGGAAGAAGAAGCCCGGCAAGTCAGGTCGGCCACGGAGGCCGACCCTCGTGGACCAGCGCGGATCCGCAGCCGATCTGGGCGAGCACGATCGCCGTGGGCTGGCGGAGGCGTGGCACGGTCTGACCGCCTACCGCGAGCAGGTCCACGCGGGACGGCGGGCGCGGGCCGCCGCGGCGGCGACGGATCTGGTCACCGGTCTCGTGACGGTCGTCGCGAACCAACCCGACGTGATCGTGGAAGACGCACTGTGCCTACGACTGGGAACGGTGTTGAGCGAGGCCGAACGGGTCCCGCTGGACGACCGACCAGGCCCGAGTCATCTGGCCCCAGCCCTGGTGACCGCGGCCGAGACCGCGGTAGAGGCAACCGTCGGCGACGCCGACGCGTGGCGTGCTCCGTGGCAGGTACTCGCCGCGGTGGCCATCATCCTGCCGTATCCGTACAGCGAGACCGCGACTGGCGCGCTCACACGGTTGCGGAACACGATGCGGGACACGACGGGCAGGCGGATGCTGCCGCCCGCGCCCTCAGGCCCCGAGGTGACCGGACCGGTGCGGTGGACCCGCGACCGCTACGGCAGCCGCTTCGCCGTCATCGCACCCATCACCACGGCGGACCAGCCGGAGCGCTGGTACCTGTGGGACATCGACGCCTGCGGACACCAGGCCTTCACCGTCCACAGTGGTTACTACCCCACACCAGAAGCAGCACTGGCCTCCTGGCAGACCGGAGTCGGCCCGACCGCCGCCGCGGACACGGAACTGGCCCCGGTGGACGACCCGTGGCTGTTGGCCGAACTGCTCCCCGCGGAGGAAGGACTCCTCCGCGCCGGCGGGGAAACCGAGGATCAGTTCGCCGAGTACCACCGCAGCAAACGCCTGGCCGAAGCCGTCAAGCACACGTCGCGACGACGAGGAACCCCACCCGACCGCGGACTGGACGCGGCCACCGCCGCGGTCGAGTTCGCCACCTGGCTGCGTGACCGCGACACCGACGAGCAAGAGCTGCCGGAAGACCTGAGCGAGCTGGCCTCCGAACTGACCGACTCCTGGTGCATCAACAACATCGACGCCGTGTTCACCGCGTGTTCCCCACACCGCGTCGCCCTGTTCGTGCAGCACGTGCAGGGCTTCTACGTCAGCGACTTCGCCGACCGACTCGTCGCCCTGCTACCCGACTGGATCCGCTGGCTGGCCGCACGCACCGGCACCGCGGCGGAACTGGCTGAACGCTGTCTGCCCTACGCCGAGGGCCAACCTCACCCGCAGATCATGAGGGACGACAACATCGAGCCCGACTACCTCGCCCGTGTCATCGAATAGGCCAACCTGGACCGCGAAGCCGTTTCCCACCTGTGAGCCGCCTGTCGCACCTCGCGGCGTCACAGGCCGGCACGATCGAGCTTGGCGATGAAGGACGTCTTGCGTTTGTGCCGGTCACGCAGATGGTCGAGGTAGGTGCCGAAGCGGGCCACGTCGCCGACGGCGCGGTAGGCGTCACGGAGTCGCCGGAGCATCTCGATGGCTTTGCCGTACCGGTATTTGTCTGTACTGGTGTCCAGCCGCCGCTGGACGAGCCGTTGCCATGGCTTGATCACGTCTCCTGGGTGAATGGGTTGGCGCAGCTCGATGAGCTGCTGCCAGCGTGAGTCGAACAGGACCTCGACATGGTCGACCGCGGTCTGCCAAGCATCGTCCAGTTCGCCCTGGTCGAGGTACACGCCGATGAGGTGGTCGGCATAGGCGGGCTGTCCGGCGGTGGCGTCCCGAAGCCGGCTGACCGCCTTGTCGCGTACAGCGGGCCAGTCACCAATGCGTTCAGCGGTGCGACGCAGATCATCGTAGTTCGTCTTGATCGGGTTCCCGTCGAACAGTTGCCACCGCAGAGCGAACGCCTCGTCGGTGGCGCCGCGCTCGAGCAGCAGGTCCACGTAGACGTCACGAAGCTTGCCCTTGTCGACCGAGTTGCCGATCTCCAGTCCTCGTCGTGCCCAACGCTCCGCCTCAGCCGCGCGTCCGGCGTTCCACAACACGTCCACGATCTTGCGGTACTGAGGCGCGGCATGAAGATTCTCGGCCAGCACCGCGACGTAGTGGTCGACATCGCCGGAAATCTCGGCCAGTTGCTCACGCAGCACACGAATCCCGAAAGGCGTGCTGCCGAACACATCCGGCTCCGCGGTCCGCGCACGGTCCTGGACCCGGCGTGCCAACTCGGCACGGCCCTTCTCTCCCAGCGCGGCCGCGTAGTCACGCAGTTCGAAGTCCGGCCAACCCGGCCCATCCAGCCGCAACTTCTCCAACCAGCCCGCCAGCCGTTTCGGATCGGGTGGCGCCGCCGGGCAGGCACGCGCGTGGACGGCCATCAGCGCACGCAGGTCATCGCCCAGGACGCCGGACGAATCGTCGACGTACCTCAGCGCAGTCGTCACCAGATCGACCGCGCGCCGCGCGAGAGCCGGCACATCGTGTCGACACTCGCTCTCGATCAGCGCCTCACACGCCGCGACGACATCCCTCGCCAGCCGGGAATACTCACCTCGCCCGTGACGCGGGTGCGTCCGCCGATCGCGCCGCAACCCGTCGATCAACCGACGTACCCGCTCCACCTCCACACTCGCCACGAGCGCCATTCAACACGCCGCATCAGACGGGACCGCTGCGTCACCTTCGTGTTCGCGCCGATACGTCATCGCGTCGCGGTCAGCCACGCCAGGTCGGTCTCGGCGGTGTGCCGCGCGGTCCTGGCGCGGGTGAACAGCTCGTCGGTCTTCGTCAGCACGAGCGTGTACGGCCGGCCCTGCCGGCGGGTCTGGTGCCGTACCGGCAGCCCGGCCGCGTCGATCTGGGCGTGCACGTGCCGGCGGCCGTCCTTCGCCAGCGGCCACTCGAAGTTCCGCCGCGACCGGGAGCCGAGGAACGCGCCGAGGGTGTCGCACAGCTCGCACCGGCACCCGGTCCAGGCGATCGACCAGTCGTCGTCCTCCCGTCGCGGTCGCGCGAGGATCGTGGCGAGCCGCCGCGCGCAGTCCCGCGCGATCTCGTCGAAGCCCGCCGCCGAACGCGAGGCCGCCGAACGCAGCGCCGGCATCAGGCACTCCAGCACCGTGTCCCCGTACCCGCGCAGCGCCGCGGTGATCTCCTCGCGCAGCGTGTCGTCGGCCGCTTCGAGCAGCCGCGTCAGCGGTGAGCTGAGCTTCTCCAGCTGTGGTCGGCGGATCTCGGTGCGCGCGGTCGTGGTCCAGGTCCGCAGTTCGTCGACCAGCCAGTGCCAGGTTCCGCCGGCCAGGAGCCGCGCCACCTCCGGTCCCCCGGCAGCGTGCAGTGCCTCGCACAGCCCGGGCAGCCCCTCGACCCACTCGTGCCGGTCGGTTCCGCCGCGGCGCCCCCGTTCGAACCACCCGTCGACGAGGTTCCGCGTCCATTCCTGGCCGTACCGCCCGGCCGCTGCCGCCAGTCCGTCCGCGTGCTCGGTCGTGAGCGTCTCCACACGGAACGGCTCCAGCAGCATCGCGGCCGTTTCGGCAGCACTCAGGCCCGCGGCCACGTCCAGCGCGGCGTCGAGCGATCCCGCCCGTGACGCGGTCCTGTGCCAGAACGGTGCGAGCGACTCCGCCGCGGCCCGGGCACCCGTCAGGTCGCCGGCGTCGATGCGGTCGCGGAGCTCACGCAGCGCCCACTGGGATCCGGCCTCGGCACGCGCCGCGAACGCCCGGTCCCGGGGCCACACGACGACCGCGGCCCGCCGGTACCACCGGTCCACCGTGTTGCCGTAGTTGCCCATGTAGCCCTCGTACTCGGACTCGTAGGGCTCCAGGGCCTTGCTCGGGGTGGTCGCGCACACCTCGTAGTCGGGGATATACAGCGAGATCGGCTCGCCGCCGGCGCCGTCCGGGCTGGTCCACCAACCGAGGGTGATCTCGTCGTCGATCAGATCGCGGCCATACCGCCGGGTTTGGTGGGGTCGGCGTCGCCGGTGTAGTGGTAGGCGGTGTCGTGCACGTGCAGCACCGGTGTCGGTCGCTGCCCGGTTTGGTCGAGTGCGAGTTGGGGTGTGTTGTCGGCTGGTGCGGACTGGATGGCGTGGGTGATGGTGTGGCGTACTGGGCCGAGTTGTAGGCCGATGAGGTCGTCGAGTTTGTCCCGGCGGTACGGGGTGGCGGTCAGGCCGAGCCAGCGGCGAGCCGGGATCTGCTTGACGGCGTGCTCGAACGCTGCAGCGGGGATGTGATGGCACTCGTCTACCACCACGAAGCCATATCCACCGACGAGTTCCTCGATGTTGCCCTTGCGAGCCAGCGTTTGCAGCATCGCGACATCGACCACACCATGGGTCTTGCGGCGACCACCGCCGAGTTGGCCTGCCTTGACTCCCAGGAGGTCGCCGATACGGGTGCGCCACTGGTCGGCGAGGGTCTTGCGGTCGACGAGCACGAGTGTCGAGGTCCCGTGAGCGGCGATCAGGGCACAGGCGATGACGGTCTTGCCCGCGCCGGGTGGGGCGACCAGCACCCCCAGGTCATGTTCACGCAGGTCTTTCACCGCGTCTTGTTGTGGGCGGGTCAGTGTGGCTGTGAAGGTGAATTTCCGCTGCTCGCCAGTCGCTCGCCCGTCCGTGATCTCGAGGCGACTGCCAGCCTGCTCGACCAGTGTGGCCACGGTGTCGGTCAGACCTCGGGGCACGACAAGCCCGCCATCGAGGGTCTCGTCATAGCTGCGCAAGAACCGTGGTGTGTCCCAGGTCGACATTCGGAGGCGTTGGCGTTCGTAGAACTGGGGGTTCGGCATCGATGCCGCGTGTTTGAGCGTCGCGTGCAATGCCGGCGGAAGATCAGCCATCTCGACCCGCACACCGGCGGCGAGTCGCGCGTGTACTGCTGGTGGCGGTGCGACCCGGATCCGCGTCGACGTCGCGGCGCTGATCCGCTCGATGCTCGTACCAACCGAGATCTGCCCGGCCTTGCGGGCAACTCGATTGACCTCCGCCGGACTCATCCGGCCCAGCGTGGACAAGAACGCCCACTGGTCATCGTGCGGTTCCATCGTGGCCAGGTCCAGGAACACCGTTGCCCCGTCGGCGCGGTATTTGCCGTGCAAGGGTGCGGCGATCAGGTTGCCTACGCCGCCGGCGGGTAGCACGTCCTGGGACGGGAACAGCCGGTCATAGCTGGCCAGGTCCATGTGGCCGCGCAACGCCATGGCTTCCCGCAGCAGTGCGGTGCCGAGCCGGCGGGCGGATTCGGCCGGCACGGGTGCGGTGAAGAACACCCACGTGTGCGCGCCGATCCCGGACCGGGACACCTCCAACGCGGCCGGCACCGACCAGGAGCGGGCGGCCTTCAGATACGCCAGGGCGTCGAGCATCGCCGTCGGTCCGTCGAAGTCGGCCGCCAGCCACCAGCACGTGTCGCCGTCCAGCAGCGGGTACAGGCCGACATGTGTTTCGCCGGTCAGATGCGCGCGCAGCACCTCTGCGGTGAGCGGCAGGTAGTCCCTGTCCTCGTGCCGCACGCCCTTGCGCCACCCACCACGCACCGCTGGCAGCCAACCCGCCTTGCCGGCGTGGGTGTTCTCCCATCGGGTGGCGTAGGTGTCGGTTCGGGCGCCGAAAAGTGCCGCGAAGAACGCGACCTTCGTTTCCGGCGTCGACTGGCGGTTGACTGGGCCTGGGTGTCCATCGAAGAAGCCGGTTTGTGTCGGGCCTGGTGGCGCTGCCTGCTTCGGCGTCAGCTCCAGCAGGCGCAACAGACGTGCGTTCTCCGCCCGGAGCTGGGCGGTCAGCGCGCGTAGGCTCGCCAACTCCTCCGCAGTTGGAAGATCGTCCACGCGACACACCGTAGAGCCGTCGAGCCTTCCCCGGCAGCCGGTGGATAGGGTTCGCCTACATGGCCACGAGGACCACTCCTGTCAGCGATATGTCGATCGATGACCTGCTTGAACGTGCCGCGGAACTGAAAAGCGAACTCGTGGCGTTCGGTCAGGGACCTCGCTTCGCGCGGCGGCTGGACACGGTGCTGTTCGAAGCCGCTGATGACGACGGCTTTCTCGACGAAGGCACCGCGATCCTCGCGATGGACTACTTCATGTTGCAGCGTCGCCTGTCCGACGGACGCACGGTGCTCGAACGGTTCGTCGCAGGGCGGCGGCCACCGCTGTCCGATGACGAGCGAGAGATGCTGCTCGGCTGGCACGACGTCATCGAAGGATGTTTCGAGGTCCGCCGGTTCGACGGAGACGCCGTCCTGCTGCACAACCTCATCGACGACCTCGTCTACCGCGTCTACTCCAACATGGGCCGGAAAGGGTTCGCCAAGATCCGGGCAGGCACGTTCGTCGTGGGCCGGATCGTGCCACTTCACCCCGCCACCGACGCCTGGATGGTGACCGGCACCTACACCCCGTACCCCAAGTCCGCACGGCGGCAGATCGCCGCCGCAGCAGCGCAACAGCTCACCACCCACCCTGAACTGCTCCGCCGCAACCCCGCCATGCTCCAGAAAGCCTGGGAGATCCAGGCCGAGCACCGCGCCGACTTCATCGACCAGGTCGGCACCGACCTCATCGTGCTACCACCGCAAGAGGCCCAGGACACGCTGCGCGAACACTACCGCCGCCAACGGGAACGGGCGCTGGCGAACCTCGACACCAAAACCACCAAACGAAAAGCGAAAGCCAGTCCCCCACCCGAACAGCTGCGGTTGCGCGAGGACATGCTCACGGCCGACACCATCGGCCTCATCTACGACGAGGTCGAAGGACTCAACCACTACCGCGACTTCGGCCGCCTGGACGCCTTGTTCGCCGATCCCACGCTGGCCCGCGACCGCACCCGCCTCACCCAACTACGCGAGTATCTGGACGACGACTCGGTCTCCCCACTGGCGATCCGCTGGCTCGTGCAGCGCCACCCCGACAACGCCGACCGGGTCTTCCGCACGCTGCTGCGCAAACCCGGCTTCTCGTGGGCACGGGACGGGGAGGACCTGCTTCGCCGCCGCAAGAAGACACACTTCGACCGCGAGCCGCTCCCCTCCATCTCCACCGTCGGCGAGCGCCTCGCCGAACTACTCCAGTGACTCAGACCCTCCAGTTGCTCAGACCGTCCCAACCAGCCGGCAGCGTCAACGCCGACGGCGGCCGGCCCAGGTAGGTGGCGTACACGGCGTGCAGCCACGCCTCGACCGTCTCCTCCCGGAACTCCAGGTCGGCGAACGAGACGAGGCCCTTCGCGTGCTGCCCCTTGCAACGAGCACGCAGCTCCACCGTGGCGTCGTCCTCGACGAGTCCGGTCACGACGACCGGGTTGCCCAGCAGTGTGGCGGGTACCGGGAAGTCGATCTCCTCCTCCAGCACCGTCAGGAACGCGGTCATCTGTTCGTGCTCGCCGTACGCGTCGGTGAGGATCGTCTCGATGTCCTCCCGCAACTGAGCCTCGGCATCTCGCTCAACCTCCCCCAACCGGGCGAGACGGGTGTTGATGCCGGCCTGGTCGAAGGCGGTCCAGGTGGGCTCGTCACTGTCCTCGACCGGTACGTCACCGCGGCCGCCGACACAGACCGGATGGGTGGCGACCGGCTCGACGACCTTCTCCAGGGTGATCTCGTGCCGCCAGTTGTCCCCGAAGTCGTAGGTGTAGGTGATGGGTTTGCGGGCACGGGCGAACGCGGTAGCCAGGGTGGTCTTGTACTCGTCGTACTCGAAGTCGAAGTGCGGGTCGCCGTACCGGTGCCGTCCGATGGTGAATCCGTGGAGATGGTCACCGTCCCACTCGAAGGCGATCTGGATGACCTCGTGCAACTCGCCCAGCGTTGCGGACGCCGGCATGACCACCCGACGCCAGCAGGCCGGCCGCACATGCCGCAGAACGATCTTGAGCTGGTACGTCACGTCCTCGTCGACGTCATCGAACACACCCAGCAACGACTCGCCCCGGGTGCCGATCGTCGCCAGGGCCCACCGGCCCAGTGGGGTGATCCGATGCCTGCTGGTGACGGCGCCGAACTCGACCAGCAACGCCACCGTCGCCTCCGCCGGATCACGCGTGCCGAACCCTCGATCGAAGGTCTCGTGCAACCCCGCACGGATGACGGCAAGAGTGACCGCTCTCAACAGTTCAGCACCAGTCGGCACCGAGTCGTGAGCCAGCACGGTCAGCGCCAGCCTGCCGATCTCCAGCGCCTGCGTTCCCTCACCACTCTCGAACAGACCGGTCAAAGCCGCCACGAAACCCCGGATCCACAGGTCAAGTACCTCGTCAGCGGTGGCGGACGGCCACTCCGCCACCGCCGGTCCCGCCACGGCACGAACACCGTCAACGGACAGCAGTCCCGCACCGAGCGCCGCCAGCCACGGCCAGTGCACCGCCGGCACATCCGCCGCACTACGCACCCAGTCCGGCAACTCGACACCCAACACGCCACCCGCCGCCGACACGTCCGCCCGGCGCAACACCCCCTTGGCCGTCACCGCCCGACCCGCACCAACCCAACCCGCCAAATCGACAGCACCCCGCAACGCGGCACACTCACGAGCCGAACAAGCAAGATCGTCAACCAGTTCGTCACCGTCCACCCGAGGCAGGGTAAAGCCGCCCAACATCCACCGACCAGGCAACCACCAGTTCACAAGTCTTACGTGCCCGAGACGCGCCCGAGAGGACCGACACAACACGACACCCGACGACACCACCGGGATGAGAGCAGTCAACCTGAGCAGCCGAAACGGTCTGACCTGGCATCAGTCGACACCACCCGACACGCCCCCGGGCCTGCTCTTAACCAGCGGGCCGGTGGGGTCGATCCCCGCAGTGCGTCGGGCCGTCGCAGGTTCACAGACGCCGGTGTCCCCGCCCCCTGGATGACCGGACGGCACGAGAACCTCGACGGGTATGGGTTGGCCCACCACACGCGGACGCCAACGGTTACAGCGACCGTTCGGAGTGCCGGACCCCATTGGGCTGGAGCAGACGATGACCCCATTTGAAGGGGGTCACGGGCCGTGCTCCAGTTTTGCTCCAGTTAAGCGTGCCACTATCCACAACGGACGAAGAAACAAGATCGCCCGCTGACCACATCTTCGCAGGTCAACGGGCACTTCTCATGAAAATCTAATTGTGGAGCTGAGGGGGTTCGAACCCCTGACCCCCACACTGCCAGTGTGGTGCGCTACCAGCTGCGCTACAGCCCCGTGTGCAGTACAAGTTACCGGATGCCTCGTGACCCGCTGCAGCGGGGTCCGACCTTCCCTTTTGGCCAGGTCGCGTGCTACACCCACACCCGTGGTCGCTGATGTCCAAGTGGTGCCCCTTGTCGAGCCGGATGCTGAGGGGGTTGATCCGCAGCAACGTCGTGAGCTGCAGCAACGTCGGTTGACGGGGTTGGTTGATCGGTTGTTGGTGGCGGGTGGGTTGCAGGCTCGGCGGTTGCGGGACGCTGGGGTCAGGGCCGGTGTGGACGTTTCACTCGACGATCTTTTTCGGCTACCTACCGTCACCAAGCGGGATCTGTGGGATCACTATCCAGAGGGACTGCGGGCCGTTCCCGTTGAGGACGTCGTCTGTGTGCACGGGTCGTCCGGGACCGGTGGGCGGCCTACGCTCGTGCCGTACACCGCCGGTGATGTGGATGTGTGGGCGCAGGTCATGGCGCGTGCGTTGGGTGGGGCGGGCGCCACTCGCCGGAGTTTGGTGCACAACGCGTACGGGTATGGGCTCTTCACCGGCGGCCTGGGGGTTCATCACGGCGCGATGCGGCTTGGCGCGACCGTGTTACCTCTGTCGGGTGGTATGACCGAGCGGCAGGTTCGGATGATCCACGATCTGCGGCCGGACATCCTGACCTGTACGCCCTCCTACGCGATCTTCCTCGGGGAGGCGTTGGGGGAACCGCCGCCCAGCCTGCGGGCCGGGTTGTTCGGTGCCGAGCCGTGGACGAACGAGATGCGCACCCAGATCGAGCAGTTGCTCGGCCTGCGGGCGCTCGACATCTACGGTCTCTCCGAGATCATCGGGCCAGGGGTGGCGGCCGAGTCGCTCGACTCGGACGGCATGTTGAACGTCGCCGAGGATCACTTCTTCGTCGAGGCCCTCGACAGTGACGGGCGGCCGGTGCCGGACGGCACGCCTGGCGAGTTGGTGTTCACGACCTTGACGAAGACCGGCATGCCCCTCCTGCGGTACCGGTCGGGTGACATCGCCGCGTTGGCCGGGCCGGTGCCGGGTGCGCCTCGGACGCTGCGGCGCATGTCGAAGCTGCTCGGACGCACCGACGACATGCTCGTGGTGCGTGGCGTGAACGTCTTCCCCACCGAGATCGAGGCGGTGTTGCTCGCGGACGGGCGGGTCAGCCCGCACTACCTGGTCGTCGAGGATCGGCGCGACGCGGCGCGGCCGGCGCTGGTCGTGGCGGTCGAGGCGGTGTCGGCCGCGGACAGCCTGGCCGCCGACCTCGGTGTCGCGCTGCGGGAGCGGCTCGGCATCACGTGTGTGGTGCGCGTGGTGGCGACCGGCAGCGTGCCCAGGACCGAGGTCGGCAAGGCGAAGCGGTTCGTCCGGTGGTCGACCGGGCCGGCGCCGCTCGACGGGCTAGCTGGCTGACCCGACGAGCGTGTTCAGCCAGTTCGACTTGGACGTGTCGACGACCTTCTGCCCGACGGCGATGGTCGGCGTGCCGAAGCCCTTCGAGCCGTCCGGGAACTGCTGCTGCAGGTAGGTCGCCTGCTGGACCTCGTCGAAGTTGCCCTGGACCAGCTTGTCGTACTTCCCGCTGCTGACGCAGGACGTGAAGTTCTTGTCGGTGATGCCCAAGTCGGTACCGAGCTTCGCCAGCTGCTGGCGGTCCCAGCCGCGGCTGCCCTCCTCGGGCTGGTCGTTGTAGAGGCTTTTGTGGAACGCGGGGAACTGGCCGGCGTCGGCGGCGCACAGCCCGGCGTTGGCCGAGTCCATGGAGTACCCGGGCGGGTCGGAGCGGTCGTTGAGCATGGGCAGCATGTGGTAGCGAACCTGGACGGTGCCGTCCGCGATGTGCTGCTCGACGTCGGTGCTGTAGGCCTTCTCGAACGCGCCGCAGGCCGGGCACAGGAAGTCCTCGTACACGTCGAGCGTGACCTTGGCGGTCGACTTGCCGACCACGACCACGCCGCCGTCGCGCTTGGCCGGCACGTCGGAGATGGCCGCCTGCTGCGAGGTGCTCTGGTTGAGCGCCGCGATGTCCTTGCCCTCGGTGGTGTTCTTCTGGTTGTTGTAGATGACGACCCCCGCTATCACGGCGATGAGCAGCACGACGACCACGCCGCCGCCGACGATCAGCTTCCTGCGGTCACCGCCCGAGCGGCGTGCCGCGGCCACGGCCTTGCCGCCACGGGTCTGCGCCTGCCGCTTCTTGCGAGCGTTGCGCTCAGCTCCACCCACCGGTCAAGTCCTTCCCTGCGTGTCCACGGTCTCCACGTCGGGAGCCCGCGCCGTAAGCCATCGATCGAGTGACGCGACACTGCGCGGCCGAACCAGCAGCCAGGTGGCGAGCAGCAGGAACCCGACGTCCCGCGCGATCTCCTGCGGGTACTGCGTCTGACCTGCCGCGACCTGCCCACCGCCGCCGAAGCAGCCGCAGTCGATGGTCAACCCGCGCGCCCACGACTGCGCGACGGCCCCGATGAACGCGACCAGCACGACGACGGACACAACGGCCACGATCCGCGTCCCGAGCCCCACGAGGAGCAACACCCCGAGCGCGAACTCGAGGAACGGCAACGCCCCGGCGACGGCACTGGCCACTCCGCTGGGCAGCACGTCGTACGCCTGCACCGCGACATAGGTCTGGTTGAGATCACTCGCCTTGATGGCCCCGGACACCAGCCACACGGCAGCAAGCCCGAGCCGGACAACCAGCCCAATCAGGTCAAGTGTGCGCGCGGACGGTCGAACCACGCCGTTGACGCTACCGAAGCCGCCTTAGGGCAACCTGAGAGCCCGTCGCCGCAGGTAGATCCCCACCGCGGCCCCGTAGACGACGTGGTCGACGACCTGCGGAAGAACGGACAACTCACGCACTCCGGCCGTCCGCCGCCCAGGCAACCGAAGAACGACCCCGGCGATGACTCCCCCGGCGACCGCACCCCAGAGGACAGTCCCGCGAGCAGGCAGAACCCGCGCAAGCACAACGCCCCAACCAGCGGAAATGCCGAAGTGCACCGGCACAGCGGCAAGAAGCAGCCGCCCCCGCCGCCTCTCGTCGGGCAGAAGCAACCGTCCAGCGGCATCAGCAGCCACGAGCGGATCCCGCCCCCGCACAACCGCCCAAACAGTAGAGGGCACCCCACCCACAACCCCGCCAACCACCCCGGCCCAAGCCCCACCACGAGACATGAACCAAGTCTCCCCCGCACCAACAGAGAAGGACAGGCAAGGAGGTGAAAGAGATGAGGAGGAGAAGCACCAGGCGAGCCGGCAAATCAGCCATAGGCAGCAACCGAGACCTGAGGACAAGACCGATTGGCAACACCGGCTGACTATTAGCTGGCAGCGCAAGTCGGCAAAGTGGACCAGCCACGCAGTCGGCATCACGAGCCATCACTCAGATTGGTGAGGCAGATCAACGCGGCAAGCCGCAACGCAGACGGCAAGCGAACAAGGCAAGCGAGCGAGGCAGGCCGGCAACACAGGCGAGCCGCCAGGCAGCAGGCAACAGGGCAGCCAGGGCGGGAGAAGGCAACCAGGTCAGCAAAAGGCGCCCAGGGCCAGACAGCAAGGACGAACCAAACCAGGCTGAGTCGACATGCACTGACCGCGCCGGCTCGGCACAAACCGCACCAAGCTGGACCCCGCCTTCCGCAGATGATGGAGCTGTCTGGTCGGTGAATCTGGTGTCTGATCTGGGGAAACGCTGGTGGGCCTGGTGGCGGGGCGTGTCACTAGGCGGTGGGATCGATGCAGGTCAGGTGGTTGCGGGTGTCGCCTCGGTGATCAGCGGCGGGACCGGTAGGTCGAGCGTGGTGAGGGTCGCGGTCTGGCTGTTGGTGAGTTTGGTGCGGCGACGGAAGGTGCCGGCGGGGCCGGTGAATGTGCCGAGGTGGAT
>NZ_JBJMIE010000525.1:0-7167 GCF_045807065.1 Actinophytocola sp. | reverse complement strand
CTGATCGTCATCGGGGCCAACGACCTGACCCGGCTCACCCCGCCGGCGGTGGGCGCGCGGCTGCTGCACGACGCGGTCGCCGAGCTGACCAGGGCCGGCGCGCACACGATCGTCGTGACGGCCCCGGATCTCGGTGTCCTGGCCCACGTGCCGCCCGCGTTCCGCGACGTCGTGTCCCAGGCGAGCAGGCTCTACGCGCAGACACAGGCCGACGCCGTGACGACCGCCGGCGGCACCGTCGCCCACGTCGGACCCGAGGTCTTCAGCCGCTTCGCGACCGACGACCGGTTGTTCTCCGCCGACCGCTTCCACCCGTCGGCCGCCGGGTACGCGGTCATCGCCGAGTCGTTGACGTCCTACGTGCTCGCGGCCGCCAAACGCGCCGCCTGACGTTACTGGCGCTTCGGACGATGACCGCGGCGGCGGCGGTTGTCGTGGCTCACCAGGTCCGGCGGGCGGTGGTGCGGAGGGCCTCGGCGATGCCCGCGGCGACCTCGTCCTCGCTCTCGGCTTCCGGCCGGTCGCACCAGATGTGCAGTTTCGCGCCGACGCGGGCGTGGTCGAGTTCCGGTGGCAGGACGTGTCCTCCGTCGAAGACGTCCGCGTGCCAGCCCTGTTGGCTGGGCCGCATGCCGCCGAGCACGTAGTACAGGGCGGCGAAGCTGGAGTTGACCAATTCGTGGCCGGCCGCGGCCAGTTCCGCGGGGGTGGGGCCGCGGTCGGACCAGTAGTCGATGGTCAGGGACTGGTCGAGCGGGACGGTGCCGTCGTCGGTCCTGACCTCGTCGTTCCAGATCACCGGTCGCTTGCCGTGCTGCCGGACCAGCGCCGCGGTCCGGTTGACGAACCCGTAGAACAGGTCCTTGGGCGTCGCGTCCGGGCCGTGCCGACGGCGCGCCTCGCGCGCCAGCTCCGGGTACCGGCCGTCGATCACGTACTCGTCGGCACCCAGGTGCCAGTAGGGGCCGGGGAACAGCGGCAGGTACTCCTCGAGCAACCGCTCGGCCAGTGCGTAGGACTCCGGGGCGGCGAGGTTGGCCGCGGTGACGCCGTGGGCGTTGGTCAACCGCAGGTGTTCCCGCCCGGTCAGCAGCGCACCCATGTGGCCCGGCATGTCGATCTCGGGTAGCACGGTCACGTGGCGGCGCCGGGCGAACTCGACCAGCGCGCGTAGCTCGTCCTTCGAGTAGTGGTCGGTCGAGACCGCCTCCGGGCACGTGTCGCTCTCCACCCGGAAGCCCGTGTCGTCGGACAGGTGCAGGTGCAGGTAGTTCATGTTGAGGTCGGCCAGCTCCCGGATCCGGTCGCGCAGCCAGCCGGGGGTGAAGTACTTGCGGCCGACGTCGACGAGGAGGCCACGCAGAGGAGTGCCGGGCCAGTCCCGCACCGTGCCCGCGGGCAGCTCCGGTCGGGTCATCAGCGGCAGCAGGGTCCGCGTGCCGCGGAAGACCCCGGTCGCCGTCTCCGCGCGGATGGTGATCGACGAACCGATCGTGATCGTGTAGCCCTCCGCGCCGAGAGCGACGGGGGCGAGTTCCAGCACCACATCTCCGGGTGTCGGTTCACCGCTCGTCGCGACCGGTTCGCCGAGCGTCCTGGACAGGTCGTCGGTGAGGACCTCGGCCACCTCGGTGAGGGCCGCGCCCGCGTGGCAGACCCGCGGATGAGCCGGACGCGTGTACTGCCCGGCACCCGGCAACCACTGCTTGACCTGCCGCGTGAACAACGCTCACCACCCTTCGCCCCGGGACGGCGTCCGTCCACTCCGGATGCTAACGGCCGCGCCCTCCCGCACGGGCGCCGTGCTCAGGCCCTCGGTGGGGGAGCGGTCGTGCGGCGCGGGATGAGGGTGGGCGTGAGCTTGACCTGGGTGGAGGGCCGGTCCCGGTCGGCGACGCGTTCCAGGAGCAGTCGCGCGGCGTTGGCGCCGATCTGGTGGCCTGCCTGGTCGACGCTGGTGAGGGAGATGGGGCCGAGGGCGGCGAAGGTGGTGTTGTCGTAGCCGGCCACGGAGATGTCGTCGGGGACGGACAGGCCTGCTTCGGCGAGTGCGGTGAGCACGCCCATGGCGACGATGTCCGCGCCCGCGAAGACGGCTGTGGGCCGGTGGGGGCGGGCGAGCAGCTGCCGGGTGCCGAGGTAGCCGCCTTCCTGGGTGTAGGTGGTGGAGACGATGGTGATGTCCAGGCCCCGGGCGCGCATGGCCTGCCGGTAGCCCTCGGCGCGGATGGCGTTGGGCATCTCGGCCAGGTGGGTGGGGTCGGTTTCGCGGTGTTCGATGTGGGCGATGTGCCGGTGGCCGAGGTCGGCGAGGTGGTTGACGACGAGGGCGGCGCCGGTGGTGTCGTCGTCGGTGACGGTGTCGTAGTGGGGGGAGTGGCCGTGCCGGCCGATGAGCACGGTCGGCACGGTGGTGGCGACCTGTTCGAGGTGCGCGCGGCCCGAGAGGGGGGCGATGAGGATCATGCCGTCCATGCCGCGGTCGATCATCGCGGCGATGATCTCGGCTTCGGCGGTCTCGCCGTTGTTGTGGCTGGGGCCGAGGAGGACGTGGTAGTCGGTGTCCCGCAGCTGGTCGGTGATGCCGTCGAGGATGTCGGGGAAGAACGGGTTGCGGATGTCGGGGAGCATCACGCCGATCGTGTAGGTCTTGCCGCGTAGCCCGCGTGCCCCCGCGTTCGGGCGGTAGCCCAGCTCCGCGATCGCCTGCTGGACCTTCGCGCGCATGGCGGGGCTGGCGCCGTAGGCGTTGCGCAGCACCTTCGACACGGCGGTCGTCGACACGTTGGCGTGGCGGGCGACGTCGACGATCGTGACGCGGCGAGGCTGCTCCATCGACGGTCCTCCGGTCCACACGGGAAACGTTGCCTTCGAGTCTAGGAGCCGCGAACCGCCGTCTTGACGCGTGGCATGCCGGCTCCTAGAGTCGGTCGCACCTCGAATTTGGAAAACGTTACCCACTGCTCTCGACGTTGAGCAGCCGACATCCACCCCGTAAGTGAAACGTTTTAAGAGGTAGGCGCCAATGACCGTCGCCCTGACCGACCGGCCCGCGGACCCCGTCGCCGCGCCTGTTCGTCCACGCCGGACGGGCGGCCGGCCCACTCCGCCGTGGTGGTTCGTGGTGCCGGCGTTGTCGTTGTTCGCGTTCGTCGTGCTGGTGCCGAGTGCGCGGGGCGTGTACTACGCCTTCACCGACTGGGACGGGCTGTCCCCGACCTTCTCCTTCACCGGGGTGGACAACTTCGTCGAGATGGCCGCCGACCCCGACGCGGTGGGGGCGCTCTGGCACACGCTGCTGGTCGCGGTGGCGATCACGGTGGTCCAGAACGGGATCGGGTTGCTGCTGGCGCTGGGCGTCAACAGCGCCATCAGGTCCCGGAACGTGTTGCGGGTGCTGCTGTTCGCCCCGGCGGTGATCACGCCGATCGTGACGGCCTACCTGTGGCGCAACCTCCTCGGGCCGGACGGCGCGGTGAACAGCCTGCTGGACGCGGTCGGGCTGGGTTCGTGGCGACAGGACTGGCTGGGTGACCCGCAGCTCGCGTTGTGGTCGGTCGTCGCTGTGGTCGTCTGGCAGTTCGCGGGCTACTCGATGGTGATCTTCCTCGCGGGCCTGCAGTCGGTGCCGCGGGAGATCTACGAGGCCGCGGCCATCGACGGCGCCGGTGCGGTACGGCGGTTCTGGTCGGTGATCCGTCCGCTGCTGGCGCCGGCGATCACGGTGAACCTGATGCTGTCGATCATCGGCGGAACCAAGCTGTTCGACCAGGTGTACGCGCTGACCGGCGGTGGACCGGGGCACGCGACCGACACCCTGTCCACGCTGATCTACAAGGACGCGTTCACCCTGGGCGAGTTCGGTTACGGCATCGCGCTCGCCGTCGTGCTCGCGGCCGTCGTCGCGGTGGCGTCCACCGGGCAGTACCTGGTGCTGTCCCGAGCGGAGCGGGCCGCGTCATGACCCGCTACCGCCTGCGCACCTTCGCCCTCGAGCTGGTGATGATCGCCGTCGGCCTGGTCTTCGCGTTCCCGGTGTACGTGCTGGTGAACCTCGCGGTCCGCCGGCCGTCGGACGCGTCGTCGCCGATCGCGCCGACCACCTCGCCCACGTTCGACAACTTCGGCGCGGCCTGGGAGCAGGGCGCGCTGGGCGGTGCACTGGCGAACAGCGTGCTCGTGACGGCCGGGTCGGTGGTGGTCGTGCTGGCCGTCTCGGCGCTCGCCGCCTACCCGCTCGCGCGGGTCACCGCCCGCTGGTCGCGCTGGACGTTCCTGCTGGTCATGCTGGGGCTGGTGCTGCCGTTCCAGCTGGCCGCGCTGCCGCTGTACCAGACCATGCGGGACCTGGGGCTGCTCGGCACCCCGGTGGCGCTGATCCTGTTCTACTCCGGCCTGCAGGTGCCGTTCACGACGTTCCTCTACACGGGATTCCTGCGCACGCTCCCGCGGGACTTCGAGGACGCCGCGCTGATCGACGGGTGCACGCCGCTGCAGGGTTTCCGGTACGTGGTGCTGCCGATGCTCAGGCCGGTCACCGTCACCGCGCTCGTGCTGAACGCGGTCGCGGTGTGGAACGACTTCTTCACCCCGCTGCTGTACCTGTCGGGCAGCAGCCAGCAGACCATGCCGGTCGCTATCGCCGGTTTCGTCGGTCAGTACGTGTCCGACTGGAACCTCATCTTCGCCGCGCTGGTGATCAGCGTCGTGCCGATCCTCCTCGTCTACTTCGCACTGCAGCGCAGCATCATCAACGGCTTCGCCGGCGGGCTCAAGGGATGACGGACACACCACCTTCCCGAAGGAGAGAAACATGAAGATCCTGCCGGTGCTGTCGGCCGTTGCCGCTCTCGCCCTGGCCGGGTGCGGTGGCGGCACCACAGCCGCGACCGACGCGAACACCCTCACCCTCGCCTCGGTCGACCAGGGCTCGGTCGAGGACGTCGTCACGGCGTTCGAGGACGCCAACCCCGGTGTCCGGGTGAACGTCACGACCAGCGGCGCGGACCAGTACCAGCAGCAGATCCGCACCCAGCTGTCGTCCGGCACGGCGCCCGACGTGATGTCCGTGTGGCCGGGCAACGGCAACCCCGGCACCGTGCACGTGCTCGCCGGTGCCGGCTACCTGCGCGACCTGTCCGACCAGCCGTGGGCCGCGAAGTACCCACCGGTCGTCAGCGATGTCGCCCGGTACAAGGGCAGGACCTACGACGCGATCTTCGGTATCAACGGCATCGGCGCCATCTACAACCACGACGCCATGACCAGGGCCGGCCTCACCCCGCCGGGCACGTGGCGCGAGCTCCTCGCGTTCTGCCGCGCCGCCAGGGACAAGGGCACACCCGCCTTCGCGCTCGGCATCCAGGACAACTGGGTCACCCAGATCGCCCTGTACCCGCTCGTGGCGACCACCGTGTACGGCGCGGACCGGGACTTCGACCGGAAGATGCAGGCCGGGCAGGCGACCTTCGCGAACTCCCCGTGGACCACCGCGGTCGCCAAGTACGTCGAGATGGACAGGACCGGCTGCTTCCAGGACAACCCGCTGGGCACCAGCTACGAGGCCAGCCAGAAACTCGCCGCCACCGGCAGGACGCTCGGCATCATCCAGGGCAACTGGGTGATCTCCCTGCTCAAGAAGCAGAACCCCAAGGGCACGTTCACGTTCACACCGCTGCCGGCGACCGACAACCCGGACCAGATCATCATCCCCGCGGCGGCCGGCGCCGGCTACGGCGTCAACGCCAAGGCCAGGAACCCCGAGCTGGCACTGAAGTTCGTCAACTTCGTGATGTCGCCGCGCGGCATGAACCTGTTCGCGAGGAAGCAGGGAAGCCTGCCCGCGCTCCCGGACACCGGCTACGCCCTTGACGCGTCGCTGACCCAGCTGTCCACGTTCATCGCCGATGACCGCACCGTGCCGTTCATGGACCAGCTCTGGCCCAACCCCAAGGTGCAGCAGACCATGCTGTCCGGTCTGCAGGAGATCTTCAGCGGCCAGTCCACCCCCGACAAGCTCCTGGCGTCCATGGACGTCGACTACCGGGCAGGTGACTGAAGTCCTGCATGTCCTGCTCGGCGTGGGGTGCTCCCTCCACACCGTCCTTTCGGACTATCCACTTTCACCACCGAGAGTGGACGGTGACCGGAGACGGGGCTACCGGACGATGACGCCACGGACGTGACGGTTCACGACCGTCATGGCCGTGGCACTCCTGGCGCGAGCCTGGAGGTGACCCCCGCTCGCGTCACACGATCGAGTGAATACCGGGTCAGTCGTGGTGTTCGACAGCCGGGTCGGCCCGGAGCTCGGTGGCCGCCCAGCTGGCGAGGAGCTGAAGCCTTTCCGCCGACGCCGAGTCGGGTTGCGCCGCGTAGGCGGTGAGCGTGAGGCCGGTGTCGGCGGTGAGGTCCATGGCCTCGAAGTTGAGGGTGAGCTCGCCGACGGCCGGGTGGCGGAAGCTCTTCGCGCCGGTGCGGTGGAGGCGGACGTCGTGGGCGGCCCAGCGGGTGCGGAAGTCCGCGCTGCGGGTGCACAGCTCGCCGATGAGGTCGGTGAGGTCGCGGTTGTGGGGGTCACGGCCGGCTTCGGTGCGCAGGATGGCGACCGAGGTGTGGCAGGACTTGTCGTGGTCAGGGAAGTAGTCGCGGGCGGCGGGGTCGAGGAAGCCGAAGCGGGCGAGGTTGGGTGGGGTGTGCTCGCTGGTGCGGGTGGGGCTGTCGAACACCGGGGAGTACAGGGCCCGGCCGAGGAGGTTGGTGCCGAGGATGTCGAGGCGGCCGTTGCGGACGAACGCGGCGGTGGTGGTCATGCTGTCGAGGATCTGCTGCACGACCGGCCGAACCCGGTGCTGCGGACGCCGGCGCTGCGGTGCGCCCGTGTGGGGGCGGCCGGCGGCGTTGGCCGTGCGCGCGAGGTCGAACAGGTAGACACGCTCGGCCTCGTCGAGCTGCAGGGCGCCCGCGACGGCGTCCAGGACACTGTCGGACACGCCGGCGAGGTTGCCCTTCTCCAGCCGCGTGTAGTAGTCGGCGGACACACCCGCGAGCAACGCGACCTCCTCGCGGCGCAGGCCGGGGACCCGGCGGTTACCGCCGTAGATGGTCAGCCCTGCCTGGTCGGGGGTGATCTTGGCCCGGCGGGTGACGAGGAAGTCGCGGGCCTCG
>NZ_JBJMIE010000524.1:0-26720 GCF_045807065.1 Actinophytocola sp. | reverse complement strand
TAGACGTCCTCGATCGGCGCGTGCCAGATGTCCTCGAGGAAGCCGGTCTCGACCGCGCGGCCCCACACGTTCTGGTCCACCGAGTACGGCGAGGACTTGGTCTGGTCGATCGGCAGGTCGCGGTCGTGCGCCCAGGCGATGGCCTTCTCCCGGGTCCAGGCGAAGTCGCGGACCGGGGCGATCACCTTGAGGCCGGGGGCGAGCGCGCCGATGCCGACCTCGAAGCGGACCTGGTCGTTGCCCTTGCCGGTGCAGCCGTGCGACACGGTGGTGGCGCCGTGGTACTTCGCCGCCTCGACCAGGTGCTTGACGATCACCGGCCGGGACAGGGCGGAGACCAGCGGGTACCGGTCCATGTAGAGGGCGTTGGCCTGCAGCGCGGGCAGGCAGTACTGCTCGGCGAACTCGTCGCGCGCGTCGGCGACGACCGCGTCCACGGCACCGCAGTCCAGCGCGCGCTTGCGGATGGTGTCGAGGTCCTCGCCGCCCTGGCCGACGTCGACGGCGACCGCCACGACCTCGGCGCCGGTCTCCTCCGCGATCCAGCCGATCGCGACGGACGTGTCCAGACCGCCTGAGTAGGCGAGGACGATCCGCTCAGTCATTCTCCGGTTCTCCTTCTGCGTTCGTGCGCGCCGCGAGGGCGGTGAAGCGAATCGCCAGGTCCTTGCCCGACAGGGGCTCCCTGGCGATGACCATGACGGTGTCGTCGCCGGCGATGGTGCCGACGACCTCGTGGAGGGCGGCCCGGTCGATCGCGCTGGCGAGGAACTGCGCGGCACCGGGCGGGGTTCGCAACACCGTCAGGTTGGCCGAGTAGTCCGCACCCGCCAGCAGCTCGGCGAGCAGCCGGGACAGTCGCGACGTACCGCCCTGGACGCCGCGGACCGGTGAGCCGTCCTCCGGGATCACGTAGACGGCGGCGCCCCCGTCGGCGCCCCTCAGCTTGACCGCGCCGAGCTCGTCGAGGTCCCGCGAAAGCGTGGCCTGGGTGACGTCGATGCCCTCGTCCGCGAGGAGCTTGGCCAGCTCGGTCTGGCTGCGGATGCCCATGTTCGACACCAGCTCGACGATGCGGGCCTGCCGTGCCGCACGGGTGGCCGCGGTCATGGTGCCAGTGCCCAGGTGAGCAGCGCTTTCTGGGCGTGCAGCCGGTTCTCCGCCTCGTCCCACACGGCGCTGGCCGGGCCGTCGAGGACCTCGTCGGTGATCTCCCAGCCGCGGTGGGCCGGCAGGCAGTGCAGGACGATCGCGTTCTCGCCGGCCCTGGCCAGGAGATCGGCGTTGACCTGGAACGGGCGGAACGGCGCGACGCGGTCCTTGCCGTCGTTCTCCTGGCCCATGGACGTCCACGCGTCGGTGACCAGCACGTCCGCTCCGTCGACCGCGGCGTGCGGGTCGGACAGGACGGTCACGCTGCCGCCCGTGTCGACCGCGCGCTTCTTGGCGTCGAGCAGGACGTCCTGGTTCGGTGTGAAGCCCTCGGGGTGCGCGACGCGGACGTGCAGGCCGGCGGTCACGCCGCCGAGCAGCAGCGAGTGGGCCATGTTGTTGGCGCCATCGCCGAGGTAGGTGAGGGTGAGGCCCGCGAGCCTGCCGAGCCGTTCGCGGATGGTCTGCAGGTCGGCGAGCACCTGGCAGGGGTGGAACTCGTCGGTCAGCGCGTTGATCACCGGAACGCGCGAGACCGAGGCCATCGCGACGATCCGCTGCTGGGCGTAGGTCCGCCAGACGACCGCGTCGACGTAGCGGGACAGAACGCGGGAGGTGTCCTCGATGGTCTCCTCGCGACCGAGTTGCATTGTGCGACCGTCGATGACGATGGGTTGCGCGCCGAGCTGCGCGATGCCGACCTCGAACGAGAGGCGGGTGCGCGTGGAGTTCTTCTCGAAGATCGTCGCGACGGACCTGCCCGCGAGCGGGGTGAGGGCGAGACGGTCGGCCTTCATCCGGTCGGCCAGGTCGAGGACGTCGCGCTGCTCGTCCGGGTTCAGGTCGTCGTCACGAAGGAAATGCCTGGTCACTGCGCCTCCTGAGCCTGGTCGAGGACGCCGGGCAGGGCGTCGAGGAAGCCGTGGACCTGGTCGCTGTCGAGGACCAGCGGCGGGGCGAGGCGGATCGTGTCGGGCTGGACGTTGTTGATCAGGTAGCCGGCGTCCTGCGCGGCCTCCGCCACCCTGCCGGACACGGGTCGGGTGAGGCCGATGCCGAGCAGCAGACCGCTCCCCCGCACCTCGGTGACCAGTGGGTGGTCGAGCGCCTCGACGCCGGCGGTGATCTCCTTGCCCATGGCCGCGGCGTGTTCCACCAGGCCGTCGGCGGCGATGGTCCGCAGGACAGCGAGGCCGGCGGCGCAGCAGACGGGGTTGCCGCCGAAGGTGGTGCCGTGCTGGCCGGGCTTCATCAGGTCGCCGGCGGCGCCGACACCGATACAGGCGCCGAGCGGGAGGCCGCCGCCGAGGCCCTTGGCGAGCGTGATGACGTCCGGGGTGATGCCGGCCTGCTGGAACGCGAACCAGGTGCCGAGGCGGCCGAGGCCGGTCTGCACCTCGTCGAGGATCAGCAGCGCGCCGTTGTCGCTGGTCAGCTTCCTGGCGGTCCGCAGGTAACCGGCGGGTGCCGGGTGGACGCCGCCCTCGCCGAGCACCGGTTCGAGGATCACGGCGGCGGTGTGTTCATCGACCGCGGCTTCGAGGGCCTCCGGGTCGCCGAACGGGATGTGGTCGACGTCCGGGAGCAGCGGCTGGAAGGGCGCCCGCTTCGGTGGTTGGCCGGTCAGCGTGAGCGCGCCCATCGTGCGGCCGTGGAAGGCGCCGTCGCAGGCCACGAGCTTGGTGCGGCCGGTGAGCCGGGACAGTTTCAGCGCCGCCTCGACGGCTTCCGCACCCGAGTTGCAGAAAACGACCTTGCCGCTGACGCCGGCCACGTCGAGCAGCTCCTCGGCCAGCTCGACGGTGACCTGGTTGATGTAGAGGTTGGAGGTGTGGCCGAGGGTCTGGATCTGCTCGGTGACGGCCTGGACCACCGCCGGGTGGGCGTGACCGAGCGCGTTGACGGCGATGCCGCCGACCAGGTCGAGGTAGCGGTTGCCGTCGGCGTCCCAGACGTAGGCGCCCTCGCCGCGGACGAGCGTCAGCTTCGGCGTGCCGTAGTTGTCCATGAGGGACGCCTGCCACTTGGCCCGGCCCTCCGTGTTCGAAGTGATCACTGTGTCTCCTCGGGCAGGACCATGGTGCCGACACCGCTGCCGGTGAAGACCTCGAGCAGCACGGAGTGCGCGAGCCGGCCGTCGATCACGTGGGCGCGGGGCACGCCGCCGCGCACGGCGGACAGGCACGCCTCCATCTTCGGGATCATGCCGGTGGCGAGGCCGGGGAGCAGCTTCTCCAGCTCGTCGGCGTGGATCTGGTTGAGCAGCGAGTCCTTGTCGGGCCAGTCCGCGTACAGGCCCTCGACGTCGGTGAGCATGACGAGCTTCTCGGCGTTCAGCGCGACGGCGATCGCGGCGGCCGCGGTGTCGGCGTTCACGTTGTGTGCCAGGCCGTCCTCGTTGGGGGCGACCGTGGAGACGACCGGGATGCGGCCCGCGTGGACGATGTCGAGCACGGCGTCCGGGTTGACCGCGATCACGTCGCCGACCAGCCCGATGTCGACCTGCTCGCCTTCGACGGTCGCCGTCCGGCGTCGCGCGATGAGCAGGTTGGCGTCCTCGCCGGAGATGGCGACGGCGTACGGGCCGTGCGTGTTGATCAGCGCGACCAGCTCGCGGCTGACCTGCCCGGTGAGCACCATGCGGACGACGTCCATGGTCTCGGGCGTGGTGACGCGCAGGCCGCCCTTGAACTCGCCGGGGATGCCGAGGCGGTTGAGCATGGCGGTGATCTGCGGGCCGCCGCCGTGGACGACGACCGGGTGCAGGCCGGCGAGCTTGAGGAACACCATGTCCTGGGCGAACGCGGTCTTGAGCTCCTCGTCGACCATGGCGTTGCCGCCGTACTTCACGACGACCGTGGCGCCGTGGAAACGCTGCAGCCACGGCAGTGCCTCGATCAGGACCGCCGCCTTCTCCGCGGCCAGGGGAATGGTCATGACGAGTAGGCGCTGTTCTCTTCGACGTAGCCGTGGGACAGGTCGGTGGTGAGGACGGTGGCCGCGCCCGTGCCCGCGTTGAGGTTGACCTCCACGGTGATGTCCCTGCCGGACAGGTCGGCCTTGCCGCGGTCCTCGCCGGCGGCGCCCGCCCGGCAGACCTCGACGCCGTTGATGGTGATGTCCAGCCTGGTCGGGTCGAAGTCGGTGGGCGCGTTGCCGACGGCCATCGCGACGCGGCCCCAGTTGGGGTCCGAGCCGAAGAACGCGGTCTTGCAGAGGTTGTCCTGGGCGATCACCTTCGCGGCTTTCTTCGCCTCGTCGTCGGTGGCCGCGCCGGTGACCGTGATGCTGATGTGCTTGGTGACGCCCTCCGCGTCGGCCTGGAGCTGTTTCACCAGGTCGTGGCAGACCTGCGTCAACTTCTGGGTGAACTCGTCCACGGTGGGTGTCTGACCGGACGCACCGGAGCACAGCAGCAGCACGGTGTCGTTGGTGGAGGTGCCGCCGTCGACGTCCAGGGTGTTGAAGGTCCTGCTCACCGCCGCCGTGAGTGCCAGGGCGGCCTGTTCCTGGTCCAGCACCGCGTCGGTGGTGAGGACGGACAGCATCGTGGCCATGTTGGGTGCGCACATGCCCGCGCCCTTGGCGAAGCCGCCGATGGTCCAGCCGTGCGCGCTGGCCTGGGCCTGTTTGGCGACCGTGTCGGTGGTCATGACCGCCTCGGCCGCGGCCAGGCCCGCCTCCGGGGTGTTCGCGAGTTGCGCGGCGGCCGCGGTGACGCCCGCGGTGAGCTTGTCCATGGGCAGGCGGGCGCCGATGAGGCCGGTGGAGCACACGGCGACGTCGACCGCGCCGATGCCGAGGGTCTCCGCGACGTGCTCGGCGGTCTTGTGGGTGTCCTGGAAACCCTCCGGGCCGGTGCAGGCGTTGGCGCCCCCGGAGTTGAGGACGACGGCCCCGGCTCGTCCCGTGGTGAGCACCTGCTGGGACCAGAGCACGGGCGCGGCCTTGACCTTGTTGCTGGTGAAGACGCCGGCCGCCACGTCGAGCGGACCGTCGTTGACCACCAGTGCCAGGTCCTTGTTGCCGTTCTCCTTGATGCCGGCGGCGACGCCGGCGGCCCGGAACCCCTTCGGGGCGGTGACGGTCACGGAGCGACTCCCACGGTGGTCAGGCCGGTGGTCTCCGGCAGGCCGAGTGCGATGTTCATGGACTGGATGGCGGCACCCGCGGTGCCCTTGGTGAGGTTGTCGAGGGCGGCGATCACCACGAGCCGCCCGGCGTCCTCGTCGACGGTGGCGCGGAGCTGGACGGCGTTGGAGCCGAGCGTGGCGGCGGTCGCGGGCCAGGAGTTCTCGAGCACGTGGACGAACGGCTCGTCGGCGTAGGCCTTGCGGTAGACCTCCTCGGCGTCGCGGTTGTCCCTGATGGGTGCCGACGCCGAGGTCAGGATGCCGCGCGGCATGGGGGCGAGCACCGGGGTGAAGGAGACCCTGACCCTGGTCCCCGCGACCTGCGCGAGGTTCTGGGCGATCTCGGGGGTGTGGCGGTGGGTGCCGCCGACACCGTAGGTGGTGACCGAGCCCATGACCTCGGAGCCGAGGAGGTGCGGTTTGAGCGACTTACCGGCGCCGGAGGTGCCACTGATGGAGGTGATGACGACGTCGGGCTCGATCATGCCCGCCTGGAGCGCCGGGGCGAGCGCGAGGGAGGCGCCGGTCGGGTAGCAGCCGGGGACGGCGATCCGCCTGGTGTTCTGGAGCTTCTCGCGGTTGCCGGGGAGTTCCGGGAGGCCGTAGGGCCAGGTGCCGGCGTGCTCACTGTTGTACCAGCGGACCCAGTCCTCCGGGTTGACCAGCCGGTGGTCCGCGCCGCAGTCGATGACGAGCGTGTCCTGGCCCAGCTGGGCGGCGATCTCCGCGGAGTGGCCGTGCGGGAGGGCGAGGAAGACGACGTCGTGGCCGGCGAGGGTGTCCGCCGTGGTGTCGGCGAGGACACGGTCGGCCAGTGGGGGGAGGTGGGGTTGGTGTGCGCCGAGCAGCGTGCCGGCGTTGCCGCCGGCGCTCAGTGCGCCGATCTCGACGTCCGGGTGCCCGAGGAGCAGGCGGAGCAGCTCACCGCCCGCGTAGCCGCTGGCTCCGCCTACCGCGATCCTGATCGTCACCCGGATGATTATGCATCACCATGCAAACTCACTCAAACCGGTATTCACGCCGACGGGCGCTCCCGGTGTGTACCGGAAGCGCCCGTCAGGTGATCGGTTCAGCGAGGTACGGCTACCGCCAGCTCGGCGCGGGCGTCCGTGCTCGACACCGTCGCGGCGCGCTTGTCCGCGGTGGCGCCGGCCGGGACCGGCTGGGGCACCGGGTCGCACTGGACGTCCGAGTGGTTACCTGGCTGGCGGGCCGGCAGGGCACCCGTCTTCAGATAGTTCACGATGAGACTGTCCGTGCACTCGACGCCGGACAGCGACCCCGAGTGGGTGGTGCCGTTCACACCTTCGATGAGCACCGACGTCGGGAACAGCTTGCGGACCTCGAGAGCGCCCGTGTACGGCGTCGCCGCGTCGTTCGTCTCGTTGATCAGCAGCGCGTTCTTGACCTTGCTGCCGTCCACCTTCACCGGCCGGTCGGCCGTCGCGGGCCAGTACACGCACGGCGCGTTGAACCACACGTTGCCCCAGGTCTCGAAGGGGGCGCGGAAGAAGGTGAGCCACTGGTCGACACGCCACTTGTTCCAGCTCGTCGGCCACTGGTTGTCGGTGCAGGAGACGGCCAGGTAGACGGCGTGGCCGTTGTCGTCGAACGGCGGCGTGCCGTACAGCGCCTGCAGGGTCTGCCAGTCACCGTTGTGGACGAAGCCGGCGAACGCGTTGGCGATGTCCTCCCAGCCGTACACGTAGTAGCCGGCCTGCAGGAAGATGTCGGTCCACTCGTCCGGGCCGATCACGCCACCCGCCGGGGCACGCAGCAAGTCGGCCTGCGTCTGGTAGTAGAGCGCCTCGACCTGCTGCTCCGTCGTGCCGAGGTGGTAGATGTTGTCGTACTTCGCGATCCAGCCGAAGTAGGTCTTGATGTTCTTCTCGAACGCGATGTCCTGGTCGATGTTCGCGTCGTACCAGACCCGCTTCGGGTTGACGTTGCCGTCGAAGATGACCCGGCGGAAGTGGTCCGGGTAGAGCGTGCCGTACACCTGACCGAGGTACGTGCCGTAGGAGAAGCCGTAGTAGTTGATCTGCGGGGCGCCGAGCGCCTTGCGGATGCTCTCCATGTCGTTGGCCGAGTCGACCGTGGTCATGTGCTCGAGGAGCTTGCCGCCGTTGCGGCCGCAGGCCTGCGCGTAGCTCTTGGACCGCTGCAGCCACGTCCGCTCGAGGCCGGGGGTGACCGGCGTGTAGAACGGGCGGTTGTAGCCGTCGTAGTCGGGGATGCAGGACAGCGACGGCTGGCTCTCGCCGACCCCGCGCGGGTCGAAGCCGATCCAGTCGTAGTCGTCGCCGCCCCCGTTCGGGACGAACTCGTTGAAGATCGCGTAGATGAGGCCGGAGCCGCCCGGACCGCCCGGGTTCACGAGCATGGGGCCCTGGTAGGAGGAGTCGGGTCCCTTGTGCGTGACCCGCGACACGGCGAGCTTGATCTTCTCGCCGTTGGGCTTCGCGTAGTCGAGCGGCACATCGAGCAACCCGCACTGGGCACCGGCCTGCGCGAGTCTTGGATTGTCGCATTCACCCCATTGGATGGCTTTTGGAGTGAATTCAGGTGCTTTTGCCGGCGCAGCGGAGGCCGTCGTCGCCACGCCCAACCCGCTGAGCACAACGCCCACCACCGCGGCCACGGCGGCGAATCTGCGTGTTTTGATCACCAGTAGAGCCTGCCGTTCGTAATAGTGACCGGGAATCCCCCGAAAGTCGTTTTATCGTATCGTGACAACACGGAGGGCAACGACTCGGGTACACATCGGTCAGCCTCGCGATCGGTCCACTGGGGACACATGGCACTACCAGCATGTGTTGGCACACCCGTACATCGGCCATCTCGCCGCCGCGGTTGGTCCGTCCGGACGGTAGCGCCTGTTACCAGTTCGCCGATCGCTCCCCACAATTGTCGGTGCCCGCGAGTAGCGTTGAAACCGGGGGTCCCCAGGCATACCAACGGTCCTTTCGCTCGGGCTCGCCGGTGAAGATGTTCCCATTTACCACTCAACGCTCCGGAACTGTCGGTCCCCTCCGCCACGGCAATGAAACCTCTGCACCAACGGTCCTTTCGCTCGGCTTCGTCCGGCCAATCCGCTCCACAACGCGAGAATTGTCGGTCCCCGGGCGTAGCTTGGCCTCATGACCGAATCCCAGACCCTGATCAAGGCGGTACGCGACGGCCTCGCAGCCATCGGCGACGCGCGCAAGGCGCCCGAGATGCAGCGGTACATGAAGTCGGAGCAGCCGTTCCGCGGTGTGCCCGCGCCCGAACGCGGCGCGCTGGCCAAGCAACTGTTCGCCGCCCACGTGCTGACCGACGAGGAAGACTGGCGCGCGACCGTCCTGACCCTGTGGCGCGAGGCGACATACCGCGAGGAGCGCTACCTGGCGATCGCGCTCACCGGCGATCGCCGGTACGCGGCGTGGCAGACACCCGCGCTGGTGCCGCTGTACGAGGAACTGATCGTCACCGGAGCGTGGTGGGACCACGTCGACGAGCTGGCGAGCCGGCGCATCGGCCCACTCTTACGCGGGTTTCCCGAGGACCTGACGCCGGTGATGTACGCCTGGGCCACCGACCCCGACCTCTGGAAACGACGCACATCCATCATCTGCCAGCTGACCTTCAAGGAGGCGACCGACACGAAGCTGCTGACCGCGGCGATCGAAGCGAACCTGGACGACCGTGACTTCTTCATCCGCAAGGGCATCGGCTGGGCACTGCGCCAGTTCGCCCGCACCGAGCCAGGGTGGGTGCGGGCGTTCGTGGACAGCCACCCTGGCCTGTCCCCCCTGTCCGTACGAGAGGCGGTAAAGCACTTGTAGCGCCCTGACACGATGGCGAGGTGACCGATCTGCCACCGACACGTGCGTCGCTCGCCGCCGACCTCGCCGCACTGGGCCTGCGCGAGGGCGACACGGTGATCGTGCACTCGTCGCTGCGCGCGGTCGGCTGGGTCCCGGGCGGCCGGGTCGCGGTCGTGCAGGCGCTACTCGACGTGCTCGGGCCAGCGGGCACGTTGGTGGTGCCGACGCAGACGTCGGACAACTCGGATCCGAAGTTCTGGCAGCGCCCCCCGGTACCGGAGGCGTGGTGGCCGGTGATCCGAGAGCAGACGCCCGCGTTCGACCCGGCGGTGTCACCAACCCGTGGCCTGAGCGTGCTGGTGGAGGCCGTGCGCACCTGGCCGGGCGCGGTCCGGAGCAACCACCCGCAGACGTCGTTCGCCGCGGTCGGCGCGCAGGCCGCGGCCCTGATGGCGACCCACGAGCTCGACAGCCATCTGGGCGAAGGCTCGCCGCTGGCGGCACTGGAACGAGCGGACGCCCGGGTGCTGCTGTTGGGCGTGGGCTTCGACGTATGCACGACCTTCCACCTGGCGGAGTACCGAGTGCCGACCCCGAAGACGGAGTACGGCTGCGCAGTCCGGACCGACAACGGCCGCGAGTGGGTCACCTACACCGATGTAGCGACCAACAGCGACGACTTCGCCCACCTGGGCGCGGCGTACGAGCCGACCGCCACTCTGCGTCGTGGCCGGGTGGGCAAGGCAGACGCACGCCTGTTCCCGGTCGTGGAAGCAGTCGCCTTCGCGGTGGATTGGTTGCGCACGAACCGCCCGACGGGGTGAGTGCCGGGCCGGGGGGCCGGGGGGCCGGGGGGCCGGGGGGCCGGGGGGCCGGGGGGCCGGGGGGATGATGCCTGAGCTGGGTTGGTTAGACAACCCATGGTTTTTGTGAGCCGCTCGTTGTTGGTTGGCGTGGTGTCCCCAGGCGGTGGTTCGTCGCGTAACTGGTATCGGTCTTGCGGCACCGCGCAGGATGCCGACCGGCCGGTTGGACAGCTGCTGCGGCATGCTCCGGTGCCGTCTAACGCGCCTGCGGGCTTGTCCTTGAGGACTTGGGCGGCAGAAGGCGAGGCAGAGCCTGCAGTCGGTCCGTCTGCAGGCTTCGCGCTGCTCGCTGGCCGTTCTACGCGAGCCGGTCCTCAGTAGCCAGGCCCAAGAAGCCTCAAAACTGGGCATGGCCTCTCGACCCCGTTGCCAACCCTCCCCCATGCACCCCGGCCCAACCCCGACGCCCAACGCACCACGGACCGACGAACCGGTTCAGGACCGCAGCGCCGCGCCGAATCGGCTTGCTGCTGCGGATACCGCCGAGTCGCGTGCCGCGGTGGCCTCTTCGACCGTGAGTGTGCGGTCTGGGGCGCGGAAGCGGAGGGAGTAGGCCAGCGAACGCTTGCCCTCGCCTACCTGCTCGCCTGTGAAGACGTCGAACAGGTGTAGGTCTTCCAGGAGGTCGCCGCCGCCGTTGCGGAGGGTGGTGGCTACCTCGGCTACGGGGACGGAGATGTCCACCACCAGGGCCACGTCCAGTAGGACCGGGGGGTACGGGGACGGGGACGGTGCTGGGCGGCGGCCCACCACGGGGAGTGCGTCCAGCTTCAGCTCCATCGCGCAGGTGCGCTTCGGGAGGCCCAGGGCTTCGATCACCTTGGGGTGGAGTTCGCCTGCGTAGCCGACTGCCAGGTCGCCTACCAGCAGCTGTGCGCAGCGGCCCGGGTGCCAGGGCGCCAGTTCGGCGGCGCGGATGTTCAGTTCCACGCCCGAGGCTTCCGCCACGATGTGGGCCGCTCGGATGGCGTCGGCCCAGTTTGCTGGTTCGCCTGGGCCCCACCAGCCTGCTTGTTCGCGGTTGCCGGCCAGGACTACCGCAGTGTGGACCGGTTGTTGTGGGAGCGCCGCGTGTAGGGCCGCGACCTCGCCGTCCTTCGGGCGGGCGGCGACGCCCACGGTGGGGACCGGGACCTGTTGTGCCTTGGGCAGCGTCACCTGGCCGATGTGGAACAGGGCCACGTCGCGCATGCCTCGGGAGACGTTGCGGATCAGGGCTTCCAGGAGGCCCGGCAACAGGGTGGTCGCCAGTTCGCTGCGGTCGGCCTCCAGTGGGTTGAGCAACGACACCGTGCGACGGCGGTTGTCGTCGAAGGCCAGGCCGAACGAGTCCCAGATGGTCGGGGAGACGAAGGGGAACGGGATCACCTCGATGTACCCGGCCTCGGCCAGCGCGCGTCCCACCGCTCGGCGGCGGAGCTGGCTCGCGGTCGCGCCCTTGCCGGGTGGGGCCGGCGGCAGCTGCGTCGGGATGCTGTCGTAGCCCTCCAGGCGCAGCACCTCCTCCACCAGGTCCGCGGGCTCGGTCAGGTCCGGGCGCCACGTCGGTGGCTGGATCGCCACGCGGGACTTGCCGTCCTCGCCGGTGAACATGTCGACCGTGGTGCAGCCGATCTGTTGGAGCCGCCGCACGGTGGCGCCGCTCGGGTAGCGGGTGCCGGCCACCTGGTCCGGCAGGCCGATCGGCATCGTCACCGTCGGCATCGGGGTCACGCCGCCGACATCGGTGCGGCCGGGCTGGATGCTGCCCTCGGCATGGTCACGCAGCAGCCTCGCCGCCCGCTCCAACGCCATCGGCGCGATGTTCGCGTCCACCCGCCGCTCGAAACGCTTCGAGGCCTCCGACGGCAGCTTGTGCCGGCGCACCGTCCTGGCGACGGCCGTCGGCTCCCAGTTCGCCGCCTCCAGGAGGATGTCCGAGCTGTCCGGGCGCACCTCGGTGCTCGCGCCGCCCATCACGCCGGCCAGGCCGATCGGGCCGGTCTCGTCGGTGATGACGATGTCGTCGGGGTCGAGGGTGCGCTCCACGTCGTCCAGGGTGGTGAGCTTCTCGCCCGCCTCGGCGCGCCGCACGACGATGCCGCCCTTGATCGACGGCGTGTCGTACGCGTGCATCGGCTGGCCCATCTCGAGCATCACGTAGTTGGTGACGTCGACGGCCAGGGAGATGGACCTGATGCCGGCCAGCATCAGCCGCCTGCGGATCCAGAACGGGGTCGGCGCGGTCGGGTCGACGCCGATGATCCGGCGCGCGACGAACCGAGGGCAGTCCTCCTCGTTCTCGACCGTGACCGGGAACGCGGGGCCCTCGGCCTCCGGCACGTCGATGGCCGCGTGGTCCCGGTAGGAGATGTCGAACGCGCACGCCAGCTCGCGGGCGAGCCCTCGGATCGAGAACGCGTAACCGCGGTCGGGCGTGATGGACAGCTCGATGACGCTGTCGTCGAGCCCGAGGTAGTCCACCGCGTCGTCGCCGGCGCCGACGTGCTCGTCACCGCTGGGCAGCACCAGGATGCCGGTGTGCTCGTCACCGAGGCCCAGCTCGCGTGCGGAGCAGATCATGCCGTCGCTGTAGCGGCCGTAGGTCTTGCGCTTGGTGATCGCGAAACCGCCGGGCAGCACCGCGCCGGGCAGCGCGACCACCACGAGGTCGCCCTCCGCGAAGTTCGTCGCGCCGCAGACGATGCCGCGCATCCGAGGACCCATGGTCTCGTCGTGGTCGTCGGCCTCCGCGACCTCGACCATGCAGTACCGGATGGGCTTCTTGAACTCGGTGAGCTCCTCGATCTCGGCGACGCGACCGACCACGACCGGTCCGGTCACCGGACCGAGCGGCGCGACTTCCTCCACCTCGAGACCGACGCGGACGAAGGCCTCGGCGATCTGCTCCGCCGTGAACCTCTCTTTCGTGTCGAGGTGCTCGGTGAGCCAGCTGACGGGGACCCGCACGATGTGTCTCTCCTACTGAATGACGGGTGTGGCGCGATCAGGCTTCGATGCCGAAGGGCGCGGTGAACCGGACGTCCCCTTCGACCATGTCCCGCATGTCCGGGATGCCGTTGCGGAACTGCAGCGTCCGCTCGATGCCCATGCCGAACGCGAAGCCGGAGTACACGTCGGGGTCGACGCCGCAGGCCCGCAGCACGTTGGGATGGACCATGCCACAGCCGCCCCACTCGACCCAGCCCGCGCCGCCCTTCTTCTCCGGGAACCACACGTCGGGTTCGGCGGAGGGCTCGGTGAACGGGAAGTACGACGGGCGCAGCCGGATCTTCGAGGTGTCGCCGAACATCGCCTTCGCGAACGCGTCGAGCGTGCCCTTCAGGTGCGCCATCGTCAGGCCCTTGTCCACGGCAAGGCCCTCGACCTGGTGGAACACGGGCGTGTGGGTGGCGTCCAGCTCGTCGGTCCGGAAGGTGCGGCCCGGGCACACCACGTACACCGGCAGGTCACGTTCGAGCAGCGAGCGGATCTGCACCGGTGAGGTGTGGGTGCGCAGGACCAGGCCGGAGTCGGCCGGCGCCACGTAGAACGTGTCCTGCATGGTGCGGGCCGGGTGGTCCTTCTTGAAGTTGAGCGCGTCGAAGTTGAACCACTCGGTCTCGACCTCGGGGCCCTCGGCGATCTCCCAGCCCATCGCGACGAACACGTCCGCGATCCGTTCGGACAGGGTCGTCAGCGGGTGCCGGGCACCGCGTGGGCGGCGGTCCCACGGCAGCGTGACGTCGACGGACTCCTCGCGCAGCACCCGCCTGTCGCGGTCGGCCTCCAGCTCGGCCCGGCGCTCGTCGAACGCCTCCCGGACCAGCTTCTGCGCCTCGTTGACCCGCTTGCCGGCGTCGGCCTTCGCGTTGGGCGGCAGCGCGCCGATCTCCCGGCGGGCGACCATCAGCGGGGCCTTGTCGCCCAGGTGGGCGGGCTTGGCCGCGGCGAGTGCCGCCAGGTCGACGGCCGCCTCGAACTCCTTGCGCGCCTGCTCCACGGCAGCCTGCAGCGTCTCAGGCGCCAGGGCCGCGACCTGCTTCGGGTCGTAGGAGTCGTTGGCTGCGGACATGGTGGCTGCGCGCTCCCGGGCTGGATCGATCTGGTGCTCGCGCACACCGCGAGCACAGTGATCCTAGGTGATCGGCCGAAACGGCCCACACCCAGTTTCCACTATCGGCGCTTCGGGGGGAACGCGTGGGCCAGGTCGGTGGCCGCGAACTCCTGCGGCACGGCCCGCCCGGCAGCGTAGTGGTACAGCGCGGTCTGGTAGATCCCGGACAGTGCGGTGGTCACGATGACGGAGCCGAGGAACCACAGCACGGCGAGGCCGAAGAGCACGTAGGCGACCGCGCCTCCGGCGAGGGCGCCGAGCATGACGAGCAGGATGACCGGCAGGAACAGCAGGAAGTCGACCGCGCCAATGCCGACGTTGCCCAGCACGTTCTCGCCCCAGGTGTTGCGGAACAGCTCCACGGAGCGCCTGACGGCCGGCTTCGTGGTCACGCCCTCCAGGACCATGATCGGCAGCACCAGGTAGGTGACGAGGTTCCAGCGCCACCGCAAGCAGGACGATCAGTCTGCGGTCGGATTGAACCGATCGGGTGGTTCCGCGCGGTGTCGCCACGCCGTGGCGTACAGGCACACGGTGGCCGCGGTCGCCAGGTTCAGGCTCTCGGCCCTGCCGTAGATGGGCACGCGGAGTGACTCGTCGGCCGCCGACTTCACCTCTTCGGGTAGACCGTGGGCCTCGCTGCCGAAGAGCCACGCGGTGGGGCCGGTGACGGTGCCCGGGGTCAGCTCGGCCTTCGCGTAGCCGTCGGCCGCGACCAGGCGCAGGCCCGCGGCGCGGCAGGCGTCGAGCACGTCGGCGACGGGGGCGCGGGCGATGGGCACGTGGAAGACACTGCCCGTCGAGGCCCGCACGCACTTGCCGTTGTGCGGGTCGACCGCGGCGCCGGCCAGGACCACCGCGTCGGCGCCCGCCGCGTCCGCGACACGGATGACCGTGCCCGCGTTGCCGGGGTCGGACACGCCGACGAGCACGGCCACGAGTCGGGGGTTGCCCGCCAGGACGTCCTCCACGGGCCGGTCGACCAGGCCGCAGACGGCGACGACGCCCTGTGGGGTGACGGTCTCCGCGAGGCCGGCCATGGCACGGTCGGTGACGGGCGAGACCGGGACGCCACGATCGTGGGCGGTCGTCACCAGATCGGAGTCGCGGGCCAGGAAGTCCTCGGTCACGAACAGCTCGTGCACATCACCCGGCCAGGCGAGCGCCTCACGGACGGCCTGCGTGCCCTCGACGAGGAAGCGGTGGAGCCGCTCCCGGCCGCCGCGCCGCGACAGGGCCCGGGCAGCAGCAACCCGGGGCGTCCGTTCGGTGAACACCCCGGGTCGTCGTTCGGCGCTCAGGAAGCCTTGCCCTGCTGGTGCGCGTTCTCGCGGGCGACCTCGACGAGCGCGGCGAACGCGGCTTCGTCGTGGACGGCCAGCTCGGCGAGGATCTTGCGGTCCACCTCGATGCCGGCGTTCTTCAGGCCCTGGATGAACCGGTTGTAGGTGAGGCCGTTCTGGCGAGCCGCGGCGTTGATGCGGGTGATCCACAGCTGGCGGAAGTCACCCTTGCGGGCGCGGCGGTCCCGGTAGGCGTAGTTCAGCGAGTGGAGCACCTGCTCCTTCGCCTTGCGGTACAACCGCGAGCGCTGCCCGCGGTAGCCGCTGGCCAACTCGAGGGTCGTGCGGCGCTTCTTCTGGGCGTTGACTGCCCGCTTGACGCGTGCCACGGTGCGTATCCTGTCGATCTCGTGGGCGGCTCCACGCTCGCCCGGTGGTCAGGGACGGTCGGTCAGAGACCGAGCAGCTTCTTCACGCGCTTGACGTCCTGCTTGGCCACCTCGGTGGTGCCGGACAGACGGCGGGTGAGCGTGCTGGGCTTCTTCTCCAGCCTGTGTCGGAGGCCGGTCTTCTGACGACGCAGCTTTCCCTTGCCGGTGACCCGAATACGCTTGGACGTACCGGAGTGTGTCTTGTTCTTGGGCATTGTTCTTCCT
Organism: Actinophytocola sp.; assembly: GCF_045807065.1. Taxonomy (GTDB): domain Bacteria; phylum Actinomycetota; class Actinomycetes; order Mycobacteriales; family Pseudonocardiaceae; genus Actinophytocola. Next base: position 10,725 of record NZ_JBJMIE010000524.1, on the reverse strand, counting down.
CGCACAGTGAGATGACCGGGCGCGCGGCCTGAAGCGGAGACGCGCTCGGTCTCGGTCAGCCTCGGATCAGATCGTGTCGGTGCCCGCGTTCGCCTTCGGACGGGTCTTCTGGGACTTGTGCGGCGCCAACACCATGATCATGTTTCGACCGTCCTGCTTGGGCGCGGCCTCGACGAAGCCGAGGTCGGCTACGTCCTCGGCCAGCCGCTGCAGCAGCCGGAAGCCAAGTTCGGGGCGGGACTGCTCACGACCCCGGAACATGATCGTCACCTTGACCTTGTTGCCGTGTTCGAGGAAGCGCATCACATGGCCGCGCTTGGTCTCGTAGTCGTGTGTGTCGATCTTCGGGCGGAGCTTCTGCTCCTTGATCACGGTGAGCTGCTGGTTTCGACGCGACTCACGAGCCTTCTGCGCGCTCTCGTACTTGAACTTGCCATAGTCCATGAGCCTGCAGACAGGCGGGCGAGCCTGCGGGGCAACCTCCACGAGGTCCAGGTCCGCTTCCTGAGCCAGTCGCAGTGCGTCCTCGATGCGCACGATGCCAACCTGCTCGCCGCCCGGTCCGACCAGTCGGACCTCTGGGACTCGGATGCGGTCGTTGATACGTGTCTCGGAGCTGATGGGGCCTCCTCAGGCCGGTTGGGTCTTCTTCTCCTCCCGCGACCCTCGCGGAGTCCCATCAAGCACGAAACCCCGATCGCCATGAAGGCGAACGGGGCCCGCTTCCGATCACACCCGTCGCACCCGACGGGAAACCCGCGGTCGCTGCACCAGGACAGCTACCGCCGGCGACCGGAACCCGGCCACTGAGTGACTCGGGTGGGAGCGGGGCTCCACTTGTGCCGCCTCGCGGACGAGGCGGGTCGCGATCCGTAGAATAACACCCCCGGCCGGGGGATTTGTTCCCCGGGGCCTAGCGGGAGGTCCACTGGTAGCGCAGCTCCGGCCTACCCACCTGACCATAGACCGGCTGCCGGACCGCCAGCCCGTGATCGGCCAGGTATTCGAGGTAGCGCCGCGCGGTGACCCTGGACATGCCGAGCACGTCGCCGGCCGCGCTCGCGGACAGGCCGGCGTCCGCTCCGCGCAGCGCCGCGGCGACCGCGTCCAGGGTCGGTGCGCTCATCCCCTTCGGCAGCTGGGCGCCGTCGCTGCCCCGCAGCGTCGCGAACAGGTGGTCGACGTCGGTCTGGTCGGCCTGCGCCGCGCGGTCGACGCCACGCCGGAAGCGGGCGTACCGCTCCAGCTTGTCCCGCAGCGTCGCGAACGTGAACGGCTTGAGCAGGTACTGCGCCACCCCGCTGGACACCGCGGCACGCACGAGCGCGAGGTCACTCGCGGAGGTCACCATGATCACGTCGACGAGCCGGCCCTCGGCACGCAGCGAGCGGCACAGGTCGAGGCCCAGCTCGTCGGGCAGGTACTGGTCGAGCAGCAGGAGGTCGACGTCGAGCCGGCCCAACGCGCGGCGGGCCTCCCCCGCGCTGTGCACGACGCCGGCGACGGCGAAGCCGTCGACCCGCTCCACGTAGAGCTGGTGGGCGTCGGCGGCCACGCGGTCGTCCTCCACGACCAGGACGGAGATCACGACGTCACCAGCGCCATGGGCAGCCGCACGGTGAACACCGCGCCCCGCTCCCCCTGGCCGACCTCGATCGTGCCGCCGGCGCGCCGGACCGCCTGCCGCACCAGCGCGAGCCCGAGACCGCGGCCGTCGGCCTTGGTCGACCAGCCGCGGTCGAACGCCACCTCGCCGGCCGCGAGCCCGGGCCCGGTGTCCTCCACGCGCAGCAGCAGTTCACCGTCCTCCATGCGGGCGGTGACGAACACCCTGGGCGCGGTGCCGCTCTCGAGTGCGGCGTCGAGCCCGTTGTCGATGAGGTTGCCGAGGATCGTGACCACGTCCCGGGGTGCGAGCGTGCCGCCGGGAATGGCGTCGTCGATCTCGGTCTCCGCGGTGATCACCAGCTCGGCGCCGCGCTCGTTCGCCTCGGCGGCGGCCTTGCCGAGCAGCAACGCCGCGAGCACGGGCTCGGACACCGCGTCAACCACCCGGTCGGTCAGCTCCTGCGCGACGGCGAGCTCGGCGGTGGCGAACTCGACGGCCTCGGCGTACCGGCCCAGCTCGACCAGTGACACGACCGTGTGCAGGCGGTTCGCGGCCTCGTGCGCCTGGGACCGCAGCGACTCGGCGAAGCCGCGGACCGAGTCCAGCTCGCCGGTGAGTGCCTGCAGGTCGGTGTGGTCGCGCAGGGTCACGACCGTGCCGTGCGCACGGTCGCCGAACCGGACCGGCGCGCTGTTGACGACCAGCACGCGCCGCTCGGTCAGGTGGATCTCGTCGCGGCTGGTGCGGTGGGCCGCCATGCTCGCCACCATCTCCGCCGGCAGTCCGAGGTCGGTGAGCGCCCTGCCCTCGACCTCGCCGTCACCGCGGTCGTCGAGGTCGAGCAGCGCGCGGGCACCGTCGTTGCACAGCGTCACCCGGCCGGCCTGGTCGATGAGGAGCAACCCTTCGCGCACGGTGTGCAGGATCGCCTCGTGGTGCTCCAGGCGCCGGCTCAGCTCGGCGGGGCCGAGGCCGTGGGTCTGGCGAGCGAGGCGGCGGCTCACCAGGTACGTGCCGACCATGCCGACCGCGAGGGCGGCGATCGCGACGAGCAGGAGCAGCAGCAGGCGGCCGCGGACCTGGCCGGCGATGGCGTCGAGCGTGATGCCGACGCTCACCAGCCCGACGATCCGCGCACCGTCGCGGACCGGGACCACCGCGCGCACCGACGGGCCGAGCGTGCCGGTGTAGGTCTCGGTGAACACGTGGCCGGCCAGCGCCTCGTCGATGTGGCCGAGGAACTGCTCGCCGATCCTCGCGGGGTCCGGGTGGGTGTACCGCCTGCCCGTCGGGTCCATGATCGTGATGAAGTCGACGTCGGTGTCGCGGAGCACGCGGTCGGTGAACGGCTGCAGGACCGCGCTCGGGTCGCGTGCCTCGATCACGTCGGTGATCGCCGGCGAGTCCGCGATGGTCAGCGCGACGGCCACGACCTCGGCCTCGCTGGAGTCCCATGTGCGGGCGGCGACGTCCAGGTACACGAGCACCGTGCCGGCGACCACGAGGACGCCGACGACGATCACCTGCAGCACGAGGAGCTGGCGGGCGAGGCTCCAGCCCGGGCGGTCACGCGTCACGTGCTCCAGTGTGATGGCCTTCACGATGTCCCTCGAACCATGTACGTAATGAACAGAAAGGTGACCCAGGTCATACTTCGCTCGGAGAATGACCCGCATGTCCAGCGTTGAACAGCCGGTTGGGCCGCGTCGCCGCGACCGGACACACGTCCTCTACCTCTCAGTGATCGTCGCGGTCGCGATCGGCATCTTCATCGGTCTGGTCTGGCCGGAGTTGGGTAAGGCACTGAAACCGCTCGGGACCGGGTTCGTCAACCTGATCAAGATGATGATCAGCCCGATCATCTTCTGCTCGATCGTGATCGGTGTCGGTTCGGTGGCCAGGGCCGCGAAGGTCGGCAAGGTCGGCACGCTCGCCATCGGCTACTTCCTCGTCATGTCGACGGTCGCGCTCGCCATCGGGCTGATCGTCGGCAACATGCTGCACCCAGGCGAGGGACTGCACCTCACCCCGGACGTCGCGGCGGCCGGCCACAAGCAGGTGGCCGCGTCGGAGAGCACGGCCGACTTCCTGCTCGGCATCATCCCGACCACGCTGGTCTCGGCGTTCACCGAGGGCTCGGTGCTGCAGACGCTGCTCATCGCGCTGCTGGGCGGGTTCGCGCTGCAGGCGCTCGGCGCCAAGGGCGAGCCGATCCTGCGGGGCGTCGAGCACATCCAGCGCTGGGTGTTCCGCATCCTGTCGATGGTCATGTGGGCGGCCCCCGTCGGGGCGTTCGGCGCGATCGCCGCCGTGGTGGGCGAGACGGGCGTCGACGCGCTGAAGAGCCTGGCCATCATCATGATCGGCTTCTACGTCACGTGTCTGATCTTCGTGTTCGGGATCCTGTCCTCCATCCTGTGGGTGGTGGCGCGGATGAACATCCTGACGCTGTTCCGGTACCTGTCCCGGGAGTTCCTGCTGATCCTGTCGACGTCGTCGTCGGAGGTGGCACTGCCGCGGCTGATCGCCAAGATGGAGCACCTCGGCGTGAGCAAGCCGGTCGCCGGTATCACCGTGCCGACGGGCTACTCGTTCAACCTGGACGGGACCGCGATCTACCTGACGATGTCGACGCTGTTCATCGCCGAGGCGATGGACAAGCCGCTGTCGTTCGGCGAGCAGATCGGGCTGCTGCTGTTCATGATCGTCGCGTCGAAGGGCGCGGCGGGCGTGACCGGCGCCGGCCTGGCCACCCTCGCCGGCGGCCTGCAGTCACACCGGCCGGAACTGGTGGACGGCGTGGGCCTGATCGTCGGCATCGACCGGTTCATGTCCGAGGCGCGTGCGCTGACGAACTTCGCGGGCAACTCGGTCGCGACGGTCCTCGTCGGCACGTGGACCAGGGAGTTCGACCGGGAGCGGGCGGACCGCGTCCTGTCGGGCGAGGACCCGTTCGACGAGCGCACCCTGCTGGACGACCACGAGGCCGCGCCGAAGGCCGAGGAGACGGCGGCGGCCGAAGCGGCGGCCACGAAGTAGGTCTCGGGCTGGCGCGCCGCTACTCGCGGGTGCGGCGCCGCCAGCCCGTGCCCTCGTGCCACGACTCGATGACCAGGTGGTCCGCCGGGTTGCCGACGTAGGTCAGCACGACCTCGGTGATGTCGATGCGGAAGTGGCCCGCGTCCTGGTGCGGGCTGTCGGGAGCCGGCGGGATCTCGACCACGCGGCCGGCGAGCTTGGCGTCGCCGAGCCACTCCCCCGCCTCCTTGGGCGGGTCGAGCGACGGGCTGTGGACGGCGATGCGCGGATCGCGGCGCACGTCGAGGAGCTTCAGCGAGCGGTCCATCATGCCGAACTTGACCTCGCCGTCCTCGAACTCCAGCTCCGACCCGCTGATCCGCGGCGAACCGTCCTTGCGCAGCGTCGCGATCGTCTTGTGGATGCCTGCCCCGAAGCGGGCACGGACACGCTCCGCGAACTCGGGCGCGTCCTTCTCGATGTCCTGCCATCTCGCCATGGTCGGCATGCTATCCCGTTTCCGAACCATGGTTCAATAACGTCTGTGGCACGACCGAGGAAGATCTCCGACGAGGGGCTGCTGGCGGCGGCCGGGCGTGCGATCGGGCGGTACGGGCCGGGGTTCACGTTGGCGCAGGTGGCGAACGAGGCCGGGGTCGCGGTGGGCACCGTGGCCGGGCGGTTCGGGTCCAAACAGAACCTGCTGCTGGCGATGATGGCCGTGGCAGCGGGGAGCGTCGGGCAACGCATGCGCGCGGCGGCCAGTGGTCTCGATCCGGTGGCGGCGATCGTGGCCGCCGCGCTCGTGATCACCGACGGCCTGGACGACCCGGCGACGGTCAGCAACCACCTCGGGCAGTTGGGGGTCGATCTCGCGGATCCGGCGTTGCGGGGCGGGTTCGCGGAGTTGCGGGCGAGTGTGCGCTCGGTGCTGGCGGAGCTGTTCGCGGCGGCGGAGTTGGCAGGTGCTCCCCCGCCCGCGCAGGCGGCGCGTGTGGTCGCGGCACTGGCCCAGGGCGCGTTGATGGACTGGGCGTTGGAGCCACGGGACGGGATCGCGGAGGTGCTGAAGGCGGACGTCGAGGCGGTGCTCACGGCCTGGCGCTGATCGTTCGGCGGCTCATTCGGGCTGTTTCGCTCCGCTGTCCTGACGCCAGTGCGCCGGTGGCATGCCGTAGCGGTTCTTGAACGCGCGGCTGAACGCCGCCTCCGACGTGTAGCCGACGTTCCTCGCGATCAGCGTGACGGGGAGGGAGGTGTTGCGGAGCAGGTCGGCCGCGGTGTCCAGGCGGACGAGCGCGAGATAGGTGGCCGGCGGCTTCCCGACGTGAGCGAGGAACCGCACGGCGAACGCCGACCGGGAGAGGTTGCACGCTCGGGCCAACTCCTCGACCGTCCAGTCGCGGCCTGGATAGCGGTGGATGGCGCTCAGGGCCGGACCGGTCAGCGGGTCCAGGGCACCGGCCAGCCAGTTCGGTTCGCAGTCGGGACCGGCGGCCCAGGTGCGCAGAATCTGGATGAAGATCAGATCGAGGATGCGGGCGACCATCACCGCCGATCCCTGCGAGGGCGACCGCATCTCGGCGACGAGCATCCTGCGGGCCACCTCGAGCCCTTCGAGCGCCGGGCCGCGGTCGCCGCGCAGGATGATCGCGGCCGGGAGGCTCCCGAGCAGGTGACTCGCCCGCGAATCACCGATCGTGAATGTTCCGCAGAGCCAGCGCGCCGGCTCGGGTGTGTCGTTGTCGTTGCCGGTGCCGGCGGCATGCGTGCCCCTGCCCGCGTCGCTGATGCGATGCGAGTCCCCGCGCGGAAGCAGGACGACATCGCCGCAACGCACGTGCTCGACGTCCGGGTCACCGTCGATCCGGAGCACCAGTTCGCCCTCTTCGACGATGTGCAGACTGCCGAGGTCGGCGAAACCGATCGAGAAGGTCCGCGGCGGGGCGTAGGCGACGATCCGGTCCCCACTCAGACGGACGCTTCGGAGCAGCTCCGAGAGCATGTCGTGTGACTGACCGCCCACGTCGAGCCCGAGCGCACCGTCCCCGAGCGCCGGCGGATCGGCGAGCTCCCGCGGCGGGCGAAGCACGTCGGCCGGCGTCGCTGGACGATCAGCAAAGTGTCCCGACGGAACTGTCATGGTCGTTGCCCATTCCTCTCACTACGGTCGACAGGCAGTGAGTGGAGCCGCCGTGCGGAAGGAGTCGGGATCCGTTGTCCCGACCTCCCACCATCGGCGAAGCAGCCGTGCTACCGGCAGTTCGCCCGACACCATCGTGCGGGGTCGGGTCCTCTCGCTCGTATCAACCAAGACTAACAACCAGGGGATCATCCATGACCGAGCAAGGCAGGCCGACCAAGATCAGCTTCGTGTACTCCAACCCCACCGACCCGGACGCGTTCGAGGCGGCGTACTCCGACCAGCTCGCGCTGGCGCGCGAACTCCCCGGTCTGACCCGGCTGCAGGCGTCGAAGGTCTGGCCCAAGGAAGACGGCAGCCCCACCCCGGCGTACCGGCTCCTGGACCTGTACTTCGCCGACTACGCGACGGCCAGCACCGCCGCCGCGAAGGCGGGATCCCTTGTCGCCGCCACCCTCGAGCACGCCACCGGAGGGGTAGTGATCGCATTCGCCGACGTCCTCGAGGACGCCTGAGGAGCACGCGAACACGCGGTGGGTCCTCCCGGCTCGGCGGCAGCCGGGTTGGGAGGACCGGCTGATGCCGCTGACGTGAAGCGCTGCCTCATTCACACATCAACCCGAGCGAAAGGACCGTTCGCATCCGGTGGGCTCCCCGGTTTCCGCGCTACTCGTGGATACCGACAGTGGGGCGGGCTGTGGGGCTCAGTTCCCGATGAAGTCCAGTAGGGCGTCGCCGCGGTGTTTCTTGGCGGCGCCCGGGGAGACACCCAGCACGCGCTTGAAGGCGCGGGCGAAGGCGGCTTCCGAGCGGTAGCCCAGTTTGCGGGCCAGTTCCGCCGTGGTCGTCTGGCCCTCCTCGAACGAGCGGAGGGCCACCTGCATCCGCCAGCGGGTCACGTACTGCATCACCGGTTCGCCGACCTCCTTGGTGAACCGCGCGGAGAACGCCGATCGGGACATCGCGAGCTCGTTCGCCAGTTCGGCGACCGTCCAGGCGCGGTCCGGCTGTCGGTGGATCAGCGCCAGCGCGCGGCCGAGCTGCGGGTCGTGCAGTGCGCCGAGCCATCCGGTCCGCGCGGCCGGGTCGGCCTCCAGCCAGGTGCGGATCGCCTGGATGACGATGATGTCCGAGAGCCTCGTGATCACCTCCTCGCCGCCGGGGCGCAGCTCCCTGGCCTCGCTGGCCATCAGGCGCAGCAGGCTCGGCAGCCAGCTGTCCGGCGCGCTGCCGGCGGTCTCGATGTGCAGGGTCTCGGGCAGGACCTCGATCAGGTGCCGGGCGCTCGGCTGGTCGAACCGGATGGCCCCGCAGATCATGTGCGTCGGCGGCCCGGCACTGCCGTTGCGCAGCAGCTCGTACCGCTCGCTGACCAGCTCGCGCGGCAGGTCCAGCACACTGGGAGTCGGCACTCCGGGCTCGCTGAGCAGCGTGTGCCCCTGCCCGTGCGGCACGAGCACCAGCTCGCCGGCGCCCATCACCCGCGGGGGCCCGTCGCCGGTGCCGAGCCAGCAGGTGCCGGCGGTCACGACGTGGAACCACAGGTGGCCCGGCATCGCCGGCATCGCCATGCCCCAGGGAGCTCCCAGCTCGACGCGGCAGTAGAACGTGCCGTTCATCCGCAGCAGGTGCAGGGCCTCACCGACCGGGTCCGTCGGCGCCCAGGGGTCCAAACCCGTCATGGGACGACTATGACGGGCCCGCACCCAGCATCCAAGTGATTTGGACGATCGAGCAGGAGCTGGCGTCATACCGTCATGGAAGATCCAGACCTGTCCCGCGCTCGTTGGACGGGCTGCACGACCACGCTCAGGCGGTCAGGTAGGCGCGGAAGCCGCGCTGCCCACGCCGCATCATGAGGGCGTGGTTGACGCGGAACAGCGGCCGGGCGACCGGCGCGAGGAAGCGGAGCAGCGGCTTGGTGACGACGACGCGTTGTGAGATGGCGAGGACCACGCCGGCGGCCTCGTGCTCGGACACCACGCCCTGGACGTAGCCCTCGAGGTCACCGGTCACGTCGACCCGCATCCGGCCGCTGTCCGGGTCCTCCTCGGCGCGGTGCAGCCGGAAGGTCAGCGCGTAGGGCAGTACCGACCTGCAGACGACCTCGGCGGTGTTCTCATCCACTCGGGTGACAGAGCGGATGTCGGGCCACCACTGCGGATAGCGGGTGAGGTCGACCAGTGCGTCGAACACCCTGGCCGCGGTGGCACTTACCGACCATAGGCTCCGGAAACGGTAGTCATTGAGTGACACGAGTCGAGTATGCCGGCGCTAGGGTGCGGGCATGGCGAAGTGGACCGTGGCCGAACTGTCCGACCAGAGCGCGCGGACGGTGATCGTCACGGGCGCGAACAGCGGTGTGGGACTGGCCACGACAGCGGCGTTGGCGACGGCGGGCGCACGGGTGATCCTGGCCTGCCGCAACGTCGACAAGGGCAGGGCGGCAGCCGCGACCATGCCCGACACGGTCGAGGTGCGGGCGCTGGACCTGACCAGCCTCGCGTCGGTCCACGCGTTCGCGGCGTCGATCGACGAACCGGTGGACGTCCTGGTCAACAACGCCGGCGTCATGGCCGTCCCCCACCGCACCACTGCGGACGGCTTCGAGATGCAGATGGGCACCAACCACCTGGGCCACTTCGCACTGACGGGACTGCTCCTCGACCGCCTGCGCGAGCGGGTGGTGACGGTGTCGAGCTCGTTCCACTGGTTCGGCCACATCGACCTGGACGACCTCAACTGGGAGCGCCGCCGCTACCGCCGCTGGGCCGCGTACGAGCAGACGAAACTGGCGAACCTGCTGTTCGCGTACGAACTGGCCCGCAAACTGGAGGAAGCCGGCTCACCGATCAGGTCCTACGCGGCCCACCCGGGCTACGTGTCGACGAACCTGATGTCCCACACCGAAACGGTGCTGGACACACTGATGGCCCTGGGCAATCACGCGATCGCACAAACCCCGGCAATGGGCGCACTCCCCACCCTGTACGCGGCAACAGCCGACCTACCCAACGGCGGCTTCGTCGGCCCGGGCCGACTGATGTGGGGCCACCCGAAGGTCACCCGCTCAAGCCCGGCGTCCCACGACCGGGAGAAGGCAGCAGCCCTGTGGTCACTGTCAGAAAAACTGACGAACGTGACCTACACCTTCCAAAGATGACCTACACCTTTCAAGGGTGACGCAGGCAGAACAGGCCAACCGCAGGCCGCGAGGCGCCAGACCAGAAGCCACCAGGCAGGCAAGCCCCAACAAAGCTCAACCGGACCTGGCCAACCCAACCATCTGGCCAGCCCTGTCCACTCCCCCGGCGGCCCCGCCCCCTCCCCCGGCGCCCCCGCCGCACCCACGAACCGTCAGAGAACCTGCGTGAGGAACTGCCCCGTGTAGGAGTCAGCCATAGCGGCGATGTCCTCCGGAGTCCCCTCCCCGACGATCATCCCGCCGCCGGAACCCCCTTCGGGCCCCATGTCGATGATCCAGTCCGACGTCTTGATCACGTCCAGGTTGTGCTCGATCACGATGACCGTGTTGCCCTTGTCCACCAACCCGTTGACGAGCCCGATCAGCTTGCGGATGTCCTCGAAGTGGAGGCCGGTCGTCGGCTCGTCCAGGACGTAGACCGTCTTCCCGGTCGAGCGCTTCTGCAGTTCCGACGCCAGCTTCACGCGCTGGGCCTCGCCACCCGACAGGGTCGTGGCCGGCTGGCCGAGGCGGACGTAGCCCAGGCCAACGTCCACCAGGGTCTTCAGGTGCCGGTGAATGGCCTTGATCGGCTCGAAGAAGCGTTCCGCCTCCTCGATCGGCATGTCCAGGACCTCGGCGATGGTCTTGCCCTTGTAGTGGACCTCGAGCGTCTCCCGGTTGTACCGGGCGCCCTTGCACACCTCGCACGGCACGTACACGTCCGGCAGGAAGTTCATCTCGATCTTGATGGTGCCGTCGCCGGCGCAC
>NZ_JBJMIE010000523.1:0-5093 GCF_045807065.1 Actinophytocola sp. | reverse complement strand
GCGGGCGGCGAACTCGGCCGTGCCGTTGCCCAGGTTCGCTGACCTGTGGCAGGCCTTCACCCACCTGGTCGACATCAACGCGGGACCGGGTGGCGTGCCACCCAGTCTGGTGTTGCTCGATGCGGTGGCGGCGGAGGTCCGCGGCGACGTGGGCGGTGCGATGCGTGCCTGGGTCGAGCAGAAGGTCCGGCACCAGGGCGCCGAGAACGCGTTGGAGGAGCGCAGGCGTGACATGTCCCCGAGTACCGGTGCGCCGGGCCTGCACCTGTTGCTCGCGCTCGAGCACGACGGGATCAGCGGCGACCGTTACGTGCTGTCATCGTGGCGCCAAACCATGCCCGGGGTGTGGCCCCCTGCCAAGGTCGGGATCCGGGAGGTGGACGAGGACTATCTCGAGCGTGCCTTCGACGAGGAGGTGGTGGCCGCCGAGCGAGCATGGGCGGATCAGCTCGCTCCCGTGACGTTGGAAGTCATCCTGCCGAGGGAACTCATCCACCTGCCGGTACACCGCTGGAACAAGGAACACGAATCTGGCCAACCCCAGCCGCTGTGCGTCGAATACATTATCAGAGTTCGGTCACTCGAAAGGATGAGGAGCGAACATTGGCACCGGGTGTGGCGGAAGCGTTGGCGCTCGCTCAACGATGACCCCTCGCCGATGCGGATTTACTTCGGCGGCGCGGAAGGCGTGACGGAGCGTGTCGATGTTGCCCTTCATGCGAGTGACTCCGTCGCGATGGTGCTCAGTGCTCCGCCGTCACCGCGGTGTCCTGGGGGAGCGGCAATTGACGAGTTCACCGCCGCGTTGAGAGCGGGAATGCCGGTGCTGTTGTGGCATCCGGATGTCACTCCGGAGAAACTAACCAAATTGGTGATGCAGTTGACAGCGAGTGGCGGCTTGATCGGATTACCAGAACAGTCCCGAATCTCAAGAAGTGCATCTCTTGGCTCGCCCGTCCAAGACTTGGCACGCGATTTGGTGGTACTCTGGGATGACCCTGATCGAATCGTCGTGCTCGGAACCGGGCCGTCCTAGGGGATGCGGATGAGCGCGAACGACCGCGGTCCAGAGGTTCCGCTAACAGAGCGGACTCCTCAGGCCGATGTGCCTGAATGGTGGATTTACCGAGGCACTGGCCGACCAATGCACGACATCCAACTTCCCGACCTGCTTCCCGAACCGCCGCCGTGGCGCAAGTTCCGCGGCGAACCTCCGAGTGAGCCGCAGACGCCGCCGGAGGACGACTTCGAGGCCGAGCGTCGGTTGGGCCCGGAGTTCCACCTGACCGAGGGGGACGTGGATCCGGACGAGATCAACATGGTCAACGCCGCGTTGTTCCTGCGCAGACCGCTGATAGTCACCGGGCGCCCCGGTTCGGGGAAGTCCGCTCTCGCCTACCGGATCGCGCGGGAGCTCCGGCTCGGCCGGGTCCTGCGGTGGTCGATCACCAGTCGAACCACGCTGGAGTCCGGGCTGTACGAATACGACGCCATCGGCCGCGCGCAGGCGGCGGCGACCAGATATGCGGCCGCCCGTCGGCTCGACGGGACCGGTGATGCCGACGGTGCCGCCGATGTTGTCGACGAGCCGCCCGTCGGTGACTTCATCCGGCTGGGTCCGCTGGGCACCGCGTTCCTCCCGACGCGAACACCGCGGGTGCTCTTGATCGATGAGCTCGACAAATCGGATGCGGACCTGCCGAACGATCTGCTGAGCATCTTCGAGGACGCCGAGTTCGGCATTCCGGAACTGGAGCGGGTGCGGGCGCGCACACCGAGCGTGCGGGTGTTCACCAGTGACCCGTACGGCGAGGTCACGGTGAACGACGGCCGGATCGCGTGTGCCGCGTTTCCGGTGATCGTCATCACCAGCAATGGTGAGCGCGAGTTTCCCCCCGCGTTCCTGCGTCGCTGCCTGCGGTACGAGATGCAGGAGCCGAACGAGGACCAGCTCGCGGCCATGGTGGCCAACCACATGTTGGACGCGGCCGGCCACCACACCGACAACCTGGTCCGCGAGTTCGTGACACGGCGGTCGGCGATCGGCGGTCTGCCGGCGGACCGCCTGTTCGACGCCGTGTACCTGGCGACATCCGGTGCGTTCCGCGAGAACGACCCGGCCTGGCCCCGACTGCTGGAATCGCTCTGGCGCCGGTTGAGTTTGGCGCCCTGAGTGAGCCGGTCAACCGACACTCCCAGGGAAGGCCTCGTTCGGCGGACGGGGCCGGCGGACGCTGTGCCATCCGGTGAGCGACTCGGTGTCGGGGACCTGACCTGGCTGGAGGTCGGGGAGGCTGTGTGGCTCGCGGCGGTGACCCAACCCGCTTCGGCCGACGACACTCCACCGCGGCAGGAACCGCCTCCGGCCGAACGCGTGACCTCAGCCGCCGTCATTCCGCCTCGTGGCGAGCAGGACGCTCGCGTTCCGCCCCAGAAACCCGATAACCACAAGGTGGAGACTCCGGCTGGTCCCGAGCCTGCGCCGGTCGAGCCGCCGCCGGCGGAAGGTGAGCCGCCGCCGCGCCTGTTCCCGGGGGATCTGCCCGATGTGACGCCGAGGACGAGCTGGTCATTGCCCGATCGGCTGAACATCGTGCGTGCGTTGAGACCGCTGAAGCGTCTCGTGGCGTCACAACGGGATGTCGTTATCGACGAAGTCGCCACGGCCGAGCGAGCGGTGCAGGACGAGCTGTGGTTACCGGTCATGAAGAAGCGGCGCGAACGGTGGCTTGACCTGACGGTCGTCATAGACGTCTGCCCGTCGATGCGCCTGTGGCGCTCGAAGGTCGACGCGTTCATCGAACTCCTCGAACAGCTCGGCGCGTTCCGCACCATACGGCTGTGGTACCTGGACACGAGCCGGTCCGCCAACGGAGTGCCACTGCCGCCGGAACTGCGTAGTGCGCGGGATGGCGCTGTGCCACGTGATCCGGCCGAGGTGATCGACCGCTCCGGCCGGCGGCTGGTGCTGGTGCTGACTGACGGCTTCGGCGACGGGTGGCACGAGGACCTCGTCAGCCCGATTCTCGCGGAATGGGGCCGCGCGCTGCCCGTCTCGGTCATTCACCTGCTGCCCCAGTGGATGTGGGGACGAGCGGGCCTGGAACCGCGGCGCGCCAGGCTGACGGTCCCGGTCGACCCGCACCCGAACCGGGCCTGGTCGGTCGAGCTACCGGACGCGTGGGCCGAACTGGACCCCGAGCAGGCGGTGCCGGCCGACGCGGTGCCGGTGCCGGTCCTGGAGCTCGACCCGCGGTGGCTGCGCTGGTGGGCACTGCTCATGACGGGTTCGCACCGCGGTCCGGTCGACGCCGCGGTCATCTTTGCGTCGGACAAACCGCGACCGCGGGTCAGCACATTCGTCGGCCTCGGCGAGCAGAAGCCCCGACAGCGCATACATCACTTCCGGAGCGTGGCGTCGCCAGCAGCGCAGAAACTCGCACGAATGGTGGCGGCCGTGCCGGCCGACCTGTCGGTAATCCGCCTGCTGCAAGAGAATTTCCTACCAGATCACGGCGCGGGACCGGAGATAGTTTCTGAGTTGATCGCCACCGGGATTCTGCGGTATTCTCCCGCCACCGCCCCTGGAGGGTCCACAATGGATGGTGGGCTCTTCGACATGGCCGAGTCCGACCGTGCGACTCTGCTGGAAGGCGCGCGGCGCTCGGAAACCGCGCGCGTCGTGCGGGTGGCCGCCCACCACCATGGCCACCGAATAAGCGCGCTGTCCTGCCTGCGTGACGCCATAGCCGACCCGGACAACACTCCGGAACCCGCGGCCCTGGCGGACCGGGCGTTACAGCGCGTTGTGCTGCGTGCGTTGAGCGGTGACCCGTACCTCTCCCGAGTAGCCAGGCTCGAAGAGGATACGGACCACCGCGGTGCCGCCGTGCCTTCTGCCGCCACATCCGCTCCAGCGCATACCACGCCACACGACACCCTTCCAGCGCCACCACACGACACTGCCGAGGTTCCCGCCATGTCCAACGCGGCCGAGCGCGTCGATGCCCAGCACGAAGTGGGAACCTCGACCGCGCACCTGACCGAGTCCCCCGACGGTGACAACCGCCCGGCACCCGTGCCGGTAGCCCCGCTGACGCCCGTGTCGTTCACCACGGGAACGGGCACCCGCCAACCCGGCGACACACCGCCGATCTTCGGCAACGTCCCACCTCGCAACCTCAACTTCACGGGCCGGGCAGACCTGATAGAGCAACTCCGCAGCCAACTGACCGCCGGCGGTACAACCGCTGTGCTACCCGCGGCCCTGCACGGCATGGGCGGCATAGGCAAGACGCACACAGCAGCAGAATATGTCTACCGCCACGTGGACGACTACGACCTGGTGTGGTGGATCAACGCCGCCAAGCCGACCCAGATCCGGTCCGACCTCACGGACCTCGCACGACACCTGGGGCTCGCGGGTAGTTCGGAAGCGAGCACGGCGGTACCGGCCGTCTTGGAGGCGCTGCGTGCCGGCAGACCGGTACGCCGGTGGCTGCTGGTGTTCGACGCGGCCGAAACCCCGGAGTCGGTGCGCCCGTTCTTCCCGGCCAACGGCCCGGGTGAAATCCTGGTCACATCCCGCAACCCGGCCTGGGCCGGCGTCGCCAGTCCGTTGGAGGTCGCGGTTTTCCGCCGTGAGGAGAGCAAGGAACTTCTGCGCCGTCGGGGCCCTGAGATCGACGACGAGGAGGCCGACCAGGTAGCGGACAAACTGGGCGACCTGCCACTGGCCATCGAACAGGCCGCCGCCTGGCGCGCGGAAACAGGCATGCCGGTCTCGGAGTATCTCAAACTCTTCGACGAAAAGGTGGCAGAGATTCTCGACTCCGTGACCTCCCCGGACTACGAGGTGTCGGTTGCCGCGGCGTGGAACGTCTCGTTCGACGAACTGCGCAAGAGCAACCCGGCCGCACACCAGATCCTCCACATCTGTGCCTATTTCTCACCGGAGCCGATCTCACGAGAGCTGTTCACCGGCGTCCGCGGTGTGCAGATCTCCCCGGAACTGGACGTCGCGCTTCGCGACCCCATCCAGCTGGCCCGGGCAATCCGCGAGATCAACCGCTTCGGCCTCGCGAAGCTCGACT
>NZ_JBJMIE010000522.1:0-6757 GCF_045807065.1 Actinophytocola sp. | reverse complement strand
GCAAGACGACGGCCAAGGCGACCACGGCGAAGGCGACGCCGGCCAAGACGGCCACGGCCGCCAAGGCCACGCCGGCCAAGGCGACGGCCGCGAAGAAGACGACGAGCGCCGCCAGCAAGACGACGGCTGCCAAGAAGAAGTAGTTCAGGCCGCCAGCCAGATCCGAAGGCCGCCGCCCGCTCCCCGCGGGTGGCGGCCTTCGGTCATGTCACCACCGGATACACAGGACAACCGGGCACGGGAGTAAATCACCACACCGGCGTGAAGATCGGCGCCGGCACACCGGTTGTGGCCGGCTCAGCGCCGGACATGGCCTCCACGCTGCGGGTTTGCCCCTGTGCGGGCCGTCCGCCGGCGAAGCGCGGCCCCTGGCGGGGAAACCGAGGCACCCGTTCCCGCGCCGGGCAGCGGCGTGCTCAGCGCCATTCGCGGGGCGCCTGCGCTCGGTCCCCAACCCGCGGGATGCGGTGCCACGAAAGGCGCGTTCACGACATCGCTCATGCCTCGGCCGGCACGCGATCGGGACGTTCAACGCCCCCGATCGCGCCTTTCAGGACAGCGGCGAGGCCTCGAACGCGCCTTTCGGGGGCAGGGCGCTCGCTGCGGCGGCGCGAGGGCAACCGATCATCGGCGACTCCGCGCACACCCCTCGATTCGCACTTTCCCGGACCTGCCGACGGCTCCGGCACGCCATTCACAGCTCGGCCCGATAACTCCCGGAACAGGGTTTCGGGTCACCCGGCGGAATGCGCGGCGCGGGCTTCGAGTCGTGCGGAGAACCGTCGCGGAACCGATATCGCAAAGCCGCCACATCGGACACACGTGCGAAACTTCAGCGACACAACCGCTTCACGGAACCTCGATGTAGTCCGCCGCCACCACCCGGTCACCGTCGAAGAACAGGGCCCACACGCTGCCCTTCTTCGCCGAAACGCGGCGCGGTAGGGACAGCTCGGGAGCGAGCCGGGACACCAGGTC
Source organism: Actinophytocola sp. (assembly GCF_045807065.1). Lineage (GTDB taxonomy): Bacteria > Actinomycetota > Actinomycetes > Mycobacteriales > Pseudonocardiaceae > Actinophytocola. The sequence goes on along the minus strand of NZ_JBJMIE010000522.1, from coordinate 5,779 downwards.
CGGGATCACCCCGCCCTGGCTGCCGACCACCGCCACCCCGCCGTCACGCGCGATCTCCACGAGCCGCCGGGAAGTCGCCTCTTCCATCCCCTCGTACGACTTCTCCGCGAACAGCTCCTCCTCGCCCACCTTCACCCCGAGGTCGTCCGCCACCGGCTGGACCGTGTGCACACACCGCACCAGCGGCGCCGAGTACACCCGGTCCGCCCCGTAGACCCTCGCGAGTTCGCGGATCGGCGGCACCTGCTTCTGCCCGTTCTGGGACAGTGGCCGCAGTTCGTCCGTACCCGACCATTCCGCCCGGTTGCCGGCCTTCGCGTGCCGGACCAGCAACACGGTCGTCAGCGAGGCGGGCAGGGCCGTGAACGCCGCCAGCACGGCCCGGTCCCGGTCGTACGACAGCTCCGCCGAGGAGACCGGCACCCACCGCACCTCGTCCACCTCGTCCGACGGCTCGAACGAACCGGACAGGTACCGCGCGGCGAAGTAGTCCACCACCTTGCGATCCGCGCCCACCCGGTACCGCGTCTGGACGAGGGCACGGCCGAGCGCCACCCGCGCGCCCGTCTCCTCGCGCACCTCCCGCCACGCGGCCACCCGCGTGGACTCGCCGGGGTCCAGCTTTCCCTTGGGCAGGCTCCAGTCGTCGTAGCGCGGGCGGTGCACCAGTGCGATCTCGACCTCGTCGCCACGGCCGGGGCGCCACACGACCGCCCCGGCGGCGGCCACGTCCCAGCTAGCCAACGGCGCGGTGCGCGAGCAGCATCTGGGTCTGGTGGTCGCGCACGGTTCCACCGTCCGCGGGCGACGCCGCCCAGTTGCCGCTCGGCTCCAGCACCCAGCACCGCGTCTCGGGGTCGAGTGCCGAGTCGAGGACGGCGTCGAGCTGCGCGGTCAGTTTCGGGTCGGTGATGCGCACCTGGACCTCCACCCGCCGGTCCAGGTTGCGGTGCATCATGTCCGCGCTGCCGATCCAGTGCTCGTTCGACCCGACGAAGTGGAACACCCGCGAGTGCTCCAGGAACCGCCCGAGGATCGACCGCACGTGGATGTTCTCCGACAGCCCGACGACGCCCGGCTTCAGCGCGCAGATGCCCCGCACGACGATGTCCACGCGGACCCCGGCCTGCGCCGCCCGGTACAGCGCGTCGATCACCTGCTCGTCGACGAGGCTGTTCAGTTTCATCCGGACGCCCGCGGGCCGTCCCGCCCGCAGGTGCTCGGTCTCGCGCTCGATCAGCTCCACGATGCCCTGCCGGATGCCGTACGGCGACACCAGGAGGCTGCGGTACCTGTCCTGCTTCGCGTAGCCGGTCAGCACGTTGAACAGGTCGGTGAGGTCCGCGCCGATCGACGGCTCCGCGGTGAGCAGCCCGACGTCCTCGTACAGCCGCGCGGTCTTCGGGTTGTAGTTGCCGGTGCCGATGTGGCAGTAGCGCCGGATGACCGAGCCCTCCTGCCGCACCACGAGCGCGGTCTTGCAGTGGGTCTTCAGGCCCACCATGCCGTACACCACGTGCACGCCCGCCTTCTCCAGCGCCCGCGCCCACTTGATGTTCGCCTGCTCGTCGAACCGCGCCTTGATCTCCACCAGCGCCACGACCTGCTTGCCGGCCTCCGCCGCGTCGATCAGCGCCTCGACGATGGGGGAGTCACCGGAGGTCCGGTACAGCGTCTGCTTGATGCCGAGCACCTTCGGGTCCGCGGCCGCCTGCTCGATGAACCGCTGCACGCTCGTGGAGAACGAGTCGTACGGGTGGTGCACGAGCACGTCACCGTCGCGCAGGGTCGAGAACACGCTCTTGGGTGTCTCCCGCTCGCCGAACGCCGGGTGCGTCGCCGGCACGAACGGCGCGTCCTTCAGGTCGGCGCGGTCCACGCCGTGCAGCTGCCACAGGAACGACAGGTCCAGCAGTCCCGGCACCACGACCACGTCGTGCGGGTCCACCTCCAGCTCACGCAGGAGGCGCTCCATCATGTGCTCGCTCATGTCGTCGGCGACCTCGAGCCGCACCGGCGGCCCGAACCTGCGCTGCGCCAGCTCCCTTTCCAGCGCCTTCAACAGGTCCTCGTCCTGGTCCTCCTCGACCTCCAGATCGGCGTTGCGGGTCACCCGGAACGCGTGCACCTCGGTCACCTGCATGCCCGAGAACAGGTCGTCCAGGTGCGCCGCGATGAGATCCTCCAGCGGCAGGAACAACGCGCCCCGTTCGTCCCGGCTCGGGTTCACCGACACCAGCCGCGGCACGTTGTCCGGCACCTTGACGCGGGCGAACTTCTCCCCGCCACCACCCGGGTCGCGCACCGTCACGGCGAGGTTCAGCGACAGGCCCGAGATGTACGGGAAGGGGTGCGCCTGGTCGACGGCGAGCGGGGTGAGCACGGGGAAGATCCAGTCCTGGAAGTACTTGGACAGCCGCTCCCGCTGCTCGTCGTTGAGGTCGGACCACCGCGCGATGCGGATGTCCTGCTCGGCGAGCGCGGGGCGCACCCGCCGCTCCCACGCGGTCGAGTGCTGCTCGACCAGCTCCTGGTTGCGCTTGGAGATGTAGGCCAACTGCTCGCGTGGGCTCATCCCGTCGGCGCTGCGGACGGACAGGCCGGTCTCGTCGCGCCGCTTCAGCCCGGCGACCCGGACCATGTAGAACTCGTCGAGGTTCGACGCGAAGATCGCCAGGAACTTGGCGCGCTCCAGCAGGGGCTGCGACTCGTCCTCCACGAGCGCGAGGACCCGGGCGTTGAAGTCCAACCAGGACAGCTCCCGGTTGAGGAAGCGGTCATCGGGTAGGTCGGTCGCCGTGGTGGCCCGCGTGACCGCGGGCGGGGCGGACGGCACCGCACGCGGCTCGGGCGCGTGCTCGGACGGCTCGTGGTCGGCGCTGGTCTCAGGGCTCGTCTCGGTGCTCACAACCCCATTGTCCAGCATTTTCGCGTTGACTGGCGAACGGGAGAGTGAACTTCCCCAGTCCCAGTCCGGCGGCCACCGCCAGATCGTCCTCGGTGTCCACATCGCATCGCAGGGCCGGCAGCGCCGTGCCCACCCGCACCGCGCCGCTCGCCGCGTGGGCGTCCGCGGAGCCGGGACCGAAGCGCGGGTCGAGCGGTTCGCCGGGCGCGGCCAGCAGCAGCGTGGTGCCGGTGCCCGGCCGGTCGGCGCAGTACGCGCGGCGGCCGTCCGCCTCCGCGATGGCCTCGCTCAGCTCGGCCGGTCGCAGCGCGGGGAGGTCGGCCTGCAGCGCGCCGACCGTGCCGGTGGGGGTGTGCAGGTACTCGGCGCCGAAGGTCAGCGCCGCGTTCAGCCCGGGCAGCCCGCGTTCGTCGACGCACTCGACGCCGGTGCCGGCCAGCGCGTCCAGGACCCGCTTGTCCTCACAGACCACGAGCACCCGCCGCACCCCGCCGGCCCGCGCGGCCGCCGTGACCGTGTCCAGCAGCAGGGCGAGCACGAGGTCGGCGTGCTGCGCGTCGGGTGCCGCGCCACGCAGGCGCGACTTCGCCCGGTCCAGGTTCTTGATCGGGACCACCAGGTCCACTCCACGCTCCACGGCCCCATCGTCCAGGACTTCGGAGCGGCCCGTCGTGGCCGGGGCATACTCATCCAAAACGTGAGAATGGAGTTCGGGTGGCGCGGCGACTGGAGAAGAGCGGGTTCTGGGTGTTGGTGACGTGCCAGATCTTCTATCCGCTGGCGTGGCTGGCGAAGGTGCGTGCCAGGGGCGCGGAGAACATCCGGCGGGAGGGTGGCGTCCTACTGGTGATGAACCACGTCTCCCACATCGATCCGCCCATCGACGCGGTGCTAGTGCACCGCAACGGCCGGGTGCCGCGGTTCCTCGCCAAGGACAGCCTCTTCCGCACGCCGGTCTTCAAGTACATGATCCGCGGCGCGGGCAGCATCCCCGTGTACCGGGCGAGCGTGAACGCCGGCGAGAGCCTGGTCGCCGCCAAGGAGGCGCTGCTGGGCGGCAAGTTCGTGGTGATCTACCCGGAGGGCACGATCACCCGGGACCCCGAGGGCTGGCCGATGCGCTCGCGCACCGGGGTGGCCCGGCTCGCGCTGGACTGCCTGGAGGCCGGTGTGCCCGTGCTGACCGCCGCCCGCTGGGGGACGCGGGACATCCTCAACGCCTACACCAGGAAGTTCCGGCCGTTCCCGCGCAAGACGGTTCAGGTCGACGTGTCCTCGCCCGTGGACCTGTCGGAGTTCAAGGGCCGCGAGATCGACAACGAGCTGCTGCGCGAGGTGACCGACTTCCTCATGACCCGCGTGCGCGACCAGCTGGCCGAGCTGCGCGGCGAGCCGGCGCCCACCCAGTTCTACGTGTCCGCCAAGGCCAAGAAGACCGATGGCTGACATGCGCGTCGCCGTCTTCGGCGCGGGCTCGTGGGGCACGACGTTCGCGAAGGTGCTCGCCGACGCCGGCACCGAGGTGGTCCTGTGGTCGCGCCGGCGGGAGGTGGCCGACGCGATCGCCGAGCACCGGGAGAACCCGGACTACCTGCCCGGGGTGACCCTGCCGGCGAGCCTCGTGTCCACTTCGGACCCCCGGCGCGCGCTGGACGGCGCCACGGACGTGGTGCTGGCGGTGCCGAGCCAGAGCCTGCGGCACAACCTCACCGCCTGGCGCCGCCTGATCGACCCGTCCGCGACGATCGTCAGCCTGGCCAAGGGGGTGGAGCTGGGCACGCTCAAGCGGATGAGCGAGGTCGTGGTCGAGGTGATGGGGGTGCCCGCCGAGCAGGTCGCCGTGGTCACGGGCCCCAACCTCGCCAAGGAGATCGCGGCCGAGCAGCCGACCGCGTCGGTGGTCGCCTGCGTGGACCACGACCGCGCGGTGACGGTGCAGGAGGCGTGCACGACCGGTTACTTCCGCCCGTACACCAACACCGACGTCGTCGGCTGCGAGCTCGGCGGCGCGTGCAAGAACGTGATCGCGCTGTCCTGCGGGATGGCCGCCGGCCTCGGCTTCGGCGACAACACCCTGGCCACGTTGATCACCCGGGGGCTCGCGGAGACGGCCCGGCTGGGCGAGGTGCTCGGCGCGGACCCGATGACCTTCGCCGGGCTGGCCGGTCTCGGCGACCTGGTGGCGACGTGTTCGTCCCCGCTGTCGCGCAACCGTTCCTTCGGCGCCCGCCTCGGTCGCGGGGAGACACTCGCGCAGGCCCAGGCCGCCGCGCACGGCCAGGTCGCCGAGGGCGTGAAGTCGTGCTCCGCCATCCGCGAGCTGGCCCGGCGCCACGGGGTCGAGATGCCCATCACCGAGGTCGTCCACCGCGTGTGCCACGACGGCTTCGACCCCCGCGAGATGGCCGGCGAGCTCATCGGCCGCAAGACCAGACCGGAACGCTGACCCCTGCCGCGAAAGGCGCTTTCGGGACGGCGAGCGTCTCGAACGCGCCTCTCCCGGCAGTTCGGCCGGAGCGGCGGATCAGGCCGGCAGGTCACCGATCATCACGACGTCCGTCGGCGTCTTCGAGCCGCCGTCGGGTTCCACGGAGATCGCGACCTTGCTCGCGGTGCCGACGCCGCTCAGCTCCTTCACGACGTCGCCGTCGGCCGGTTCGACGACGGCCAGTGAGCGGGCGACGTCGTTGGCGAGCGCCCACAGCTGGTAGGTCTTCCCCGCCGGTGGGCTCGCCAGGTCGCCGCTGACGAACAGCATCCGATCCCGCTGGCGGGACACCGCGACCTTCATGGTGCCGTTGCCCCCGGCGCCGGTGTCCTTGAGCGTCACGAGCTCCGCGTCAGGCGCGCTCAGGATCTGCTCCAGCTGCG
>NZ_JBJMIE010000521.1:0-5177 GCF_045807065.1 Actinophytocola sp. | reverse complement strand
TGGCGCCGGTCGCGAGGCTGGTGGCTGCTCACGGCGGCGGCGGTGGTGACCGCGGTGCTGTCGGCGGTCGGCCAGATGTATCCGGGCATCGTGCTGGCGGTCGTCGTGGCCGTCGGCGGCATGGTCGCAGGCGTGATCTCCGACCGCGGCCGCGCTCAGCTAACCGCTCGGACGACATCGGCTGGCCTGTACGTCGCTCGAGTCGATCGCCTCACGGACCCGGTCCGTCTCCGTGTGCATCGCGCCGCCAGCGTCGACGGCGACCCTGTGCCGCCGTTCGTCGAGCGGGATCGTCTGCCTGAACTAGTGGAGGCGCTGCGGACCGGCAGGTTCGTCCTCGTCGTGGGGGACTCCACGGCAGGGAAGACGCGGCTAGCGTTCGAAGCGATGAAAGCCTGCCTGCGCGAGCATGTGTGCGTGGTTCCCAACGGCACGGTCACCGCGGCCATCACGGCCGCACTGGAGAACCGGCCGAGCGTGCTGTGGCTCGACGACCTCGACCGTTACCTGGGCGTCGGCGGACTGTCCGTATCGGACATCCGAAGCCTCATCGAGAAGGACGTCATCGTGCTCGCGACCATGCGCACGCACGAACGGGAGCGGCTCAGCGAACGGCATGACCTTTCCCGTGACCACACCGGACAACGGCTCGCCCGCGCAGGCCGGGAGATCCTCGACACGGTCACCACCGAGATCCGTCTTCCCCGCAGGTGGTCGGTGCGCGAACGCGAGGCCGCAGCCGCTTTCGCAGACGATCCACGCATCGCCGCAGCACTCGCGAACGCCGACCGCCACGGCCTGGCCGAGCACATGGCAGCAGGCCCGGAACTCGTCCAGGACCTCAAGGACGCGCGGGACACCACGACCAAAGCCCGCGGGGCAGCGCTGGTCACCGCCGCTGTCGATCTACGCCGAGCCGGCTACCACCGACCCGTGCCCCTCACGGTGCTCAAGGACCTGCACGAGACCTACCTGCGCGATACGAATCGCGCGGAGACCTGGGACCGGGCACTGGACTGGGCGACCCGGCCACTGCACGCGACCAGCAGCCTGCTCGAGCCGATGGGAAACGACGAGTACCTTGCGTTCGACTACCTACTCGACGCCGCAGTACAAGATCCGGAGACACCACCAACCCCGGACACCGTCTGGCATTCCCTCGTGGACTTCGCCGACCCGACCGCACTCGTCGAGGTCGCCTGGGAAGCCGTCATCGTCGAGAAGGTCGACTACCTCCACCGCGCTACGGCCAGAGCGATGGAGCGCCAGGACTTCGAGGCGGCAGCGGTCCTGGCGGACATCCTCGGCGACGCCGGCAAGGAGGCCGAAGCGGCCGAGTACCTCCAGGAGATCATCATCGCAGCGGAGAACGTCGTGTCGCCGATGGAATTGGTGCGCATTCGTCGGATGCTCGCCTGGCAAGTCGGAGAGAAGGCCGGTGGCCGCGGTGATCCACAACGCTGTGCTTGCCGAAAATGTCGTCCGTGCAGGTCAGGCGGCGTGGTGGTATTCGTTGAGGATGCCGCCCAGTCGCTGGTGTCGGCGGATGTCGAGCTGGGTGACTGCTGTCTGATCGGTGGTCGGATGTGGGAGCGCGTGTAGGGGTCGGGCGTTAGCGATGCCCTGGTGGGGTCGATGCGTGTTGTGGAACTTTTCGTACTCCCGCAGGGCGTGGAGCAGATGCTGTTGGTTCCAGATGAGGGTGCGGTTGAGGAGTTCGCGGCGGCAGCTCTGGATCCAGCGTTCCATGATCGCGTTCATGCGCGGAATGCGGACTCCGCTGAGGACAACCTGGATGCCCGCATCGACGAAGATGGCATCGAATAGGGCAGGGAATTTCCCGTCGCGGTCTCGGATCAGGAACCGTGCGGAGCTGCCCGCGTCTTCGAGGTCCATCACGAGGTTCTTCGCTGCTTGGGCGACCCACGCTGCGGTCGGGTGCGCCGTGGCGCCCAGAACACGGATCCGGCGACTGCTGTGTTCGATGACCGCGAGCACGTACAGGCGGGTGCCGCTCAAGGTCGCGACTTCGAAGAAGTCACAGGCCAGCAGGGCTTCGGCCTGGGAATGGAGAAAGTCGGCCCAGGTGATGGAGGTGCGATCGGGTGCCGGGTCGATGCCAGCGTCCTTGAGGATCTGCCACACCGTGGATGCGGCGATCTTGATGCCGAGTACGAGCAGTTCGCCGTGGATACGGCGGTAGCCCCAGGTGGGGTTCTCCCGTGCCAGACGCAATACCAGGAGTCGGATCGAGCGCACGGTCCGTGGACGGCCGGGGCGCTTGGGGCGAGATCTGGCCGCGTGGCGGCGGGCGAGCAGGTCTCGATGCCAGCGCAGCACCGTTTCCGGGCGTACCGGCAACTTGAACTGACGAAGCACTTTCGCCGGGAGCCGGTGCAGCAACGCCGCGAGGAACGCTCGATCGGCGGGGGAGAACCGAAGTTGAGTTTTGCCCAGTTGGCGTTCCAGGACGGTGATCTGGTGCCGTAGCACGAGGATCTCCACGTCCTTGTCCTGGTCGCTTACGGGTAGCAGGCGCAGTAGGGCGAACGCGTTGGTCACGCTGAGGTAGGCCAGTCGAAGCAGCATGGCGGGTCATCATGCCGTGCTCATCCGCAGCGGCATGATCACGACTGCATCCGCGTATGGGTCTCTGTAAACCCTCTGTCACCTGCATGGATGAGGTTTTCGGCAGGCACAAGGTTTTGTGCGCTCCTTCGCAGCTCTGCTCACTCCCCGCACGGACAACCCGGCTCGGTTAACGGAATGGATCACCGCCGCACGCGAAGCGGACCTACCTCACGTGCACTCCTTCACCCGAGGCATCGACCAAGACACCGACGCCGTCACCGCTGCTGTCACCCTCACTCACCACAATGGACGCACCGAAGGCGTGAACACCAAGACCAAGCTGCTCAAGCGACAGATGTACGGACGAGCCAGCCTTGCCCTCCTGCGCCACCGAATCCTCCTCGGCTAACACCACCACCGAAAGTGCGCCAGAGCCGATCTTGAAACAGTCCCACTCGGGGGGTGAAGGGAACTACTGGCGTCCGGCGGCCAGGCGGCCGTCGAAGGCGATCTCGAAGGCGTTCAGGGCGGGTTTCGTGCGCCGTGAGGTGCTGTGGTTTGAGTGGAGGTGAGAGACCTTCGTCGCCAGGTTGTCGCAGCGGCCTGGTAGGAGCTGAGGGCAGGCTGATCCGGGAGGTGCCGGGGAGGCTGGGAGCAGCCCTGACAAAGCCGGGGTGCGCCAGTACTGCCAGATGGTGTGGGTCCGGCGAGCGGGGTCGAGAGGAGTACGCGAGGAACCGATGTTGTAACGCCCCTCAACGCTGTCAACCGGCTCGAACCTGGTGGATGTGGGCCGGGAGCGGCGCGTCTTCGGCAGCTTGCGGGTTGTTGGGGAACTTCCGGGGATCGTGAAGCCGGTGACCGGGAGGCCGCGCTGAAGGTCTGCGGCGTAGGCGCGGCGAGGCCGCAGGGGCAGAGTCGGGCTCCTCCTCGATCGAGCGAACCACAGTGAACACGGGAACCGTTCCGGACCTTGCCTGCTTGTCCATGTATCCAGCGTGGACAGGCGGGCTGGGCTCACCGTCAGCCGATCGGTTCGGTTCGGGGCGGAGTCGCCGTAGTACTCCGAGCCGGGGAAAGCCCGGTGCATGGGGAAGGGCGACAGCGATCAGATGGGAGATGGTGGCTGTAATGCCGAAAGACGCACCATCGAATGGTGGTGCCCCGGCCAAGGCCCCGACCATGGGGCCGTGGCAGCGGGTATCGGAGATGCAGGCCAAGCTTCACCGTTGGGCGGCGGCCGATCCTGGCCGCCGGTTTGATGATGTGTTCAACTTCGTGCATGACCCGGCGACGCTGATCGTGGCGTTCGCTCGGGTCGCGGGAAACCGAGGCGCGAACACGCCCGGCATCGACGGCCTCACCACCGCTGATGTCGAACAGCGCATCGGGGTTCCGGGGTTCTTGGACGATCTGCGCACTTCGATCAAGGAGGGCTCGTTCCGGCCGGTGCCGGTGCGGGAGCGCAGGATCCCGAAGCCGGGTGGTTCGGGGAAACTCCGCAAGCTGGGGATTCCCACGATCGCGGATCGGGTGGTCCAAGCGGCGTTGAAGCTGGCGTTGGAGCCGATCTTCGAGGCCGACTTTCTGTCGGTCTCGTATGGGTTCCGGCCGAAGCGGCGGGCGCAGGACGCGATCGCCGAGATCCACATGTTCGGCTCCCGCGGCTATCAGTGGGTGCTGGACGCGGATATCGAGGCGTGCTTCGACTCGATCGATCACACGGCCCTGATGGACCGGGTGCGCGCTCGGGTCAAGGACAAACGCGTGCTCGTGTTGGTGAAGGCGTTCCTCAAAGCCGGTGTCATGACCGAAACCGGCGACCGTGAGGACTCCGACACCGGCACCCCGCAGGGAGGCATCCTCTCACCCCTGCTGGCCAACATCGCGCTGTCCGCGCTCGACGAGCACGTGATGGCGCCGTGGAAGCCGGATGGGGCGATGGGCACCACCTACCGGCGCAACCATCGACGCTCCAAGGGCCTGCCGACGTGGCGAATCGTTCGTTACGCGGACGATTTCGTCGTGCTCGTGCACGGCCAGGAACATGACGTGGTGGCCCTGCGCGAAGACATCGCCCATGTGCTGGCCCCGTTGGGTCTTCGACTGTCGGAGAGCAAGACGCGAGTTGTGCACATGATGGACGGGTTCGACTTCTTGGGTTTCCGCATCCAGTGGAAACGCAAGCGAGGCTCGAACCAGTGGTACGTATACACGTTCATCGCCGACCGACCCTTTCGGTCGGTGAAGGCGAAGATCCGTGCCTTGACACATCGTGTGTCGGCTGCGGACATGGGTGCGGTGATCGGCAGGATCAACCAGATCCTGCGCGGCTGGACCAACTACTTCCGGTATGCCGTCTGCAAGCACACCCTTGACCGGCTGCGTCATTTCGTTGAGTGGCGCATCATCCGCTGGTTACGCAAGCGGCATCGCTGGACGTGGAAGGTGTTCCGTCGCCGGTTCACCACTCCTGCTGGGCGGTGGCTGCCGATCGCGGCAGGCGGGGTCGCGGTGTTCAACCCGGCATCGGTGACGGTCACCCGCTACCGCTACCGAGGCACCAAGATCCCCAACCCGTTCACGCGGCTGACTCCAGCCTGACG
>NZ_JBJMIE010000520.1:0-12672 GCF_045807065.1 Actinophytocola sp. | reverse complement strand
CCTCCGGGCGTACGACGTGACGTTCTCGCTCGGTGACGGCCTGCGGCCCGGGTCGATCTACGACGCGAACGACGAGGCCCAGTTCGCGGAGCTCACCACTCTCGGCGAACTGGGGCGCATCGCCCGGGCCCACGACGTTCAGGTGATGATCGAGGGCCCCGGCCACGTGCCGATGCACAAGATCGCCGAGAACGTGCGTCTGGAGGAGGAGCTGTGCGGTGAGGCGCCGTTCTACACGCTCGGTCCACTCGCGACGGACATCGCGCCGGCCTACGACCACATCACGTCCGCGATCGGCGCCGCGCAGATCGGCTGGCTGGGCACGGCGATGCTGTGCTACGTCACGCCGAAGGAGCACCTCGGGCTGCCCAACCGCGACGACGTGAAGACCGGCGTGATCACCTACCGGATCGCCGCGCACTCCGCGGACCTCGCGAAGGGCCACCCGCGCGCCCAGGAGTGGGACGACGCCCTGTCCAGGGCCCGGTTCGAGTTCCGGTGGAGCGACCAGTTCAACCTCTCGCTCGACCCGGACACCGCCCGCGGCTTCCACGACGAGACGCTGCCCGCCGAACCCGCCAAGACCGCGCACTTCTGCTCGATGTGCGGCCCGAAGTTCTGCTCCATGCGCATCACCCAGGACGTGCGGAAGTACGCTGAGGAGCACGGCCTGACGGACATGGCGGCGATCGAGGAGGGCATGACGGAGATGTCGGAGCGTTTCCAGGAGCAGGGCAACCACGTGTACCTGCCGGTGGTCGACTCCTGAGCGGAGCTTGCGGAGCGCACAGATGACACAGACGACCACGCCGCCCCGCGTCCTGACCATCGCCGGTTCCGACTCCGGCGGTGGCGCGGGGCTGCAGGCCGACCTCCGCACGTTCTTCGCCTGCGGGGTGCACGGAATGACCGCGATCACCGCGGTCACCGTGCAGAACTCGCTGGGCGTGACCGGGGTCTCGCTCATCCCGCCGGAGACCGTGGCGGCGCAGATCGAGACCGTCGCCGGCGACATCGGGTTACTGGCCGCGAAGACCGGCATGCTGGCCACCGCCGAGATCATCGAGGCGGTGGCCGAGGCCTGCGACCGGGTCCACATCGGACGGAACGGCGAGATCCCGTTCGTCGTGGACCCGGTGGCCGCCTCCATGCACGGCGACCAGCTGCTGCTCGACAACGCGCTGGACGCCCTGCGCGACGAGCTGTTCCCGCGCGCCACCCTGGTCACCCCGAACCTCGACGAGGTGCGGCTGCTCACCGGCATCACCGTGCGCTCGTACGACGAGTCACGGGAGGCCGCGAAGGCACTGCACGCCATGGGTCCACAGTGGGCACTCGTCAAGGGCGGCCACCTGCACGAGTCCCCGGAGTGCGTCGACGTACTCTACGACGGCGAGACGTTCCTCGAACTGCCCGCCAAACGCATCGACACCAAGCACACCCACGGCGGCGGCGACACCATGGCTTCGGCCATCACCTCCGCCCTGGCCAAGGGCGCCTCGGTACCGGACGCCGTCCGCTTCGGCAAGCAGTTCGTCACCAACGCCGTCCGGCACGCGTACCCCCTGGGTGGCGGGGTGGGACCGGTGTCCGCCTTCTGGCGCCTACCGCAGGAGACGTTGCCCACCTTCGGCCTGAGGGATCGCGACGAGGGCGCCTAGGCTGCTGGCCGCGTAGTGCGGCTGCTCGCCAGGCGCTGATCCGGCGCACGATCAGGACGACCGTCGTTGCGGCGCGAGGGCGGCCGCCGACGCGATGATGGCCGAAGTCAGCGCGGCGGGCTGGACGCCTGGGCCCAGAAGCGTTGGGGCACGCGGCCGGCGCCGCGGGCCAGTCTGCCCGCCTTGACTCCGTGGCGCATGGCCGCGGCCATCGCCTCCGGGTCGGTCGCTCGGGTCACCGCCGTCGCCAGTAGTACCGCCGAGCAGCCGAGTTCCATGGCCAGTGCGGCGTCGGACGCCGTGCCGATGCCCGCGTCCAGGATCACCGGCACGTTCGCGCGCGCGACTATCAGCTCGATGTTGTGCGGGTTGCGGATGCCGAGGCCGGTCCCGATCGGTGAGCCGAGGGGCATCACGGCCGCGCAGCCCAGGTCCTCCAGGCGCAGTGCCAGCACCGGGTCGTCGTTGGTGTAGGGCAGGACCGTGAAGCCGTCGTCGACCAGTGCGGCCGCGGCGTCCAGCAGTTCCACCGGGTCCGGTAGCAGGGTGCGGTCGTCCGCCACCACCTCCAGCTTCACCCAGGACGTGCCCAGGGCCTCGCGTGCCAGGCGCGCCGTGAGCACCGCCTCCGCCGCGGTCCGGCAGCCGGCCGTGTTCGGTAGCGGGTCGATTCCCAGGCGCTCCAACACCTCCAGGACGCCGGTGCCGCCGTGGGCGTCCACGCGCCGGATGGACACCGTCGTCAGCTCGGTGCCCGACGCCTTCAGCGCGCGCTCCAGCACCGCCAGGTTCGTCGCGCCGCCGGTGCCCATGACCAGGCGGGACGAGTACTGGCGGTCGCCGATGACCAGTGGGTCGTCCATGTCAGCCTCCCTGCACCGCGGTCAGCACCTCGACGTCCGCGCCGTCCGGGACCACCCGGTGGTCGTGGTCGGTCCTCGCGACCACGACGCCGTCGATGGCCACGGCCACGCCGCGGGCCGGAACAGCAAGCGCGGCAAGCATTTCCGTGACTGTCGCGCCGTCGGGGACTTCGCGTTCGGTGCCGTTGACGTTGATCGTCATGAGGAAGTGGTCCTTCGCGTCAGGCGGGCGGGGTCCGCGGCCGGTATCGATGACGGGTCGCCGGCCACGATGGCCCGGACGGCGTCCGCGGTGATCGGGGCCAGGAGCAGGCCGTTGCGGTGGTGTCCGGTGGCGACCAGCACGCCCGGCTCCAGCCAGCCGACCAGCGGGAGGTTGTCCCGGCTGCCGGCACGCAGCCCGGCCGCGCACTCCGTCAGGCCGTACTCCGCGATGCCCGGCACCACCCGTTCGGCGTACATCAGCAGGTCGCGCACGCCACCCACGGTCACCTCGTCGTCGAAGCCCGCCTCGTACTGCGTCGCGCCGACGACCAGCTCGTCACCCGCGCGCGGCACCAGGTACACGGGACGGGACTCGACCAGCCCACGCACGGTGTGCACCGGCGGCGGCAACGCGTTCGGCCGCCGCCGGAGCCGCAGGATCTCCCCCTTCACGGGCCGCACGGCCGACGCGAGCGCCGGGTGCAACGCGCCGCTCCACGCGCCGGCGGCGATCACGACCACATCGCACCCCAGTGTCGAACCGTCCAGTTCCACCGCCCCGGGTCGCACGGCACGCGCCGAGGCGCGGACGACACCGGGGAAATCGAGGCGCCGCAACAGTTCTCGGTTGTCCAGGGCCAGGTCGCCGGGCACCAGGAGTCCACTTCGAACCCCCGGTCCGATGGCCGGCTCCACCCGGCGCAGCTCCCGTCCGCCCAGCCGGTCCACCGCCCGCCCGCGAGCGGCGAGGAACTCCGCGAGGACGTCCAGCTGCCCGGCGTCGGCACCGTCCACGGCGGCTGCGATCGTGCCCTTCGTGTACAGCTCCAGGCCGAGTTCGGCGGCGAAGGCCGGCCAGCGGTCCAGTGACTCGGTGCCCAGGTCGAGGAGGTCCTCCTCCCCGGGCCACGCCTCGGTGACCGGCGCGAGCATGCCGCCCGCGACCCAGGACGCACCCCGCGCGGGGGCCGGGTCGACCAGCGTCACGTCGTGCGCGGGCGCCAGCCGCCACGCCACGGACAGCCCGATGACCCCGCCACCGACAACGACCACTTTCATGGCCGCTCCCCGCAGGCTTCGCTCATGGCACTCACGCTCCCTGCGCCGGCATGATCCGGATCAGGTTCCACGGTCGGGATCGGCAGATCCCCTCTCAGCCCAGTCCCCTGGACTCCCGTGCGGACAACCTCCACCGTATAGCGTGAACGGGTGCCCGGACTAGACGGAGTCGAGATTCGCAGGCGGCTGGCGGACGCGCGGCTGTACCTCTGCACGGGAAACCGACCGGACCTGGCGGAGTTCGCGGACGCGGCGCTGGCCGGTGGCGTGGACGTGATCCAGCTGCGTGAGAAGGGCATGGAGGCGCGCGACGAGCTGGCGGCGCTGTCCGTGCTGGCGGAGGTGTGCGCGCGGCACGGGGCGCTGCTGTCGGTCAACGACCGCGCGGACGTGGCGCTGGCGGCGGACGCGGACGTGCTGCACCTCGGCCAGGACGACCTGCCGGTCACGTGGGCGCGCAAGGTCCTGGGTGACGACGTGGTGATCGGCCGCTCGACCCACGACGAGGCCCAGGCCACGATGGCGGCCGTCGAACCGGGCGTGGACTACTTCTGCACCGGCCCATGCTGGCCGACCCCCACGAAACCGGGCCGCCCGGCGCCCGGGTTGGCCCTGGTCAGCGCGACGGCCGCGGTGAACCCGGCGCGTCCGTGGTTCGCGATCGGCGGCATCGACGAGACCCGACTGCCGGAGGTGGTGGCCGCCGGTGCCTCGCGGGTGGTGGTGGTCCGCGCGATCACCGAGGCGGACGACCCCGCGGCCGCGGCGGGCCGCCTCAGGAAAGCCCTGGCATGAAACAACCAGCGGACGGGCTGGCAGGGTTCAGCCCGTCCGCTGGCATGGGTGGAACTCAGCCCAGGACGAGAGAGAGGCCGTAGGCGCTCAGGGCTTCGTTGACCGGCTGGAAGAAGGTCGTGCCGCCGGAGCTGCAGTTACCCGAACCACCGGAGGTCATGCCCAGCGCGGTGACGGTCGACGTCCCGTTGCTCACCAGCGAGCCACCGGAGTCGCCCGGCTCGGCACACACGTTGGTGCGGATCATCTGGTTGACCGAACCTTGCGAGTACGTCACCGTCGTGTTCAGCGCGTTGATCGTGCCGCAGTGCCATCCGGTCGTGGAGCCGGACCGGCAGACGGCCTGACCGACGCTGCCGCCGGAGGAGCCGGTCACCCGCACGTCACTGCCCGCGCTGTACCGGTCGACGAGGCCCGTCGACACGGCCGAGCTGGAGCTGACGTTGATCGCGGAGTAGTCGTTGCCCGGGAACGACGAGCGGAACACCGTACCCAGCGTGCCGCCGGTGCCGGACCACGTGCCACCGAGGTTGCCGCAGTGACCCGCGTCGATGACGTAGCGGGCACCACTGGAGCTGCGGGCGTTGAAGCCGGCCGAGCAGCGGGCACCCGCGGTCGTCGTGATGGCCTGGCCACCGATCACGTTCCACAACGTGCGCGGCCGCTCCGCGACCGTCACGAAGCGGACGTTCGCGCCGAGGCTCTTCGCCCAGGACGCGGCCGACGCGTCGCTGCCGAGGACCTCGACGACGACCGAGTTGGTCGCCACGTCGGTGTACCAGCTGGTCACCGACTTCGGCGCACTGGCGCTGCCCTGTTCCAGCTTCGACTGGGTGGCGCTGAGCTCCGCGGCGCTGTGCTGGACGACCTCGGCCACCGCGCCCTCGGCCGTGACCTGGGACACGCGGCTCGCGTCCGTGACGCCGACCACGAGCTTGCCGGAGGCGGCGTCGAACCGGCTGCCGCCGTAGGTGTCGCCCAGCTCGATGCGCAGCGTCTTCTCCTTCGAGAAGGCCACCTGCTCCTGCTGGAACCGGACCTGGGCCTGCTGCGGGGACAGACCGAGATCCCGCTGGAGTGCTTCCTGGATCGCGCTGCTGGTCGACGATCCGCCGGCCGGAGCCGCGTTCGCCGGCGCGGCGACGGTAATCGCCGTGCCCACGGCGAGCAGCGCGTAACCGCCCATTCGCACAAGTGTCGTGCGCTTCATCAAAGTTGCTCCCTCGGTTGTTCGCAGGGGACCCGGAGGCTGGCAGGGGTAGGAGCTGCCCCCGGGCAAATGAGGGGTGCCATCCGTTGGGGTGACTTTTCTGAAACTATGTGCACACACAGCGCGCGGATATCGTCCGATCGGGGACAACAGTTGCCAGGTGAGCGACTGAACAACTACTGGCAGTGCGCGTGACGCTAGCCCGAAGCAGGCGCTGAGCCCTCCGGCGGTGCCGCATCGGTGGTGGTGGTCACCGGCGGTGTCGTCGTGGTCGTCGTGGTGCTCGAGTGGCTGGGCGGCGTCGTCGACGTCGTGGTCGAACCCGTCGTGGCCGTCGACTCCGAGGTGGTGTTCGTCGAGGTCGGCGTGGTCGTCGACGTGGTCGGGGCCGGGTCCTCGGTGCCGCCGGAGCCACGGTGCGGGTCCACGATGCTGCTGAACGTGGTGCCGGTGTCACCGGACAGCGACTCGCCACGCACCCACTCCACGCCGGTGATGACCAGCATGCCCAGGACGAACGCGGCGACGGTGGTCGCGGCCAGCACCACCCACCGCCGCGGGCCGTGTGCCCTGCCCGCCGGCGGCTGGTCAGACGTCTCCTCGGCCGGTTCGTCGGTGGCCGGGGTGGCCGCAACCTCCTCGCCGGGCACCACGGGCCTCTCGGGGTCCTCGTCGGAGACCAGGACGGTCGCACCACCCGAGCGGCCGACGACCTTCGCGCGTACCGTTAGCACGCTCTCCCTGGTCCGCTGGATGGACCTCAGGTAGAGCGACCCGCCGACCGTCGAGATCACGCTGGCGAGCCCGGCCCCCGCGATCGTTCCGCCGACCCCCATGGTCGACCCGACGACGGCCGCCGTCACCGCGGCCAACGCACCCGCCGCCACCTGGCTGATCCGTACACCTTCTGTGTTTTCCGTCTTCTCGCTCATGATCCTTTTCTACGAAAACCGGTTCTCCCACTGTTCAACGTCTGCGACGGATAACCCACTCCACCGGTTGGCCAATCGTGAGCACCACCACAGTCCATTGTGGACAGTGCATACTGGTTGTCGTGCAACTGATCACGATCGACGACATCGAGGCCGCCGCCGCCCGGATCGCGGGCCGGGTCGTGCGAACCCCCTTGACGCCTTGCCTCTGGGCGGACGACGACCATCCCCTGTGGCTCAAACCCGAGCAGCTGCAACCGATCGGCGCGTTCAAGATCCGGGGCGCGACCAACGCCGTCGCACGCATTCCCGAGGAGGCAAGGAAAAACGGAGTGGTCGCCTACTCCAGCGGCAACCACGCCCAGGCCGTCGCCTACACCGCCAAGCTGTACGGCATCCCGGCCACCATCGTCGTGACCACCAACACGCCGCAGGTGAAGATCGACGCGACCGCCCGCCACGGCGCGAAGGTCGTCGTCGTGCCGCCGGCCGACCGTGAGTCCGCGGCCGAGGAGATCGTGGCGACGGAGGGCGGCACGCTCATCCCGCCGTTCGACCACCCGGACGTCATCGCCGGCCAGGGCACCATCGGCCTGGAGATCGCGGCCGACCTGCCGGACGTCGAGGTCGTGCTCGTCCCGGTCAGCGGCGGCGGCCTGATCTCCGGCATCGCGACCGCGATCAGGGCGAGGGCACCGCACGCGAAGGTCATCGGCGTCGAGCCCGAGCTGGCCGGGGACACCGCGGAGGGCTTCCGGCTGGGCCACCGGCCGAACTGGTCCACCGAGGACCGCGCGAGGACCATCGCCGACGGCCTGCGCTCCACCCCGTCGGAGCTGACGTTCGCGCACATCCGCGCGCACGTCGACGACATCGTCACGGTCACCGAGGACGAGATCAAGGCAGCCGTCGCCGTCCTCGCCACGAGGTCACAGCAGGTGGCGGAGCCCAGCGGTGCGGTCACCACCGCCGCCTACCTGCACCGCGACCTGCCCAAGGGCCGAACGGTCGCGGTCCTCTCGGGCGGCAACATCGACCCGAAGCTGCTCGCCGAGGTCCTCACCGCCTGACCGACGCCCGCGCCGGCGCGTCCGAGCCGGCGACGATGCCTCGAACGGCGCTTTCGCCACGTCGCGCGGCAGCAGCGTCTTCAGGGCGTTGGGCGCCCCTTCGCGGACGACGCACCGACCGGCTGGCGGATCGCTCGCAGGTGCGTCGGCGGGTCCGTCACCCCGCAGTGGAAGCAGTCCGCCGGCGCCGGACTCGCCGCGACCGGCGCCGGCTCCGCGCCCGCTGCCGGCTGCGGCGCCGGTGCGAGCACGTCGTTGCGCACGCCGAGAGCCAGCGGCGCGCCCGCCACGCAGAGCCCGGCGCAGATCCACATCGCGGTCCGCCATCCGGAGGTCATGGCGTCGGGGTCGCTGTACGACCCGCCGGTCAGCCCGGCCGCGGCCGGCAGGATCGCCACCGCGAGCAGGCCGCCGGTCCGCGCCACCGCGTTGTTGACGCCGGACGCGACGCCCGCGTGCCGGTCCTCGGCGGCGGCCAGCACGGTCGCGGTCACCGGCGCGACCACGCACGCGAGCCCCAGGCCGAACACGACCACGGCCGGCAGCACGGTGAGCAGGTACGACGCGCCGGGCGTCACCCGCGTGTACATCAGCATGGCCAGCGCGATCACCACCGGCCCGACCACGAGGAACGGCTTCGGCCCGAACTTCTGCGCGAGCCTGCCGGAGTGCGCGGACAGCAGCAGCATGATCACCGAGATCGGCAGGCTGGCCAGGCCGGCGAGGGTCGGCGCGTAGCCGAGCGAGACCTGCAGCTGCATGACGAACAGCATCATCACGCCGCCGAGTGCCGCGTAGATCACGAACGTCAGCAGGTTCGCGACCACGAACGTCCGGTTCGCGAAGATGTCCGGCGGCACGAGCGGGTTGCGCTGCCGCCGCTGCAGCACCACGAACGCGGCCAGCGCCGCCACCCCGACCACCGCGCCGGCGAGGACGAGCGGGTCGCCGCCGCCACGCCCGGGTGCCTCCACCAGCGCGGCCGTGACCCCGGCGAGCCCGAGCACGCCGAGCACGGACCCCCACAGGTCGGGGTGTCCGGTCATGGACTCGTCGTGCGTCTCCGGCACGTACCTGCGGGTCAGCCAGAGCACGGCCAGGCCCAGCGGCACGTTGACCAGGAACGCCAGCCGCCAGGACCACGCCTGGACGAGCAGCCCGCCGACGAGCGGCCCGATGGCACCCGCGATGCCGCCGAGCCCCGACCACGTACCGATCGCCCGCGCCCGGTCCTCGCGGTGGAACGACGACTGGATGATCGCGAGCGAGCCCGGCGCGAGCAGCGCGCCGCCGACGCCCTGCAGCACCCGCGCGGCGACCAGCATCTCCGTGTTCAGCGCGGCGCCGCACAGGACGGACGAGACGCCGAACCAGACGACACCCAGCTGGAAGATCTTCCGGCGCCCGTAGCGGTCCCCGAGCGAGCCCGCTACGAGGATCAACGCGGCCAGCGTGAGCATGTACCCGTCGAGGATCCACTGGAGCCCGGCGACCCCCGCGTTGAACTCATCGCCGATCCGCGGCAGGGCGATGTTGACCACCGTGCCGTCGAGGAAGGCCATGCCGGAGCCGAGGATGGTCGCGGCCAGCACCCCGCGCGCCGTCCCCGTCCCCCAGCGAACCGCACCGTTGTCCATGGCCGCAGTATCCGCCAAAGCGCCGACAAGATCGTCAGGTTGGGCGGTTCAGCTCCGCCACGAATTTGTACCGGTCGCCCCGGTAGACCGAACGGACCCACTCCACCGGGCGTTCGGCGGTGTCGAACGAGTGCCGGGACAGCAGCAGCATCGGCATGCCGACGTCCGCGCCGAGCAGTTCGGCCTCGTGCGGGCCCGCGAGCGCGGTCTCGATGGTCTCCTCGGCGTGTCCCATCTCGACGTCGAACCGTTCCTTGAGCACCTGGTACAGCGAACCGCCCGGCTGCAGGTACTTGCGCAGACCGCGGAACCGGCCGAGCGGCAGGTGCGTGGTCTCGATGGCCATCGGCTCGTTGTCGGCGAGGCGCAGGCGCTGCATGCGCAGGACCTTCGCGCCCGAGCGGACGCCGAGCAATGTGGTCAGCTCGCCTTCCGCCGGGATCTCGACGACGTCGATGAGCTTGGAGGACGGCTCCCGACCCTGCGCCCGCATGTCCTCTGTGTATGAGGAGAGCTGCAACCGCTGCGCCACCTTGGGTTCCGCGGCGAACGTGCCCTTGCCCTGCACGCGCAGTAGCCGGCCTTCTACCGTGAGGTCCGCCAGTGCCTGTCGGACGGTGGTTCGCGAGACGTCGAACTGCGCGGCGAGCGAACGTTCGGTCGGGATCGGCGACCCCGGCGGCAGGGCGGCGAGCAGGTCCAGCAGGTGCCGTTTGAGGCCCCAGTACTTGGGTTCGCGCATGGCGCGGGTGCCGGCGTCGGGCTCCGGTTCGGCCGACGTTTCGAGCATGACTCCTCCTCCAACGACTTCCCTGGTACAGCATGCCGTCCCGAGGCCACCAGCGCGATCGGCCCTGCCGTTTTTGGGAATACCGTGACACCCGTGGCGAGAGCACACCATACCGCTCTACCATGATTGGTCTAGACCTAATGGAGAATTGGGAGGCCTGATGGCTGGGTCGCGGATGGCCGCGGAGATCGCCGAGCAGCCGGCGGTGTTCGACTCGCTGGTGGCGCGGCAGGGCGACTTCGCCTCCGTGGCTTCACTGATCGCCGCGCGGAGACCGCGGTTCGCGCTGCTCGCGGCCAGGGGGTCCAGCGACCACGCCGCCCTCTACGCGAAGTACCTGATCGAGGTGCTGCTCCAGCTGCCGGCCGGTCTGGTCTCCCCGTCGACGACCACGCTGTACGGCGCCCGCCCGGACTTCACCGACGTGCTGTACCTGTCCGTGAGCCAGAGCGGCGGCTCCCCCGACCTGGTCGCGGCGACCGAGGCCGCGCGGGCACAGGGCGCGCTGACCGTGGCCGTCACGAACACGCCGTCCTCGCCCCTGTCGGACGCGGCGGAGCTGTCGGTCGACATCAAGGCGGGCGACGAGCTGGCGGTGGCCGCGACGAAGACCTACTCGGCGACCCTGCTGTCGCTGTACCTGCTGGTCGACGCGGTCCGCGGCGGCTCGGCCGAGGCGGTCCAGGGCATCGGCGAGCTGGCCTCCACCGCCCTCACCGCGCCGGTGGAGGACGCCGTGGAACGGTTCCGGGCGATCGAACGCGTGGTGACGACGGGTCGCGGCTACTCGTCGGCGACCGCCGCCGAGGCCGCGCTGAAGCTCGCCGAGACCAGCTACCTCGCCGCCCGCGCGTACAGCGGCGCGGACCTGCTGCACGGCCCGGTCGCGGCCATCGACGAGCACACCGGGGTGGTCGCGGTGACGAGCAGGGGCCACGGCGGCACGGCCCTGCGTGACGTCGTCCAGACCGTCCACGACCGGGGCGCGGCCGTGCTCGCGGTGGGTTCGGCCGCCGCGGACACACCGGCGGATCTCCGGGTCGCCGTCCCCGAGACGGCCGAGGAGGTCGCGCCGGTCCTGGAAATCCTGCCGCTGCAACGGCTCGCCCTCGGGCTGTCCCTGGCACGGGGCGTGGACCCCGACAATCCTCGCGGACTGCACAAGGTCACTCGCACTGTGTAGCCACTCCCCCCTAGACTTTCCAGGTGCGAAGGACATCGTTTGCCCGCTGGCCGTGTTCCATCGCAAGAACGATGGACCTGCTGGGGGACCAGTGGACGTTGCTCATCATGCGTGAGGCGTTCAACGGCGTACGCAGGTTCGACCGGTTCCAGGCCGAGCTGGGCATCGCGCGGAACACACTCACGGAGCGGCTGGACCGGTTGACGGGCGCGGGCCTGCTCGACCGCGTCCGCTACCAGGACCGGCCCGCGCGGTACGAGTACCCGCTGACCGAGATGGGGCGGGACTTCTTCCCGGTGATCGCGGCCATCATCCGCTGGGGTGATCAGTGGCTTGCCGACTCGGCCGGGCCGCCCCGCCTGCTGAGACACCTGGACTGCGGCGAGGCCGCGGCGACGGCGATCGTGGGCTGCACGCAGTGCGGCGGCACCATGACGGCCGACAACGTGCTGATGGAACCGGGACCGGGGATGGTGACGTGAGCGCGGCCTGCGGAGCATCGAACACAGGGCTCCCCGCAGCCAGCGAGGGGGAGTCGTGAGCGCAGTTCGCCGAACGAACCATCGAACACAGGGCGACCGCGAGCGGCTCCTCGGAGCCGGCGAGGGAGAGTCGTGAGCGCGGTCGCCGTGGGTGTCGACATCGGCGGCACCTCGACCCGTGCCGTCGCGGTCTCGTCGGACGGGGTGGTCGCCGGGCGCGGCAGGTCCGGGGGCGGCAACCCCAACTCCCACCCGCCGGACGTCGCGGCGGGGCGGGTGGCGGAGGCCATCGCGGCCGCGGTGCCCGCCGGGGCCCCGGTCGTGGCGTGCCTGCTCGGCATGGCCGGCGCGAGCAAGTTCACCGACCCGGCGATCCAGTCGGTGTTCGAGTCCGCGCTGCGGCGCGTCGGCGTGGCGTGCCCGATCGAGGTGGTGTCGGACGCGGAGGTGGCGTTCGCCGCGGCGACCCCCTCCCCCGCCGGCACGGTGATCATCGGCGGCACGGGCTCGGTGGCCGCGCGGATCGTCGACCACCGCAAGGTGGCGCTGTGCGGCGGGTGGGGCTGGCTGCTCGGCGACGAGGGCTCCGCGTTCTGGATCGGCCGCCAGGCGGTGCGGTCCACGCTGCGGCAGCTGGAAGGGCCGGGCGAGCCGGGCCCACTCGCGAAGGCCGTGCTGGCGGAGGCGTTGGCCTGGACCGAGCCGGTCCCCACCGGGTGGCCGCGACGCAGGAACGTCCTGGAACGGCTGATCACCGCCGCGAACTCCGAGCCGCCGATCCGGCTG
>NZ_JBJMIE010000519.1:0-4690 GCF_045807065.1 Actinophytocola sp. | reverse complement strand
GTCTCGGTCTCGGTCTCGGTCTCGGTCTCGGTCTCGGTCACGGTCACGGTCACGGCCGGCGGCGAGCTCGGCTACTCCTACGACGCCGCGGGAAACGCCACCGAGCTGCGGCAGCCCAGCGGGGGTCCGTTGCGCTGGTCCTACGACCTGAACGGGCGACACCGGCCACGGCCGCACGGTGACCCGCACCTACAAGGTCGTCACCATCGCCGCCGGGATCATCTTTCCGCACGCCGCCCAGGCGGTCCAGATCGTGCGGACCCGCAAACGCAAGGGCGGCACCAACGCGCGACCCGCGAGACGGTATATGCGGTGACGTCCCTGACCGCCGCACAGGCCCAGCCCACTGATCTCAACCAGCTGAAACGCGACTTTGCCTCAGCCCTGGGTTCGTCCTGGTAGGTGTTGTGCCCGGAGCCGGTGAGGTACAGCACGGTGGTGTGGGGCAGGACCTGCCGGTATTCGACGGCCGCGTGCCATGAGAGGTAGTCGCAACGGCCTTTGAGGAGAAGCGCGGGGGTCGGGTTGCCGGCGGGGTTGCGGCGGACGTCGAGCGCCGCCGGTGCCGTGGCGGACTGCGGGTACTGCTGCGCGTAGAAGCCAGACTCTTGGGTCATCGGCTGCCAATTGCGCCCGGGTGCAATGCAGGCCCGCGTCGGCGAGGTGCAGAATCGTGTCGTTGCGGGCTTCGGCGTCCGGGAAGTACGCGTGTGCGGCAGCCGGGTTCACGTGCAGCAGCGCATAGGTGAGCAACGCGCGCGGCCGCGAGGCGACGGTACAGCAGAAGGCGCGAGGTAGCGGCATTTTCGCTGGTATCGGCCGGGTCGAGCGGGCCGGGTGAGCTGAGCACCAACCTCGTGACGCGGATGGGATACGCGGCCAGGTAGTGGGCTGCGAGGGTGCCGCCGTATGAGTGGCCGATGAGGATCATCCTCTCGGCACCGATGGTGTGGCGTACCTCCTCGAGATCAGCGACGTCGCACTCGATGCCGTACGCTCGCGGGTTCTCACTTCGAGCGGAGCGGCTGGCGCCGAGTTCGTCGTAGACGTAGACGTCGTAACCTAACGCCGCCAGCGGCTGGAAGAAGCGGCTCAGCCCTGGCAGGTCGGCAATGCCCGGGCCTCGTGGAGCACGACGACCGGTGTGGTGTGGTGCGGTCCTTCCCGGGAATGTGCACATAGGCCAGTCGCGAGCCGCCAGGGAGGCTCCAGTACCGGGTATCCGCGACGCTGGTTTCTGGCAGGCGATCGTCGGGTAGGGACACCAGCAACGCGGGCGGCGACGGCGGCTGTCACGAGTACGATCACCGGCAGGGTCAGGGAACGGTACCGGGACGGCAGTCGCCGGAGGACGAGCTCTGGCACGGTGATCCAGGACAACAGCCCGGTGACCGCGAGACCCGTGGTCGGGAAGATGACCGGTCCGTCGAGACAACGGCCACGGTGACGATGGTCGCCATCGTGCCGGCACCGGCCAGCAATGACGCGATCAGCAGACCGCTGACCGCCAACGCGACCTTCCGCGGTGGGATGTCCATCCGGCACCGGCCAGGCCGGTTGCACCGTGGCAGAAGCTTCAACGCCGTAAACCCTATCATCGTTTCGGTGAGTGTTGCCTCCCACGGTCCGCGGGCAGAGCCGCGCCAGGCGGCAGGCGCTGCCGCTACGGTCAAGCCGGCAGCATCCTCGCACCGCGGCAACGCGCCGGCCGTGCGTGGGTGACCGACTGGTTGCGATCCGCGCAGCGCCGGACCGCAACGGTCGACGGCCTCGCATCACTCGAGCGAGTCGGGCAGCCCGGTCAGGGTCGCCGACATGGCCTCACAGGAGGGCGGCGTCGGCTGGGTTGGCGCGAAATGGAGTGACCGCGCAGTCCACGCAGTGTGCACCGCCAAGGTCCTCCGTCACGGCAGCCCCCACCTGGGTCGCGGCGCCCTGCGCGGGGGTCTTGAAGTAGTCGGCCGGGCAGCCGTGCTCGTCGATCCAGCCAACAGCGCGGATCTCGTCGTGGGTGAGGTGGCGCTGCAGCCCGCACCGCGCCGGCTGGCTGGCCCAAAGGCATCCACTCGCTACAGAACGACGAGGTCACCGGCAGGATGAGAACGCTCCCTGTACGAACGCGAATCGGGTGCCCTGGGGCGTGGCCAGGTGGGGGACTGTATCCACGGCCCAGCTCGGAGGTGCTGCGGATGTCGGCGTCGACGTCACGGATATACCTTGACACCCGCACTGCCCACCGTGGTGGCCGTGTTGTCACCGACCACGTGTATCCGCCGCGTCTGGGTCATGTACTGCGAAGAGGTAGAGGCCGGCGTCGCCGACGACGGTGAGGTGGTGGCCGGTGGGCCGATCGCAGGACAGACCCTCCGTTCGGCGTAGCCGTCGATGCGCATCGTGATTGCGTCGTTCGGAGGAGTGACATTTGCCGGTGTCATCCGGGATTGTGTGATCTAGTTTCTTCTGGTCTTGCGGGGAGTCGGGGTCCGCGTGAGCCTTTCTGGGGGTTGTGATGTTCTTCGCTTGTTTTGGCATGCGCGCACGTCAGTTTCGGGTGCTGATGCTGGCGCTGATCGTCGGGTTGGCCCTGTCCGTTGTGGAAGCGGCGATTCCCGCGTCGGCGGAGGCGCCGTCGCGTGCGGTAGATCCGCGGGATGTGCCGTTGTTGCCGGGGATGGTGCCGGCGCCACAGGCGATGGCGCCGGCGGATCCGGGTGCTGATTTCAGTCCGTTCGAGGTTAGGGACGGGGGTCATTTCGACGCGGATCGGTCGGAGCCAGTGTCGCGGTCGATGTTCGCGACGGAGTTCGAGAATCCGGATGGTACTCGGACTGTGCGTCAGTCGAGTGAGCCGTTGAACGTGAAGGATTCCGGGGGTGCCTGGCATCCGGTGGACACGGGTCTGACGAGGAAGAACGGGCGTCTGGAGGCGAAGCGGCATCCGTTGAACGCGTCGTTGGGTGGGCGTGCGGACGACGCGAAGTTGTTGTCGGTGGAGGTGGATGGCAAGCGTGCCTGGCTGGGGCTTGAGCATGCCGCGAACAGTGCGGCTCGCGCGTCGGATAGCAAGGTGGGCTACTCCGGTGTGCTGCCGAACACCGACCTGGGGTACGAGGTCACGGCGGGTTCGGTCAAAGAGACCATCGTGTTGCGCAAGGCTCCGGAGAAGGGCCGTTCGTCGTGGCGGTTCAAGCTGGGCACGGAGGATTTGACGCCGCGGCTCACGGATGACGGTTCGGTCGTGTTCACCGACGCGGCTAGCAAGACGGTGGTGATGATGCCGCCGATCGTGACATGGGATTCCTCGGGTTCCGCCGACCACCCGCCGGCGGTGACCGGTGGCCGGTACGAACTCGAGCCGGCCGGGGATGGCTGGGTTCTGACGGTGTCGGTGGACGAGGCGTGGTTGCGCGACCCGGCGCGGGTGTATCCGGTGAGTGTGGATCCGACCTTTGCCACGGGTGATGACCAGTCGTTTTCGTACAAGTCGGATGGGGCGACGTGTACGAACTGTGGTTTGAAGATCGGTAATCCGCTTGATGGCGGTGCGGTGTGGCGCAGTGTCTTTCATTTCGACTATTCGTCGATGTTTGGGCAGACGGTGGTCGGGGCGCGGATGGATGTGAGTAACACGCGCACGCCGGTGGGGGTGGACAAGACCTACAACGCGGACCTGTATCACGCGACGGCGTTTGACTTCAACGGTTTGGGTGTCGGGCTGGCGAGTGCGTATGTCGGTCAGGTCGGCAGTTTCTCGGATTCCCGTCTGACTCAGGACATCGCGACAGCGGTCGCGAATCGCGACAACCGCCCGTATTTCATGCTGGTGGGCGCGGAGATCGCGAACGTGTGGACCTACAAGAACCTGGCCGTGACGCTGACGGTGGATCTCGGGCACGCGCCGCCCGCGCCGATCCAGATCGCGCCGCCGGACAACAGTGTGCAGACCACGCTCACGCCGACGCTGGCCGTGAATCCGGTGAGTGATCAGGATGGCGAGGCTGTGAAGTACTGCTTCCGGGTGGCCACGGGCAACGACGGTAAGTCGGGTGTGGTGGTCGAGTCCGGCTGCCAGATCAGTCCGACATGGACGGTCCCGTCGGGTGTGTTGCAGGACGGTGTCGCGTACACGTGGCAGGCGAGCACGTACAGCGGCGTCTCCTTGGTCACCCAGCCATATGTGGGGCATTTCCGGGTGGACCAGCGTGTCGGGGACAAGGGGCCTGCCCCCTCGGATGGTCTTGGTCCGGTGACGGTGAACCTGGCCAACGGCAACGTGATGACCTCGCAGGCGTCGCCGACGTTCACCACGGTCGGTGGGACCGCTGGTTTGACGTTCAGCTACAACTCCCAGCAGCAGGATGCCAAGGGGCTCCGCGCCTCGTACTTTGCGGATCTGTCGCACAACGGGAACATCGCTGATGGGCAGCAGCCGGCGTTGGTGCGGACGGAGCCGCAGGTGAACGTGGACTTCGGCACCGCGTCGCCGTACGCGCCGGCGTTGGACCCGGACTGGTTCGTGGTCCGCTGGGAAGGCTACTTCACTCCACCGGTCGATGGCACGTACCAGTTCGCCGGTGTGCACGACGATCGACTGAGGGTGTGGGTCGAGGTCAACAACCAGCTTCAGTCCGTGTACGACACGGGTTGCTGCAGTGACGTGAACTGGACCCAGGCCACCGGGGTCGCGTTG
>NZ_JBJMIE010000518.1:0-5792 GCF_045807065.1 Actinophytocola sp. | reverse complement strand
CGTCCGCGAGGAACGCGACCGCGTCGAGGCCGTCGAGAAGGCCCTGGCCACGGCCACGGAGAAGCTGGCCGCCACCCGTGCGGAACGCGACGCCGCCCGCGTCGCACTCGACGACCTGCGCGTCGTCGTGGCCGACCACCAGCGCGCCGTCGAGGAGTCCGGCGCCGAACTCGCCCGGACGCGCACTCGGGAAACCGACCTGGCCGCCGCGTTGAGCAGCACCCGTACCGAACTCGACGCGACGAAGAACGACCTGGACCGCGCGCGAACCGAGGCGGCCGCCGCGAAGACGCACGCAGACCGGCTGACCGCCGAGGGGAACGCCGCGACGGTCGCCGCGCAGCGGGACCTCGCCCGGCTGAGGGCCACCACCACCGCGCTGCGGGACGTCCTGCTCGTACCCGACGTCCCGGCGGAGGACCTGCGCACGCGGCTGCTGGCGGAGCTGCTCACCGACCGGACCGGCTAGCCCCAATGCCGGTCGGTTAGGCCGACCCAGATCAACTTCGCGATCGGCGACCAGCGAAAACGGACGCGATCAAGATCAACAAGCCGGCTGCCGAGCATCTAACCGACCGGCGTTGCGGCTAGCCCCGTTTTTCGTACATGATCGAGTTTTGGCTGGTCACGAGCTTGAGCCAGAGCAGCGTCCCGATCATCGCCGCAGGCCAGCGGTCCATGTGCGGAATACCCGGCTAGCCCGTTTCCGCACCCGATCGAGTGTCGGCTGATCACGAGCGTGAGCCGGAGCAGTCCTGATCAGGCGCGCCGCGTCGGCCAGCGAGAACACGCCGGCGACGTGGGCGGCGACCTCGCCGACCGAGTGCCCGGCGAGGTAGTCGCCGCAGGTCAGCGGCCCCTGTGCGGAATACCCGCTAGCCGGCCGCGGGATCGGCCCTGGCCGCGCCCGGCGGGCCGGCGCGCCTGGTCCGGTCCGCGCCGCGGTCGGGGTCAGAGCAGGTTGAGCACCGTGTAGGCGAGGGCCGCGACGCTGGCCGCGCCCGGGAACGTCAGCACCCAGCCGATCGCGATGTCACCGGCGACCGACCAGCGCACCGCCTTGCGTCGGCGTGTCGCGCCCACCCCCATGATCGCCGAGGTGACCACGTGCGTGGTGGACACCGGTGCCGCGAACACGAACGCCGTCAGGTACAGCACGGACGACGCCGAGACCTCCGCCGCGAAGCCGTGTCCGGGTGTGAGGTGGAAGATCCGCCTGCCCAGGGTGCGCATGACCCGCAGACCGCCGGACCAGGTGCCGGCGGCGAGCGCGGTCGCGCACAGCAGGATCACCCACAGCGGCACGTGGTAGTCGCTCTGGTGCCCGGTGACGACCAGTGCGAGCACGATGATCCCCATGCTCTTCTGTGCGTCCTGCAGCCCGTGGCCCAGGGCGAGGCTCGACGCGGACACCAGCTGCGCGCGGCGCAGGAACCGGTCGGCGCGGTGGGAGTTCACCCGGTGGAACAGCCACAGCAGCCCGATCATCACCAGGTAGCCCAGCGTGAGGCCGACCACCGGTGACACCACCATCGGGATGAGGACCTTCTCCACCACGCCCCGCCAGTGCACGGTCGTCGCGGACGCGAGCGCGGCGCCCACCATGCCGCCGATCAGCGCGTGTGACGACGAGGACGGCAGCCCGAAGTACCAGGTGGTGACGTTCCAGGCGATGGCGCCGATCAGCGCGGCGCCGACCACCGCCATGCCGTGCCCGGAGTGCGGAGTGTCGATGATGCCCTTCGCGACGGTGACCGCGACGCCGGTGCCGGCCAGCGCGCCGATCAGGTTCATGACCGCGGCGAGGGTGAGCGCGCCCCGCAGTGACAGCGCCCTGGTGGACACCGCGCTCGCGACCGCGTTGGCGGCGTCGTGGAAGCCGTTGGTGTAGTCGAACCCCACCGCGAGGACGATGACGAGGATCAGCGCGAGCCAGTCCACTCGTCAGGACCCGTTCACCGAGCGTGCGGAGCGAACCATCAGGACTCCTTCACGGCGATGCTGTGGACGACGTCGGCGACGTGCTCGAACGCGTCGGCCGCCGACTCGAGCTGGTCGACGATCTCCTTGAGCTTCATGACGGTCAGCGGGTCGTGGCTGCCGTCGAACAGGAACTGCAGCAGCCGCCGGTAGATCTGGTCGGCCTCGTTCTCCAGCTCGTTGACCTGCACCCAGAAGTCCCGCAGGTTGCGCAGCGTCGCCAGCCGGGGCATGGCGTCGGCGGTGAGCTTGGCGCACCGTTCCAGGACGTCGACCTGCAGGCGGATGTTGTCCGGCAGCGCCTCGGGGTTATAGAGGGCGGTGAGGTCGACGGCGGCGTCCATGTAGTCGATGACGTC
Source organism: Actinophytocola sp. (assembly GCF_045807065.1). Taxonomy (GTDB): domain Bacteria; phylum Actinomycetota; class Actinomycetes; order Mycobacteriales; family Pseudonocardiaceae; genus Actinophytocola. Next base: position 3,453 of record NZ_JBJMIE010000518.1, on the reverse strand, counting down.
GTCGAGCCGGACCGCGAGGCGGTAGATGTCCTCGCGGTCGAACGGCGTGACGAACGACCGGTCGAGCTGCTCCATGATGGCGTGGGTGGTGTCGTCACCGGCGTGTTCGGCCTCGTGCATGCGCCGGGCCAGCTCGTCGCGGTGGTCGGTGGGCGCGGTGACGAACTCGCACAGCACACCGGTCGCCGCGAGGATGTTCGCGCCCGCGTCGCTGAACAGGTCGAAGAACTTCGTGTCCCGAGGCTTCAGTCGTAGTCGCATGCGCTGCCACTCCCATCCGTGATCACCGCCAGATTATGGACGGCTCATGAACAGATGGTGACCCAGGTGTCGCCTGGCCGCCGTGCACGAGGCGGAGGTGGGGTCGGGGGGCGGGCATGCCGAGCAGTTCACGCAGGCGGGGCAGCGGCAGGTGCAGCCGCTCGGCGAGCACGGGCAGCGGCAGGCCGTGAGCCGCGGCCAGCTCGGCGGCCCTGGTCAGAAGCTCGGGGCGCTCGCCGGGGTAGCGGGCGCCGACCGGTTCGTCGGTGCGCCAGCCGAGCTGGGTGAGCGTGGCCATGATCCGCCGCAGGGTGGACTCGCTGTACACGCGCAGGTCCTTGCCGCGGTAGGCGAGGGCGGCGACGGACACGCCGTACCCGTCGGCGGTCTCCTTGAGGGCGGTGAGGTCGACCGGGGTGGGGAGCCGGTCGCGGATCTCGCCGGCGGGCATGAGCAGCTCGGCGGCGAAGGTGTTGGCCTCGCGTTCGTGCACGCGGGAGCCGGGCGCGGGTTCGGGGTGCAGCAGCAGGTGCCCGAGCTCGTGGGCGACGGAGAACCGCTGCCGCATCGGGTTCCCCTTGTGGGACAGCACGATCAGGGGCCGGTCGAGCGGTGCGGCGGAGAACGCGTCGATGGTCTCGGCGTCCACGGCGGGCAGCTGGGTGAGCACGACGCCGCGGGTCTCCAGGCGGCGGACGAGGTGCGCGACCGGGCCGGCGGGCACCTCCCAGGCCCGGCGGAGCAGGCCGGCGGTCGCGGCCGGGTCACCGGCGGGTGTGCCCAGCGGCAGGCCGAGGTCGACGGTGGGGAACTCGACGACCTGGTCGAGCTGGTCGATCAGCTCCCACAGCAGCTCGACGTGCGCGAGCGCCTGCTGCCGTTTCAGGGCGGTGGTGGACCGCAGGGACCGGAAGTGCGCGCTGGCGGTGTCCAGGCGCAGGTGGGGGCGGCCGGTGGTGAAGAACGAGACGGGCACCCCGAGCGCGTCGGCGCAGCGGTCCAGGGTCTCGCCGCTGGGTCTGGACTGCCCCAGCTCGTACTGGGACACCGCCGCCGCGGTCCGGTCGATGGCGTCGGCGAGGTCGCGTTTGCGCAGGCCGGCCAGCTCGCGGGCCATGGTGAGCCGGGCCGGCGCGAATGCCCGCGCGACGGCGAAGGCATCCGGGTGCACGGCGGTACTCCTGAAGGGCAGGGGGGTGGTCCGTGCCATGGTGGCCCAGCACGGAGAGTGGTGATCTTCGGGGCGGGGTCAGCCGGACCGGCGATCCTCGTCCGGGGTACGGGGGCGCAGCGGCAGCGTGGGCTCGGACAGGTCGAAGATCGTCGGGTCGAGCGGTCCGGTCTGGCGGGGCACGCCGGCGGCGGCGGTGACGTCGAGCAGGCTCTCGCGCCAGATCCAGTCGATGCGGCTGTCGACCAGTTCGCCCTGGCCGATCCACGCGCCGGTGAGCCCGTGCTGCTCGCTGCCGGTCCAGACCAGGGTGAGTCGCCGCCGGTCGCCGAAGAGGGCTTCGGGTCTGCTGAACAGACCGGGGTGGTCGTTGGCGCCGAGCAGTTCGCGGCGCAGGTCGCTCGCGTCGGCCAGCGAGCCCGTGGGGCCGCCGTTGACCTGCATCTGGTAGATGCCCACGCGGGGCAGTTTCAGCGCGACCGTCTGGAAGGCCGTCTCGACCTGCAGGTCCGGCAGCTGGGCGGTGAGCGACCCGGCGGTGCGGACGAGGAACTGGTAGCGGTCGGTGCCGAAGCTGTGGCTGTTGTTCCAGTTGCCGCGCGGCCCGGCCAGGCGGACGCGCTGGAGGTCGGCGGCGGCGTCGTGCGCGTCCTGCAGCCACTCGCAGAGCACGGACACGAACGTGGGGACGGGGATGGGGTCGATCAGGGGTGCCAGCTGGTCCACACGATCTCCCTACTTGATCCGACACTCGCGTTCCGCGTCGTGCCACTTGATTCTCGCGCACGATCCGGTCAGCGCCGGGTATTGGGTGCGGCGTGTCGTGGTCAGGCGCGGCCGGCGGTATTGACGGCGTACTCCGACAGCGCGATCCGGTTCGGCAGGCCGGTCTTGGTGATGAGGCTCGACACGTGTTTCTCGACGGTGCGGGTGGACAGGTGCAGGCGGTCGGCGATCTCGCGGTTGCCGAGCCGGTCGGCGAGCAGCCGCAGCACCTCGTACTCGCGGACGGTCAGCCCGGCCGAGCGCAGCGCCGAGGGGATCTCCGTGACGCCGCTGCGGCGTTGGGCGACCCGGACTCCGCTGTGGCGCAGCAACGCGCGGCAGGCGCTCGCGACGGCGGGGATGTCCGCGGCGTGGAAGTAGTCCTCCGCCTCCCGCAGCCAGTCGATGGGCCGGCCCCAGCCGTCGGCCAGCGCGGCCTCGGCGACGAGCCGCAGGCCGAGGCGGCGGCCCATGGCGTACGGGGCGCCGACCGTGATCGCCTCGTCGACCGCGGCGACCGCCTCGTCCGCGCCGCCGGCGCGACCGGCGAGCACGGCCTGACCGAACAGCGCGAACATCCGGTCCCACCGGAACCCCGCCCCCGGCGATGACACGATGGCGTCGAACTCGGGCCGGGTGATGGCGCCGCTGAGGGCGCCCAGCAGCAGGTTGAGCCCGTAGCGGCCGCCCGAGTGGTACACCGTCGGGGTGGCGTCCTCGGCGCGCAGCGCCGCGGCCTGCTCGGCGACCGCCCGCGACCGGTTCTCCTCCAGCAACGCGCAGAATGCCCGCGCGAGTCCGTAGATCCTGGGCACGTGCAGCGGCTGGGTGTCGCCGTCCCAGCGGCGGAAGGTGGCGAGGGCCTCGTCCATCTCCTTGCGGCGCCCGCGGTGGCCGGCGAGGACCGCGCGGACGAGCAGCACGTAGTGCACGCACCCGACCAGCTTCAGTCGCGCGGCGGCGTCGTAGACCTCCTCGACGAGCTTTTCCGCCGTGCCGTAGTCGCCCTTGAGGGTCGTGTACAGGGCGATGCTCTGCTCGGCCTGGTAGCGGGCGGTGATGGCGCCGACGAGGGTGGCCTGCGTGCGGGCCTGTTCCAGCCGCTCGAGCCGGCCGTCGCGCAGGGCGTCGTCGTTGCCGAGGCGGACCAGCGCGTGGATCTCCCAGAGCGGCAGGCCGTGGCGCACGGCGGTGGCCCGGGCACGTTCCAGGCACCCGGTAGCATATAGGTTGTGCGTGGTGTTGTGAATGTTTGT
>NZ_JBJMIE010000517.1:0-2586 GCF_045807065.1 Actinophytocola sp. | reverse complement strand
GTGGTTTGTAAGGGTAAGGTGGGGGGGGGCTCCGGGCGGGCCGGGGTGTTGACCTGTCCGGACTGGGCCGGGGCCACCGTCGTGTGGCGCGAGCCGACCATCGTCGGGTCGAGCTTCTTGTGCGTCGGCGTGCCGCTGTCGAAGCCGGCCGCGATGACCGTCACGCGGACCTCGTCGCCGAGCGAGTCGTCGATGACCGTGCCGAAGATGATGTTGGCCTCGGGGTGCGCGGCCTCCTGCACCAGCGTCGCCGACTCGTTGATCTCGAAGAGACCGAGGTCGGAGCCGCCGGCGATGGCCAGCAGCACGCCGTGGGCGCCGTCCATCGACGCCTCCAGCAGCGGCGAGTTGATCGCCTTCTCCGCGGCCTGGACCGCCCGGCCCTCGCCACGTGCCGAGCCGATGCCCATGAGGGCGCTGCCCGCACCGGACATGACGCTTTTGACGTCGGCGAAGTCCAGGTTGATCAGACCCGGCGTGGTGATGAGATCGGTGATGCCCTGGACGCCGGAGAGCAGCACCTCGTCCGCGGAGCGGAACGCGTCCATCAGCGAGACGCCGATGTCACCGAGCTGCAGAAGCCGGTCGTTGGGAATCACTATTAACGTGTCGCACTCGTTGCGGAGCTCGGTGATGCCCTCCTCGGCCTGCCGCGCGCGGCGCTTGCCCTCGAAGGCGAACGGCCGGGTCACCACGCCGATGGTCAGGGCGCCGAGCTTGCGGGCGATCGACGCGACGACGGGCGCGCCGCCGGTGCCGGTGCCGCCGCCCTCGCCGGCGGTCACGAAGACCATGTCGGCCCCCTTGAGGACCTCCTCGATCTCCTCGCGGTGGTCCTCGGCGGCCTTGTGGCCGACCTCCGGGTTGGCGCCGGCGCCGAGACCGCGAGTGAGCTCACGGCCGATGTCGAGCTTGACGTCGGCATCGGACATCAGCAGTGCTTGGGCGTCGGTGTTCACCGCGATGAACTCGACACCCTTGAGGCCGACCTCGATCATGCGGTTGACGGCGTTCACCCCACCGCCGCCGATGCCGACGACCTTTATCACCGCCAGGTAGTTGTGCGGGGGCGTCATCGGACCGCCTTCCATGATCTGAAGCCTTGTGCTGTCCCCGACCGCCGTCGCAAGACCTGAAACCCTAAACCTCTACGAGAGACTTAGAGTTATGTCAAGCTCCGGCGTCGATCAGGACGGTAAGCATGGACCGTTCCCGTTTCCAGCCGCCACGCCGTGTAGTTGCGGTGTTGTGTGCCCCATTCACCCGAGCCAACTACTCGCCGGTGCTGCCGTCCAGGAGTTCGCGGAGCAGATCGAGGTGCCCCGCGTGACGCCCGGTCTCCTCAATCATATGGACGATCACCCAGCGCAGGTTCACGGGTTCACCCTTCGCCGTCGTGCCGGTGGCGTCCAGGTCCAGCCGGGCGGCCACCTCCCGGCTCCGCCCGCACTCGGCCTCGTAGTCGGCCACCAGCCGCTCGATCGGGGTACGCGTGCCGAGCCGGAACTCGGCGTCGACGTCCTCGGCGAACAGGTCCTGCCACGGGTCCGGTTCGCCGTCGAGCACGACGGCGAACCAGTAGTGCTCCACGTAGGTGAGGTGGGCCACCAGACCGGCGACGGTGGTCAGTTCGGAGGGCACGAGCCGGCGGCGCGCCTGCTCGTCGGTGAGGCCGGTGGCCTTGAGCACGACGGCACCGCGGAGGAAGTCCAGGAAGCCGTCGAGCTGTTCGCGTTCGCCGCCGAGCTTGGGCGGGTCGGGCCTGGTCGTCATGCGGCGCAGTGTGCCCGACGCACCGGTCCCCTTCGAGCGAGTTATCCCGCGACGGTCGGGAAGTCCGGGGTGGCGACGTCGTAGGTCTTGCCCGGACGGGTCAGCAGGGCGGCGAGTACCGCGGCCTTGCGGGCGTTGTCGCGGGCGTCGCCCCACTTGATCAGGCGGCCGTCGGCGAGGGTGAGGCGGACGTCGCCGGGAGTGTTGGCCGTCACCGTGGTGACCTGGGTCCTGAGCTGCTTGGGGATGTCGCCGAGGACGGTGACGGCGGCCTTCGTGGCCGGGTTGTCCGGGCGGACGTCGATCATGGCCAGCGTGGGCAGGCCGGTGGGCGCGACGGCGACGGCCGCGTAGTCGAGGCCGGTGCCGTCCACCAGGTGGGTCTGGTCGCCGGCGCGCAGCACCGCCACGGGCGACCGCTCGGTGACGATGATCTCCACGGTGCTCGGCCAGGACCGCTCCACGCGCACCTCGAAGACACGCGGCAGCTTCGCGACGCGGGCGGCGGCCTCCTCGGCGTCGAGGCGGACCATGGGCGTGCCGTGCTCGATGGCGGCGGCGTTGATCACGTCCGTCTCGGGGATCTCCTTGACGCCCACGACCTCCACCGAGCGGACGCCGAGCAGCGACGTGAACATGACGAGGTAGGCCACCGCGACCACGCTGAGCACGACCAGCGCGGCCACCCACCGGCGCCTGAGGTAGCGGGCCCTGCTGGGGACGGCACGCTCGCCGGGCTCGCGCCGCCTGGCGCGGACGGCGTCGGACCGCGGGCGGCGCGTGGACGGCCGGCCGGCGTCGCGGGCGGTGCGC
>NZ_JBJMIE010000516.1:0-3620 GCF_045807065.1 Actinophytocola sp. | reverse complement strand
TCGCTGTTCGAGGAGCACGACTTCCGCGACATCAAGATCTCGGTCAAGCACCACGACCCGGTGGTGGTGATCGCGGCGTACCGGCAGCTGGCGGAGCGGTGCGACTACCCGCTGCACCTCGGCGTGACCGAGGCGGGGCCGCGGTTCCAGGGCACGATCAAGTCCGCGGTGGCGTTCGGCGTGCTGCTCGCGGACGGGATCGGCGACACGATCCGGGTCTCGCTGTCCGCGCCGCCGGTCGAGGAGATCAAGGTTGGACTGTCCATACTGGAGTCACTCGGACTGCGGCCGCGGCGGCTGGAGATCGTGTCGTGCCCGTCGTGCGGCCGGGCGCAGGTGGACGTGTACCGGCTGGCGGAGCAGGTGACCGCGGCGTTCGACGGCTTCGAGACGCCGCTGCGGGTCGCGGTGATGGGCTGTGTGGTGAACGGACCGGGTGAGGCACGCGAGGCGGACCTCGGGGTGTCCTCGGGAAACGGCAAGGGGCAGATCTTCGTGCGAGGCGAAGTGGTACGGACGGTGCCGGAGAGCCAGATCGTGGAGGCACTGCTCGACGAGGCGACGAAGCGAGACTGGTCATGAGCATCTATGTCACGGGCCTGCTGTGGGTCATCGGCGCCGCGCTGCTCGCGGGCGGCCTGGCGTTCCTGGCGCGCCGGGTCGGCACGCGCGAGGGCGAGGTCGACAACAACGAGGCGGCGGGCCAGGTGTTCACGCTCGTCGGCGGGTTGCAGGCCGTGTTGCTGGCGTTCGTGCTGATCTCGTTGTTCGACGGCGTGAGCGACGCGGACGGCGGCTCCTACAAGGAGGCCGACAGCCTCGTCGCCGCGGTCTGGGCGGCGAAGGCGCTGCACGCATCCGACGTGGCTACGCAGGCACGCGCCTACGCCCGCGAGGTGATCGACGAGGAATGGCCACGCATGCGCGAGGGCGAGGACGTCGACGACACCGGCTGGAACACGCTGGCGAAGCTGCGTGCCGAGGTGGACGCCGCCCCGGCGAGCGACGACTGGAGCAACGGCCAGAAGAGCGACGCCGCCGACCAGCTGTGGCAGGTCTACCAGGCCAGGCAGGAACGGCTGAACGCGGCGTCGAGCGGGGGCGTGAACTCGGTGGTGTGGTTCGCCCTGCTGGCCGGGGCGGTGCTCGCGGTGGCACTGCCGATCCTGTTCGGCGGCCCCAAACCCGGGACGCACATCTTCATCGTGGGGATCCTCGGGGCGGCAATGGCCCTGCTGCTGTTCGCCACGCAGCAGCTGCAGAACCCCTACGGCGGCGGGGCGGACGTGAGCCCCACGGCTTTCGAGTCCGCGCTGGACAGACTGCGATGAACTGCCTCATCGGGATGATCGTCGCGGTCGTGGTCAACGTCACGATCTGCGTGATACCGCAGTCCTCCCACCCCCCGACACCGCCGCCGGTCACGACGACGACGGCGCCGCCGACCCAGGCGCCCCCACCTCCGCCTCCCCCGAGTCCACAACACCCGCCACCCCAACCCCAGGCGCCGCCACGGCCGCCGGCACCATCGCCTCAGCAACAGCAGGTCCCGCCGGCCGCCGCCACGATCGAGCCGGCGGCGCCACCACCCCCACCCCCGCCACCTCCGCCGCCCCCGGCGCCGCCGCCGCCCGCGCCCACGAAACGGCACGTCCACATCGAGGAGACGCCGACGATGGCGGAGGCGCCGACCCACGAGGCGACGAAGGAGAAACGCCGCTGGGGCCTGACGATCCTCATCCTGGTCATCGCCTCCGGTGCGGCCGCCGCACGGATGTCCCGCCGGCGGGGATAGCCCCCTTCGGGGCGCCGCTCGCGCCTCGAAGGGGTCCATCCACGGTGGCTCAGGCGGTGTGCAGCCAGTCCAGCACCACGGTGGCGGTCCAGGACTGCTGCCGCGACCCCAGTGGCTCACCGGTCAGCGGGTGGTAGTACTCGGCGAACGAGCCGTCCGCGGCCAGGCGCAGGCACTCCGCGCGCAGGTGCGTCGACTCCGCGAGCCAGCCGTGCTGCTCGAACGCCCACCCGAACAACCACGCGATGACCGGCCACACCGGCCCCCGCCAGTACTCGCGGGGCCGGAAGCCGGGATCGTTCGGGGACACCGACGGCGGGATCGCCGCGAACAGGGCCGGGTGCCCCGCCCAGTCCGGGCCGCACAGCGTGGCCAGTTGCGCCTTCTGGGCGTCCACCGGCAGCCCGCCGCACAGCAGCGGCGCGAACCCGGCGATGGTCGACGTGCTCAGCCACCGGTCGCCACGCAGGTCGCGGTCGCGGGCGAGACCGGTCTCCGGGTCCTGCGACGCCGCCACCGCTGCCCGCGACCGCCGTGCCCAGCCGCGCAGCTGCCGGATCTGCCACGGCGGCTGCTCGCTCTCCTCGCCGAGCGTGGCCAGCACCTCGCTCGCCAGCGCGAACAGGGCTGTCACGAACACGTCGCCGACCAGGAAGCTCGACGTGCGCACCACCGCGTCCGGTTCGTAGCGGACCTTGCGCATCTCCTCGACCAGCCACAGGTAGCGGTCGTACTCGGTGTCGCTCGGGCGTTCGGCGTCGGCGTGCGCCACGAGGCCGCGGTCGAGCCGGACGTATGGCGGCAGGTCGGGACCGGGGAACACCTCGGCGTACGGCAGGTCCCACCGGGGCGAGTTGTCCATCCCGGACTCCCAGCCGTGCACGATGGCGAGCATGCCCGTGCCAAGCGGGTCCCGGTGGCGCACCAGCCACTCGTGCCACCGGTACAGCCGCGGCCACGCGAACTTCAACAGCTCGTACGCCGTCGCCCGCTCACCCTGCGAGCGGGCGATGTCGACGATGCGCCGCAGGGCGATCGCGTGCACGGGCGGCTGGCAGATGCCGGACGTGCGCGGTGCGTTCGGCGCGTCCGGGTTCAGCTCCGCGGCACCCCATCGCTCGGGCCCGGGGAAGTACCCGGCGCCCTCGGAGAACACGATGTGCGGGATCATCCCGTTGCGCCACTGCGCGGACAGCAGCGTGCGCAGCTCCTGCGCGGCCCGCTCGGCCGAGAGGTGCGCGAGGCCGATGGAGATGAACGCGGTGTCCCAGCTCCACATGTGCGGGTACAGCCGGGGCGCGGCCGTGATCATCGTGCCGATGTCGTTGCCGGACAACGTCCACGCCGCGCTCGCCGCCAGCTGCACGGGTCCCAGGCTCGTCCTCACCGGACCTCCAGCAGCAGTTGTGTCTCCGGGTCGTACCAGCGGGTCCGGGTGGGCGCCACGCGCAGCTCGTCACCCGGCGCGGCGCGGAAACCCGGTGGCGCGGTCACCTTCACCCGTTGTCCACTCAGGACTGTGGTGAGCAGCACCGAGGAGCCCAGCGGCTCGTACACCTCGACCGTGCACGTCAACGCTTCGGGCGCGTCCGCACCGACCACCTGGAGCGACTCGGCCCGCACACCGAGGTCCAGCCTGCGGTCGCGGTAGTCGGACAGCTCCGCCGGCACCGGCACCCACTGGTCCCCCAGCGTGAGCGCGAGCCCGCGCCCGTTCTCGGACACCGTGCCGGACAGGAAGTTCATCGGCGGGCTGCCCAGGAACCCACCCACGAACTCCGACGCCGGGTTGTCGTACACGTCGGTCGGCTCGGCGCACTGCGTG
>NZ_JBJMIE010000515.1:0-23591 GCF_045807065.1 Actinophytocola sp. | reverse complement strand
TTCGCCGGGCCGATCATCGGGCGGACGACCTCGCCGGTAAGTTGTCCGCCGGCCACCACCAATTCCGTGCACAGCACCAGGTCGGCACGCAGGTCCGCGGCGAGCGGGCCGAGGATCGGGCGCATCGACCCCGACACGAGCACCACGAGGTCGCCCTCGGCCTTGTGCGTGGCGACCGCGTCCAGGCCGGCACGCACGAAACCCGTCGGGCTGTCGCGGATCCCGTCGTACCAGCGCCGACCCTCGCGGAGCAGTTCGGCGTGCGACGCACCCGCGAGGTGCCGGTAGAACCGCCGGTTCAGCTCCTCCCTCGGGATGCCGGCGGCCGCGTCCCGCCGGGCGGCCGCCCGCACCGACCGGTAGCGCGTGCCGTCGCCGTCGGTGACCGCCAGCCAGTGCCGGAGGAACTCGAAGATGCTCTTGCCCGCGAACAGCGTCTCGTCGACGTCGAAGAACGCCACTCGCCGCCCGGTCATGCCGGCCTCCCCGCACCCGCCCGCACGGCACCGGGCCGGCCGATCTCCTGGACGCACCGGTCGTACAGCCCCTCGCGGAGCGCCAGTGCGACCGCCTGTGTCCGGTTCGGACAGTCCAGCTTGGCCAGGATGTTTGTCACCAGGCGCTTGGCGCCGTGGTCGGAGATGGCCAGCCGGCGGCCGAGCTGCTTGTTGCTCAGCCCGTCCGCCATCAGCACCAGCGCCTGCTGCTCGCGCGGCGTCAGCCGGGGGAGTGTGCGCTGCCGCTCCACCTCGGCGACCGACGACAGCAGCCGGTGTACCAGCTTCGGCGGCATCGGCAGCTCACCGCCGGCCACCCGCCGCAGTGCCTCACCGAGGACGGCCGCGTCCAGCCCGGCGAGCGACACGAAACCGACGTTGCGCATGCCGGCCACCGCGCTCAGGTCCGCCGTGTCCTCGTCCTCGACCAGCAGCAGCGTCCGCAGGCCGTGGTCCCCCGCGACGCGCAGCCACGCGGACAGCGGCGCGTCGATCTCGTCCAGCGCCAGCACCAGGATGTCGGTGCCGAGGTCGACGGAGGACGGTGCGGCGTGCGCCGAGTTGACCCTGCCGACCGTCACGCCCTGCGGTGACGTCGCGAGCAGCTCGTCGACTCGCCGGCCAAGTGGCTCCGCCTCCACTGCCACCACTATGCGTAACTCGGGATCGGCCTGATTCCCACCCATGTGCGTGCCCGTCAGCATGTCCCGTACCTCGTTCGTGATCCCCTGCGGCGGTGCCTCGTTCCGCCGTCGGGCACAACCCTAACATCAATAAATACTCAGGAGAATGTTTTGTTGCGCGATTGATCCGTGACGCTGAGTCCACATGCGGAGATGTCAGATGCGACAGCGAATGTAATCGTTCGGGCAGTGGGGTTACCGGTACTGTTCGAACAGGTCAGGGGTGTACTGATGGCACGGTGCGAAGGTCAGCGTGCCGGTGGCCGCGGTGCGGCCGGACTGGGTCGCCACGACCCGCACGGAAACCTCGTCGCCCGGAATTTGCTCGCCGTCGAGAAATACCGGCACATCCAGTTCGCAGAAGGATCGGAAACCGGTGGACAATCCGATGAGCCGTACAGTGGGGAGAATCCTCGCGGCGGTGCACCAGCCGACCTGGCGGAACGCTTCGAGCAACACCATGCCGGGCACGTGGTCGGTCGGGTGGTCGAAGTAGTACGGATGCCGTTCGTCCAACCGCAACCGCCAACCACCGCTGTCACTGTCGTCGAGCAGCAGGACGTCGCGGTCCCGCAGCCTGCCCACCTCGGCGGGGCGCAGGAGCCGGCCGGTGTTCGGAGCCGTGGCCGACCGCTCCCGCCGGCCGCGGATGCGTTGGTACGCGGCGTCCCGGAGGGCGATCCAACGCACGCTCGCCCGGCCGAGCCGCTCGCTGCCGGCCGACAGCACGACGTCCATGCTCGCGGCGAAGCGGCCGTGGGAGGCGGTGGTCGGCCGGCAGTACGTGGTGGCGGTAACCGGGCCGTGGGCCGCCGGTGCGGGGTGGTCGACGGTGAGGTCGGTCAGCTCCTGGAAGACGAACCGGAAGTCCAGCGGCACCTGGTAGTAGCGGTGCGAGAGGTAGATGCCGGCCTGGCGCACCGTCTCCACGAACAGCAGCGGATCGGGCAGCCCGGTCGGGTCCGGATGGTAGAACCGGTGCCGTCGCGGCCATTTGGCGAAGACGGTGAACACGTCCGGCCGCGGCGTCGCCGCCCCGGTGAGCAGTACCTCGCCGACGGCCTTCTTGTGCACCAGCTCTCGTGGCACGGTTCGGGCGCGATGGCCCGCGCTGAACAGACTCCTCGACAAGGTGTCAGTCCCCCAGATGAGAGATCCCTGCGGATCGATCCCCCTAGCCGCACCTCCCGGGCGGCTCCCCGGCGCTCAGAATATACCTTCGGGAAGGTATGCTTCACCCGGGTATCGCATGGCCGGTGGAGGCATCAGATGACAGGGAAGTCGGCGACGCCGCGCGTGGTGAGCGAGGAGTGGGCACCGGTCGAGGTACGACCGCAGCAGGACCGGGCGGCACGCACCAGGTCGGAAATCATCGTCGCCGCAGCCCGGCTGTTCAACGACAAGGGCTTCCCCGCCACCTCGATCTCGGACATCGCCGATGAGGTCGGGATGACCAAGGGCGCGGTGTACTTCCACTTCCGCAACAAGGAGGACATCGCGCTGGAGGTGGTCCGCCAGCACTACGCGGGCTGGCCCGAGATCATCGCCGAGGCCAAGAGCGAGGGCCTGCCTCCGCTTGAAACGATTAAGGTCCTGGTGAACCGCGTCGCGCGGGAGTTCCGGGACAACATCGTCGTCAAGGCGGGCGCCCGGCTGCAGGCGGAGCGGAACCTGATCGGCGCGTCGCTGCCCCGGCCCTACGTCGGCTGGACCCAGAGCCTGACCGAGATGTTCACCGACGCGGAGGCGGCCGGGCAGCTCCGCGCCGGTGTCTCGCCGGCCGCCGCCGCGCGCACGCTGGTGTCGGCCTTTCACGGCGTGCAGCACGTCTCGGACGTGCTCACCGGCCGCGCCGACCTGATCGACCGGTGGACCGAACTGCGCGAGCTGCTGTTCTTCGCCGTCGCCGCCGGCCAGTAGCCGCCCGCCACCGCGCGGGACGCGTTCGGGGCGTCAGCCGGCAACGGTCGGGCCGTGGTCGGCGAGGACCTTCTTCGCCACCTGCAGCGCGTTCAGCGCGCGGGGAAAGCCGGCGTACAGGTACACCTGGCTGATCGCCTCGACCACCTCCGCCGGAGTCGCGCCGGCACGCAGTGCGCCGCCGACGTGGAACTCCAGCTGCGGCTCGCAACCGCCCAGCGCCGCGAGCATGCACACCGTGGCCAGCTCCCGGGTGCGCAGGTCCAGCTGCGGCCGGGCCATGATCGCGCCGAGGCCCTGGCGCACCTGCGCGCCGAGCGCGGGGGAGAGGTCGGCGATCGCCTCCCACGGAGGCACCGCGCCCTCCGGTGCCAGGGCGGCGAACACCCGCTCGCCCTCGGTGGCCGTGTCGACGAGCTCCTGCGTCATTCCGTTCCCCTACCTGCTCGTGTGGTCAGCATCCGTTCGGTGACCTCGCGAAGGTCCCGGCGGAAGCCTGGGTCGTAGGCCGGCGCCAGCGCGGTGGCGCGCCTGGTGCCGGCGTAGAACTGCCCGGTGTCGTCCGCCGGGCCGGTGATGCTGGCGAGCACCGCTGCCAACCCTTCGTCCACAGTGGACATCGGGGTGATGCCGCTCTCCCGGACCATGGCGGTGTCCATGAACCCGGCGGGGTGCACGCAGTTGACCGTCACGCCCCGCCCGCGCAGCTCCTCCGCCAGGTCGAACGTGTGCGCCACCAGCGCGAGCTTGGACCTGCGGTACGCCAGCACACCGTCGTAGCCGCGGGTGAACTCGATGTCGGCCGGGTCGAACGGGACCTGGCCGAGCGAGCCGACGTTCACCACCCTGGCCGGCGCGGCCGTCCGCAGCAGCAGGCGGGTCAGCAGCACCGGCGCCAGGTAGTTGACCGCCATCCGCAGCTCGTGGCCGTCCACGCTGACCTCGCGGGCGCCGCCGGGCGGCCCGAAGCCCACCGCGGCGTTGTTGACCAGGACGTCCACGTGGGTCACCCGCTCGGCCAGCGAGCGCACCTCGGCCAGCGAGGCGAGGTCGGCCAGCAGCGGGGTGACCCCGGGCAGCCCGGCCAGCTTCGCCTCGCTGCGGCCGTGGGCGAGCACCGTCCAGCCGCGCCGGTGCAGCTCGATCGCGGTGGCCCGGCCGAGGCCGGCGGTGGCGCCGGTGATGAGTACGGTCTTCGCCATACCGCTCATCGTCCCGCGGCACGCCGCGTGAGGACGGTCTCGACGACCCAGACCAGCAGGGCGAACCCGGCGAACCCGGCGCCCACCACGACCACCGCGGGCCAGCCGCCGGCGGCGAACGCGGCGGCCGACGCGGCCGAGCCCGCCACCGCCCCGCTGAAGTAGGCGGTCATGTACGCGGTGGTGATCCGGTTGCGCGCCTCCGGCCGGAGCCGGAAGTTCACCGCGAGGTTGACCACCTGCATGCCCTGCACGCCCAGGTCCAGCAGCACGACGCCGAGCAGCAGCGCGGGCAGCCACGTACCGCCGGCCAGCCCCAGCAGACCCCAGCTGACCAGGATCAGCGCCAGCAGCACGCCGGTGACCGCGTGGTCGCGACCCCGGTCCACCTGCGGTCCGGTGACCTTGGCGGCGTACGCGCCGACCACGCCGGCCAGACCGAACAGCCCGATGACGCCCGCGCCGTAGGAGTAGGGCGCGCCGCCGAGCAGGAACGCGATCGAGGTCCACAGCGCGTTGAACCCGGCGAAGGAGACGAAGCCGTACAGGCAGCGCAGCCGCAGCACCGGCTCCTCGCGCAGGATCGTGAAGATCGAGCGGAGCAGCTTCGGGTACGGCATCGTGGCGGTCGGCGCCAGCCGCGGCAGGGTACGGAAGAGCACCGCCGCGAGCACCACCATCAGCACGGCGGCCACCGCGTAGACCGTGCGCCAGCCGCCGAGCTGGGCGATCAGGCCGCCGCCGGTGCGGGCCATCAGCACGCCCATCAGCACGCCGCTCATCACCGAGCCGGTGACCCGGCCCCGGTCCTGCGGGGTGGACAGCGTCGCCGCGAACGCGACGAGGATCGGCGCGACCACCGCGGTCAGCGACATGACCGCGCCGGCGGCGATCAGCATGCCGACCGAGAACGCGGTGGCGGACACCGCCTGCATGCCGGCGACGATCAGCAGGAGCGTCACCACCAGCCGGCGGCGGTCCAGGACGTCGCCCAGCGGCATGATCAGCGCCAGGCCGGCCGCGTAGCCGACCGTGCCGGCGGTGACGATCATCGACGCGGTGTCGCTGCCGACGCCGAAGGTGTCCGCGATCGCGGTGAGCAGCGGCTGGCAGTAGTAGATGTTGGCCACCGCGAAGCCGGCTGCCACGGCGAACAGTGCCACCATGGCGCGGGACAGTCCCGCGTTCGGGCCGAGCCTCGGCTCCGCCGCCGCGGTGGGGGTCGTGGTCACGGGTTCAAACCTTCCTTGCCGCTTGTCGGGTGTTGGCTACGCTAGAAGCCGCCGTGCGAACCTCGCGGTAACCATGAGCTGACTGGAGACATGCCGTGCGCTTCGACCGTCCCGGTGACGTCTTCCTGGCCGACTGCCCGGCCCGCCTCACCCTCGAGGTGATCGCGGACAAGTGGAGCATGGTCGCCCTGCACGCGCTCGGGCCCCGGCCGTGGCGGCACGGTGAGCTGCGTGAGCTCATCGGCGGCATCAGCTCCAAGGTGCTGACGCAGACGCTGCGCCGGCTGGAGCGGTTCGGCATGGTGCGCCGCCACGAGTACGCCGAGGTGCCTCGGCGGGTCGAGTACGCGCTGACCGACCTCGGCCGCACCCTGCTCCCGGCCATCGACGCGCTGACCGAATGGGCGGAGACACACGGTGCGGCCGTGGTCGACGCACTCGACGCGGAGGAGGCAAGCCGCGCCGAGGACGCTCCTCAGCCGCGGAACGCCTCCGCGATCGCGTAGCTGTCCTCGAACATGTGGTAGCGGGTGATCAGCCCGCCGTCCACGGTCACGTGCAGGGCGAAGCGGCTGCTGAACGTCTTGCCGGTGGCCAGCACCCGGTGCGTGAAGTGCCCGAGCGCGACGCCCGTGCCGCCGTCGGCGAGCACCCGGTCGACGGCGAACTCCTGCGGCTCGACGGTCGCGGCCGCCGCCAGGAACTCGGCGACGCCGGCCTTGTCCGTGCGCGGCCCGGTCCAGGGCACGAAGTAAGCGCCGGCGACGTTGAAGTCGACCTCGTCGGCGAACAGGGCGAGCACGGCCTCGGCGTCGCCCGCGCCGAACCGGGCGAAGAACGCCTCGATGATGTCCTTCGTGGCCGAAAGCGTGGCGGTCATGGTGTCTCCATTCGTTGTCATGGCACGGGAACGGTCGTCAGCCGGGCGGCCGGGCGGGGTGCCTGCTCACGCAGGAAGGTCCGTACCGCGCCACCGGTCAGGTCGGTGGTGAGCAGGGCGAGGTGGCCGTCCGGGCGGACGACCGCCACCACCGGCCGGGGGCCGAACGCGCGGTGCAGCTTGGCCGCGGCCGGACCCGCGACCGTGGACAGGTCGAGCACCGCGTCGCCGGCCGCGTCGCGGTGGGCCTTGGTCACCGCGGCCCAGTCGCGTGGCGCGCGGCGGCCCGGCCAGCACACGACCGTGTACTGGTACGGGGCCAGACCCGGGGTGCCGTCGGCGAGCGCCGGGCCCGCGAACAGCGGCACACGCCGGCCCGGTTCCAGCCGGTCGCCGCGGCCACGCAGCATGATCGGGCTCGAGTCCGGGTCGCCGTAGTGCACGTCGGTCTGGCTCAGCAGTGGGACGAGCACCCGCTGCAGCACGCCGAGGGCGCGTGCCGCGAGGAAGGCCGCGTCCCGGCGGATGATGCGCCCCGTGCTGCGCTGCAACGCGAACCGGGCCTGCGCGGCGGAGGTGCGGGACATCCGCTCCGCGGCGACCGCCCGCTCCGGCTCGTAGGTGTCCACGATGGACTCGTCCAGCCGGCCGCGGAGCACGCCGCCGAGCTTCCACCCCAGGTTCACCGCGTCCTGCAGGCCCACGTTCATGCCCTGGCCGCCGGCCGGGCTGATCACGTGTGCCGCGTCGCCGGCCAGCAGGCACCGGCCCGCCCGGTACCTCTCCGCCAGGCCGAGGCGCGGGCGGAACGACCGGGTCCAGTCCGGCTCGCCGACGTGCACGTCCCGGCCGGCTCGCTCCTTGATGATCCGCTCCAGCAGCTCGGCCGGCGGGTTCGGCTCGTCCTCGCCGCGGTGCGGGATGTTCGCGGCGATCCGGTAGTGCCCGTTGCGCAGCGGCACCAGCGCGACCACACCGGTCCGGCAGTAGTAGTACTGCGCCTCGGCCGGCACGTCCCCGGTCACCGGCGCGTCGCCGATCGCGTAGGTCACGTCGATCGGGTCGCCGTCGAACCGGATGTCGAGCAGCGTGCGCACCGTGCTGGCCGGCCCGTCCGCGCCGACCAGGTAGTCCGCGGTCACCCGCTCGGTCGTGCCGTCGGGGAGGCGCAGCGTGGCCACCGGGCGCTCGCCGGTGTTGTCGAGGTCGACCAGGCGGACCTCGTGTTCGATCGTGCCGCCCAGCTCGGCCACCCGCTCGCGCAGCACGCGCTCGGTGTCGCGCTGGGGCAGCGTCAGGACGAACGGGTACGGCGAGTCGGGGTGGCGGTCCAGCCGGGCGCTGCCGCGCAGCCGCCGCTCCGAGTAGTAGTGCACGGACGGGGACCGGTGTCCGGTATGGACCAACCGCTCGGCGACGTCGATGCCGCGCAGGATCTCCAGGCTGCGCGGCCAGACCAGGATGCCGCGCGAGTGCGGGTCGACGTCCCGTGCCCGGTTCTCCGCGTCGACGAGCCTGATGTCGATGCCCTGCTGGAGGAGCTCACACGCGAGCACCATGCCCACCGGGCCGGCGCCGACGATCAGCACCTCGGTTCTGCTCGTTTGCTCGGTCATGGTCAGCGCACCTTGTCCATCAGGTAGTCGAGACCCGCGCGGGCGGTCTGGTCGTACCGCAGGTCACCTTCCGGGATGTCCACTCCGTACTCCTTGCGCACCCACAACGCGATCTCCATGAGGTGCAGGGAGTCCAGGCCCAGCTTCTCGAACGTGCTGTCCAGGTTCAGCTCGCCCGGCTCGACCTCGGCCTTCTCCGCGATCAGCTCGACGAGGCGGGTGTCCACCGCGAGTTCCACTTTCTTCCCTTTCTGTCAGTAGGACGTGAGGCGCGGCCATTCGAGTGCCACCGCGCCCCAGGTGGCGCCGCCGCCGAACGCCGTGAGCAGGACCCGGTCGCCGGCACACAACCGTCCGCGCTGTGCGGCGTCGGCCAGCGCGAGGGGGATCGACGCGGCCGCCGTGTTGCCGTACCTGTCGAGGTTCACGAACGCCTTCTCGTGCGGCAGGCCCAGCTGGTCGGCCACGGCATACAGGATGCGCACGTTCGCCTGGTGCCCGACCAGCAGGTCGACCGACTCGGGCGGCCAGCCGGTCTTCTCCAGCACGTTCCTGCTGGACTCGACCATGCGGGTCACCGCGTTCATGAACACCGGGCGGCCCTGCATCTTCATGAACTCGTCGCCGGGGGCGCGGGCGACCCGTCGGCGGGAGCCGCCGGCGGGGATCATGATCAGGTCGGCCAGGTCGCCGTCGCTGCCGAGGTCGAACGCGACCAGCGCGCCCCGCCGGGCCTCGTCGCCCGCCTCCAGCACCACCGCGCCCGCGCCGTCGCCGAAGATCGGCGCGGTGGTCCGGTCGCCCGGGTCGATGATCGTGGTGAACGCCTCGGCGCCGATCACCAGCACCCGGTCGGCGATGCCGGCGGAGACGAGTCCCGAGCCGCTCGCCAGTCCGTAGAGGAATCCCGAGCACACGGCGCCGACGTCGTAGGCGGCGACGCGGCCGAGGCCGAGCCGGGCGGCCACCGACGGGGCCGTGGCCGGGCACCGGTGGTCCGGGGTCGTGGTGGCCAGCACCACCGCGTCCACCGCGTCCACCTCGGCCGACTTCAGCGCGTGCGCGCCGGCCTGCACGGCCAGGTCGCCGGTCGCGATGTCGGGCGTGACCACCCGGCGCTCGCGGATGCCGGTCCTCGACACGATCCACTCGTCGCTGGTGTCCATGCGGGCGGCCAGCATCTCGTTGGTCAGCACCGACTCCGGCACCGCGGCGCCGAGTCCGGTGAGGATTGTCGCGCGGCCCATGTCAGGACGCGGTCGCCTTCGCCCAGGCGCGGTCGGACTCGATGGTCATGTCCACCTCGCGGTACTCCTCCTGGGCCCGCTCGATGGCGGTGCGCACGTCGATGACCGGCGTGAGGTCGAAGATGTCCACGATCCCGTTGAGGCGCTCGGAAAGTGAGCCGCCCACCACGTGGCGGGGGATGCCGAGCCCGTCGATCGTGGCCGCGATCGACTCGTCGGCCATCGAGCGGAAGCGCTCGTTGACCGGGCGGTGGCCGTCCTTGGCCAGCTCCAGCTCGTTGGGCAGATGCACGAACGCGTCGTAGGTGTTCTTCACGTGGTCCTTGACCGCGACGCCGAGCTGGGCCATGACCTGTTCGAAGAACACCATCTCGGCCGTCCGCTCGACGGTCTCCAGCTCGGACAGGTGCACGGAGTCGTTGGGGTTGATGCCGACCACGACCCGCACCGAGCCGTAGATCCACTCCTGCAGCGAGGAGCCGTCCGAGACGAACCCGTCCGGCAGGTGGCTCTCCTGCACGACCCGCTCGACGTGGCGGCGCACGATGAGCTGGATCAGCTCGGCGGCGGTGCACTCCTCCAGCGTCTTGCCGGGCACCGCGATCGGCAGCAGTTCGCGCATGGTGCGGGCGCGGGTGCGGGGGATGCCCACGTAGTGCGCCAACGCGTAGGAGGTCAGTGTCTTCCCGGACGAGTAGGTGCCGGAGATGGCGAGCTTCATGCTGTGGTCCTTTCAGATTCGGTCGGGCAGCTGGTGGGTCACGGCGCAGGTGAACCGCATGCCGCCCAGCTCGGTGACGATGTCGGCGGTGCGCCACACCCCGCCGCTCATCTCGATGAGCCTCGGGTTCTCGATGGCGGTGGTCAGCGGGACGCGCTCGATGAGGTCGTCGCCCGGCTCGGGCAGCGTCATGTGGGTGGTGCGCATCCACAGCGTGTTGCTGACGCCGCGCCGCATCGAGTCGAGCTCGTAGAGCAGCACCTGGCCGAGCTGCAGGCCGGTGACGAAGGCGTCCACCGCGGTCGCCCTCGGCTGGTAGGCACCCTCGATGCCCTGGTCGGCGTTGACCACGTGCACGGTCACCGACGCGGTCGCCCGCAGCGCCGCGGCGTCCACGGACAGCTCGTCGATGCGGTGCCCGCCGCGCACGAAACCCGTCGCGTAGTAACGGGAGGAGGCCGGGCCGAGCAGCACCTCGGGATCGCGGTACCGGCCGTGGGCGGGGTTGGCCTCGGCGGCGTCGTGCACCGCGGCGCAGCGGATCCGCATCCTGCCGACCGCGATGTCCACTCTGGACAGACGACGGCCGCCCGGGTGGTCGACGGTCTCGGTCAGCGTGGCGGTGGCCGGTACCTGGTCGAGCAGCTCGTCCGGCGCGCTCCCGGCCCTGATCCTGATGTCGTGCAGCCAGACCAGCTGCCGCTGCGCGGCGGTCAGCCGGTAGGTCGTGGCCAGGCACAGCTCGGTCAGCTGCGCGCCGAGCAGGGTCGCGTCGACCGTGCTCAGGTGCGGCGGCAGCACGCCCTTCCCGGCGGCCTTCTTCGACCAGTCGGCCGGGTAGCCGAGCCGAAGCGTGGTGGCGACTCCCGTCCGGTCCACCGCGACCTCGCCGAACCCGTACTCCACCCGGCGGTAGCCGGACGCGAAGAATCTTTTCTCCGCCGGGCCCAGGAAGTCGTCCACGGTGTGCCGGATCAGTTCGAGACTGGACATTCGATACCCCCTTCCAGGTTTCCTGGCCCAACCGTATTCGCATTTCTCCGCGTGTTCCTGGGTCAGCTCTTCCGATTAGCGGGAGACTGTTACCAGGACCACCACGGTGGCCCATCTCATAGGTATCTGCGAGTTCTTTCCCGCCGGCATAACATTGCCGGGTGAGTTCTTCTTCGTCACCCATCGGCGTGGTCGCCGACTACCGGCACGAGCAGCTGGTCGACAAGCTGGGCATCGAGATCCTCGACCGCGTGCCCGGTTTCGTCCGCGGCACCATGCCGGTCGCGGGGAACCGGCAGCCGGTGGGGATCATGCACGGCGGGGCGAACGCCGCGTTCGCCGAGACACTCGGCTCGATCGCGGCGTTCCTGCACGCCGGACCGGACGGGCAGGCGGTCGGCCTCGACCTGTCCTGCACGCACCACCGGTGGGTGGGCTCCGGTGTGGTCACCGGCGTCGCCAGGCCGCTGCACGAGGGCCACGCCAGCGCCAGCTACGAGATCGTGATCACCGACGATCGCGGGCGGCGCACCTGCACCGCGCGGTTGACCTGCGCGATCAGCAGGCGCCGGCCGAGGAGCGGGTCGGCGTGTTGACGCCCGCCGGGCCGGGGTGGCGGCTCAGCAGCCCGCCCAGCCTCGGCGAGGTGGCGGCGGTGCTGGGCAGGTAGAGCACCAGCTGGACCGAGGGCATGCCGCCCAGCTGCCAGATGTTCGAGTCGAAGTCCAGCCGGCCCACCTCGGGGTGCTCGACGCCCGTCGGGGTCGACTCCGCCGGCAGCACCTCGTGCCGGCGCCACAACTCGGCGAATCGGTTGCTGCGTGCCGCCAACCCGTCGACCAGCTCGTGCAGTGCGGGGTCGTCCTGGTACTCGACCGTCGCCGCGCGGAACCGCGCGACGGCGACCCGGGTGAGCCAGTCCCAGTCGGCGCAGCGGGCACGCAGCACGTTGTTCGCGAACAGCCCGGCGAGCAGGTTCGCGTCCTCCATGGACAGGCCGAACACCAGGCGTGCGGCCCGGTTGAGCGCCAGGATGTTCCACACCTGGTCGACGACCAGCGCCGGGTTCGGCAGCCAGCCGGCCACCACCGGCTCGAACTCGGCGCCGTCGACCGGTGTGGCCGGCGCGGTGTGGCCGAGCCCGACCAGCCGGTAGAAGTAGGCCAGTTCACCGGGGTCGAGCCGCAGTGCCCGGCCAATGGCGCGGGCGATCGGTTCGGAGACCCTGATGTCCCGGCCCTGCTCCAGCCAGGCGTACCAGGACGTGCCGATGCCGGCCAGCACCGCGACCTCCTCGCGGCGCAGGCCCGGGGTGCGGCGCTTGCCCGGGGACACGGTCAGCCCCACCTGCTGCGGGGTGAGGCGCGCGCGCCTGCTGCGCAGGAAGTTGCTGAGCGCGGCACGTCGCCCGCTGAACGTCTCTGATGCCATGTGCGCAAACCGTAGATAGTCGCCTGAACACCGGTCAAGGAATGGTGGGAACTGCGTCGAGCGACACAATAGAAATACGGACTCACCAATTGGTGTACCCGATCGGGTACCTCGCCGGGAATGCCTGGACCGCCGGCCGGAGCGGCATTGTCGGTCCACCGCGCCCCACCTAACGTGCCAGCCGTGGGCGAATACGCCGTGCAGGGCACAGGAATATCGGAGCTCGTCGAGCGCTTCGGCACACCGCTCTACATCTACGACGGTGACGTGGTCGTCGAGATCTACCGGGCGGCGCTGTCCGACGCCGTGGAGATCTTCTACTTCCTCAAGCCGAACCCGAACATCGGCGTGGTCCGCCTGCTCAACCGCGCGAGCGGGTCCGCGGAGGGTGTGCTCGGCCGGCGAGCCGGACAGCGCGCTGCGCGCCAGGGTGTCGCCGGCCGACATCCTGTGCACCGGGCCGGGCAAGAGCACCGACGAGCTGCGCACCCTCGTCGGCCTCGCCATCCGGGCCATCATCTGCGAGTGCGAGTCGTTCGACGAGCTGGCCCGCATCGACGAGCTGTCCGCGCTGGCCGGCCGGCGCACTCCGGTGCTGCGGCGGTGAACCCGGATCGCCGTCGTGCTCGGCGTGGCGCCCGAGTCGGTGTCGGACGGTGCCCGGCTGTTCCACGACCTCGGCCTGGACTCGGTCGGCGTCATCGACCTGCTCACCCGCCTCGAGGACCGGTTCGGGCTGGTGGTCGAGCCGGAGGAGCTGTATGAGGAAGTGTTCGCCAACGTCGGCTCGCTCGTCGAATACGTCGTGGCCAATGCCCGGTGACGTGCTGCACGACCTGCTCGACCGCTGCGCGGCCGCCACGGGCGACGCGCCGGCGGTCAGCGTCGGCGACCGCACCGCGAGCCACGCCCAGCCGCGAGACCTGCGCCTGCGGTTCGTGGGCTGGCTGTCCAGCCGCGGGGTGGGCCGGGGTGACCGGGTCGCGCTCCTGCTGCCGCCGTCGGTGGAGCTGGCCGGACTGGTCTACGCGGTGTCCCGGGTCGGCGCGGCGTTCAGCGTGCTGCACGAGGAGATGCCGGACCGTGCGGGCCACGCACGTGCTGGCCGACCTCGAACCCCGGCTGGTGGTCACCGAGCCGTCCGCCCCGGCGCCCGAACCGGCCGACGTGCCGAACCGCGCGGCTCCCGGCGACCGCGCCTGCCTGATCTACACCTCGGGCAGCACCGCGTTGCCCGAGGCGGTGGTCGGCGAGCACCGGCAGGTGGTGTTCGCGGCCGGCGCCATCCAGGCCAAGCTGGGGTACCGGCCGGCCGACACGTGCTCGCGCCGCTGCCGCCGTCGTTCGACTACGGGCTGTACCAGCTGTTCCTCGACGCGCTGTCCGGTGCGCACGTGCGGTTCGGCTCGCGCGTGGAGGGCGGCGCCGGCCTGCTCGGCGTGTTGCTGTCGTCGCGGGCGAGCGTGCTCGCGGCCATGCCGGCGATGGCACAGACGCTGCTCTGGTCGCTCTGCCGGCACCGTCGCGAGCCACCCGCGCTGCGCGCGCTGACGACGACCAGCGCGGCGATGCCGCCGTCGACGGTCGCGGCACTGCGCGAGGCGGTGCCGGGGCTCGACGTGCGGGTCATGTACGGGCTCACGGAATGCAAAGCGGGTGTCGATCACGCTGGCCGGCGAACGGACGCGTCCCGGTTCGTCCGGACGGCCGCTGCCGGGAACCAGCGTGCGGGTGGTGGTCCGGACGGCACCGAGCGCGGCCCCGGTGAGGTCGGCGAGCGGCCCGCACGTGATGGCCGGCTACTGGCGCCGCGAGGAGCTGACGCGCACCCGGTTCCGCGACGGAGAGCTGCGCACCGGCGACTACGGCTGGCTGGACGAGGACGGCTACGTGTACGTCCAGGGCCGGCGCGACGACGTGTACAAGGAGCGTGGGCTCCGGGTGAGCACCACGGAGATCGAGGCGGCGGCCGCGGCGCTGCCCGGGGTCGCGCTGCTGGCGCCGTCGGCCGCGTGCGGTGCTGGTGGTCGCCGGCCCGGTGTCGGCAGGTGCCGTGCTCGACGGGCCGCGTGGTCTCAGCGCAGCCGTTCAAGGTACCGCACGCCTGCTACGTGGTCGAACGGATCCCCCTGTCCGCAAAGGAAAGGTGGAACGTTCCGCACTCGCCGCGCGGCTTGCCGAACGCGGAGCGTAGTTCTCGCTCGGGGGCCGTCCCCATGATGATCCGGAGCCGCTATGGTTCACGCCGTGCGCCTGCCGCCAGACCTCGATGAGGCCTACCTCCCGGGCTTGTTCGTCGCCCCGGGCCCGTATCTCGACGAGTACGCGGCGCGGTCGGCGCGTGCCCGCGAGTCGTTGCCGTGGCGGGAAGTCCGGTACGGACCAGGGGAGTCCGAGCGGCTGCACTTCTTCCCCGCGACCGTGCCGGACGCGCCGCTGCTGGTCTTCGTCCACGGCGGATACTGGCAGGAGTTGACGGAGTACGAGTCGTCGTTCGCGGCTGAAGACGTTGTGGCGCATGGTGGTGCGTTCGCCGCGATCGGTTATGGTCTCGCGCCGGTGCACCGGCTCGACGAGATCACCGCGATGGTGCGCCGCGGAGTCCGTTGGCTGCACGACAACGCGGCCGACCTGGGAGTCGACGCGACGCGAACCGTACTCGTCGGACATTCCGCCGGCGCACAGCTCGCCGCGATGTGTCTCGACGACGTGCCGGTTCTGGCGGCCGTCCTGCTCAGCGGCCTGTACGAGCTGGAACCGTTGCTGTGCACGTCGATCGGCAACGCGATCCGCCTCACCCCGGAGGAGGCGCGGCGGAACAGCCCGGTTCACCTGCTGCGGTCCGGGATGCCGCCACTACTCGCCGCTCACGGCGGGGCCGAAACGGCCGGATTCGGCGTGCAGCAGGAACTTCTCGTCACATCGGCTAACGCGGCCGGTGCGGTGGTCGATTCCCTGGTGATACCGAATCGCCACCACTTCGACCTCCCGCTGGGGTTGGCGGATCCACGCGATCCGCTCGGGGAGCGGGTTCTTGCCGTACTTCAGTGAAAGGGCCGAATGCGAAACATACTGATCACCGGGGGCTCCAGCGGAATCGGCCGGGCCTGCGCACGCAGGTTCGCCGAGGATGGCGACCAGGTCTGGTTCACCTACCGCTTCGGGAAGGACCGGGCCGAGGTACTCGTGGCGGAGCTGTCCGCCGCGGGCGCGGAATGCGCGGCGTTCGAGTTCGACCAGGGCGACTGGACGAGCCACGAGCGGCTGCTGGAGTCGTTGCCAGGGCCCGTCGACGTGCTCGTGAACAACGCCGCCGTCGGCTCGGCGACCGTCGTGGACCACGTCCCCGGCCCCGACCACGAGCGGGCCGCCGCGTTCCTGCGCATCAACAGCGTCGGTCCGCTGTGGCTGATCCAGCAGCTCGTGCCCGGCATGCTCGACCGCGGCTACGGAAAGGTGGTCAACATCGGCAGTGTCGGCGGTGGTGTCGCGGTGTTCCCCGGTTTCCACGTCGCAGACGGGATGAGCAAGGCGGCACTCACCTACCTCACCAGGCATCTCGCCGCGGAGCTGGTGCACTCGCCGGTCGACATGTTCGCGGTCAACCCCGGCGCGGTCGAGACGAACATGCTGGAGGCGAGCACACTCCGTGCCCTGTCACCGGATCAGCGCGCCGCGCTCGAGGCGCGGCTGCCCCGGGGGCGGCTGCTGAACCCCGAGGAGATCGCGTCGATCGTGTGGTGGCTCACCGGCGAGCCCGCGACTCCCTTGCACGGCGCGGTGATCGACGCGTCGATGGGCCTCGGCGTCCACCCGGGACTGCTCACCCAGGGGGCCGTGTGACCTCCGAGAGGGCCAAGCTGCTCGCCGCCGACGAGCCCGCCATCGCGGCGGCGCACTTCGCGGTGGAGGCCGACGCGTACGGCCCCGACAACCCCGGCGGCTACGTCAACCTGGGCACCGCGGACAACCGGCTCGTCTGGGACCTGCTGGCGCCCCGGCTCGGGATCCCGGCCCGGCGCTCCGATGTCCACTATGGATTGCTGTACGGCACGCCGGAGCTGCGCGCCGCGCTCGCCGGGCTGCTCGCGCCGGTGTGGCCCGGCGTCGGCGCGGAGGACCTGGTCGTCGTCAGCGGTGCCACCGCGGCACTGGACATCCTCGCCAGCGCGCTCTGCGATCCCGGCGAGGCGATCCTGGTGCCCGCGCCGTACTACGCGGCGTTCGACACCGACCTCACCGCCCGCTCCGGCGCCCGGCTGGTGCCGGTACACTTCAGCGCCGACAACGGTTTCGCGCTCGACCCGGCCGCGGTCGACCGCGCGTTGGCCGAGGCGAGGCGGGATGGTGTCGTCGTGCGGGCGATCGCCGTGACGTCGCCGTCCAACCCGGTCGGGCACGTGCATTCGCGGGCGGTGCTGCGGGAGCTGGTGCGGGTGGCGCGGTCGCACGGGGTGGACGTGATCGCCGACGAGATCTACGCGTACTCGACGTTCGGCGCGGAGTTCACCAGCATGGTGGGGGAGCGCGGTGTGCACGCGGTCTGGGGCCTGGCCAAGGATTTCGGCCTGTCCGGGCTGAAGGTCGGTGTGCTGGCGACGAAGGATCCGGAGGTGCTGGCCGCGGCCCGTGCGCTGGCATACTTCGCGCCGGTGTCCACCCACACCCAGGCGCTGGTGGCGGACCTGTTGAGCGACACCGGCTGGGTCGCGGGCTTTCTCGCGGAGAGCCGCCGGCGGCTGCACGAGTCGGCCACCAGGACGATGGAGCTGTTGACCCGCGCCGGGATCGGCTATGTCGAACCGGCCGGCGGGTTCTCGCTGTGGGTCGACCTGCGTCCGCACCTGACCGACGCCGGCGAACACGCGCTGTGGCAACGGATCCTGCGGACGGGGCGGGTGAACATCCTGCCGGGCGGCGTCTTCGCCTCACCCGAGCCGGGCTGGTTCCGGCTCTGCCACGCCACGGCCGCCGACACGGTGGCGACCGGCGTGGCGCGTCTCGCCGAGGTGCTCTCGTGAACGGCCCGTTCGAGAAGTGGTACGACAGCGCGGGTGTGCGTGGTGGCGTCCGCAGGATGTACGTCGGCGAGACCGAGGAGGGCAAGGTCTTCTACCCGCAGGACCAGGTGCCCTACCTGGCGCATGAGGCGCTCGCGGACCTGACGGCCGCACAGCGGCGTGCGCTGACGATCCGGCACCTGTACCAGTTCCTGCTGTCCACGACCCACCTGGAGACCAGGATCGTCAACACGACCGCGGAGCGGATCGCCAACGGGCGGGCGGGTTTGGACCTGTCGAACCGGATGCGGCTCGACGCGTTCAAGGTCTACTGCGACGAGGGTTACCACGCCCTGTACAGCCTGGACCTGGCCGACCAGATCGCGGCGGCCACCGGGATTGCCATCCCGCCGTGGGACTACGGCGGTTTCGTGGACA
The DNA here is from genome assembly GCF_045807065.1 of Actinophytocola sp. Taxonomy (GTDB): domain Bacteria; phylum Actinomycetota; class Actinomycetes; order Mycobacteriales; family Pseudonocardiaceae; genus Actinophytocola. Next base: position 5,731 of record NZ_JBJMIE010000515.1, on the reverse strand, counting down.
AGCTGGAGGAGGCGGGCCGGCGGCTGCTGCCCGACGAGCCGGCTCTGGTGCCACTGCTGCAGACCGTGGTGTTCGAGACGCTGATCACCGCGGTGCTGAACGAGATCCCGAACGACCCGACGGTCGTCGACGTGGTGCGTGAGCTGACGCGCGACCACGCGCTGGACGAGGGGCACCACCACCGGTTCTTCGCGCAGTTCTTCCACGAGCTGTGGGCAGGGCTCGACGACCGGCTGCGGGAGCCGGTCGCGCACGCGCTGCCCGCGTTGGTGCAGGCGTGCCTGACATGGGACACCGAGCCGATCCGCGCGTCACTGGTGATGTCCGGAGTGGACAGTGTGACCGCGGCGGCGGTGGTCGCGGACGCCTACGCCGCGAGCGGGGCCAACCCGCACGTCTGCCGGGCGACCGTGCGGACGTTCCGGTCGGCGGGCGTGCTCGAGGTGCCCGGCGCCGAGGAAGCCTTTGCCGCGCATGGACTCCTGTGAGGACCGGGTGAGACTGACGTACGCGACCTACCTCCGCCTGCCCGAACTGCTGGAGCAGCAGCGACCACGCACCGCCGAACACGACGAGCTGCTGTTCATCACGGTGCACCAGGCCTGCGAGCTGTGGTTCCGCCAGATCCTCGCCGAACTGACCGCCGCCCGCGACGACATGCTGGCCGGAGAGACGTACCGGCCGAGGCTGCGGCTGCGCCGGTGCGCCACGATAGAGCGGATGCTGGCCACGCATTTCGACGTGGTGGACACCATGGCACCGCCGGACTTCCTCCGCTTCCGCGATGCGCTCGGCACGGCCAGTGGTGCGCAGTCGGCCCAGTTCCACCAGGTGGAGCGGCTCTCCGCCCGGGACGTGTGGGACGGTTTCCTGGCGGTGCTGGTGAAGGCCGGCTTCCCGGTGGGGACGAGGGCCGAGCGGGCGGCGGCGTACCGCGAGATCGCCTACAACCGGTCCGAGCACGAGTCGCTGTGGGAGCTGACGGAGGCCCTGATCGACCACGACCACGCCTGGTCGATGTTCCGGCAACGGCACGTCCACACGGTGGAACGCCAGATCGGCCGCAAACCCGGCACGGCCGGGACGTCTGGCGCGGCGTGGCTTTCGAGCCGCGGGCACTTCTACGTGGAGCTGTGGGAGGCCCGCTCGGAGCTGTGATCGGCCCGCGCGCGGTCGCCGCACGATGTCCTCAACCCCGGACACCGCACGTCGTCTGGAGAGCACCGCTGACCGAACTTGGTGGCTGAGGCACCGGACTCCTCCGTCCATGGCGCGTTCTTGGGCGGCTCGGCCGTGGTCGAGGTAGCGGACCAGAAGGTTGGCGCTGCCGGTGCAGCCCTGTTCGCGGATTTCGGCCAGAATCTGGGTGGCCGGGATGTTCTCGGTCAGGCGTTGCCGAACCACCGTTCCACCTCGGGCTCCGGCAGCGCGCGCACCAAGGGTCGGCAAAGTGCTGTGGAAGGAACGACGAGAAGGGCTGGAAACTTTCGACTGGGCCACGTGGTGGATTTACTGGCGGTCATGTGTGTGGCTGGATGGAGGGTTGACTCTGGCGGCGGCGTTCAGCCGTTGCCGTGTTATCCACCGAGGAAGTGACAGCGCCATGGATCTCAGCGCACGCAAACTCGTCATCGGGACATTGTTGCCACCCGCCGTGCTTGCCGGTTTGTTCCTGGCGGCCGTGCCCGCCGCCGCGAACGTCGCGGTCACCCAGGTCAGTGCCGACCCCTTCACCGACGCGCAGGCCCAGCACCGCACGGAAGTCGAACCGGATACTTTCGCCTTCGGCAGTACGATCGTCTCGGCGTTCCAGGTCGGGCGGGTGTTCGGTGGTGGGTCGTCCAACATCGGCTTCGCCACGTCCACCAACGGTGGCGCCACCTGGACGCAGGGGTTCCTGCCCGGCATCACCGGCAACGGCGCCGGACCGTGTGGGCAGGCCAGCGACGCCTCGGTGGCGTTCGACGCGAAGCACAACGTGTGGCTCATCTCCTCACTCGGGGTGAACTGCCCGACGGGAACACCGGTGTTGACCAGCCGCTCCACCAACGGCGGCCTGACCTGGGGCAACCCGGTCACCACCGCCACCGGGTCGCTGGACAAGAACTGGATCGTCTGCGACAACACCACCACGAGCCCGTTCTTCGGCAACTGCTACACCGAGTACGACATCACCACCTCCGGCGACGCGCTGCGGATGCAGACCTCCAGCGACGGCGGCCTGACCTGGGGTCCGGCTCGCGCGACGGGTGACAGCGCCACCGGACTCGGCGGCCAGCCGGTCGTGCGACCCAACGGCACCGTCCTCGTGCCCTACCTGTCACTGAACGACCAGATCCGCTCGTTCCGCTCGATCGACGGCGGCGCGAGCTGGCGCTCCACCGTGCTCGTGGCCACTATCAGCGACCACCCCGACGCGGGCGGGATCCGCACCGAAGCGCTGCCCTCCGCGGAGATCGACTCCGCCGGCACCGCCTACGTGGCATGGGCCGACTGCAGGTTCCGCGCCGGCTGCCCGAGCAACGACATCGTGCTCGCCAAGTCGGCCAGCGAAACCACTTGGGGAACACCCACCCGGGTGCCCATCGACGCCACCACCAGCACGGTCGACCACTTCGTCCCCGGCATCGGCGTCGACCCCTCGACCTCCGGGGCGACAGCGCGAATCGGCCTGACCTACTACTTCTATCCCACCGCCAACTGCACCGCGGCCACCTGCCAACTCGACGTCGGGTTCATCTCCTCCACCAACGGCGGCACCAGCTGGAGCGCGGCCACCCAGCTCGCCGGCCCGATGACCCTGTCATCGATCCCCAACACCTCACAGGGCCGCATGTTCGGCGACTACATCTCCACATCGATCCGCAACGGCGGAAACGCCTTCCCCGTCTTCCCGATCGCGTCAGCGCCATCCGGATCAACGTTCACCATGGGCATGTTCGCACCCACCGGCGGCCTCGCCGTCATCGGCGGCACCACCCGTTCAGCAAGTGCCCCGGCCGAAACAGAGGTGACGAACAGCCGGTCCACCCGCCCGGTCACCGCGTTCTGACTCCGCGGCCCGATGGCGGGGTGGCGGCCGATCACGACCGCCACCCCGCCATCCGCGTTCTCGCGTCAGTCCAGCCGGCAGTGGCGGTCAGGCGTCGGGTGGCATAGCGGGTCCGGTGAGACGACGGAGGTGGTGAAGCTCGCCTGAAGACAAGCCTGACCAGCGCGTGGTTACGGCCGTGACATGGCGTGACGGCTCGTCGTGCACGGCTATCCCACCGCTGTGCGGAACGGGACCGGGACCAACAACTCCACGTTGCGGTCGGTGACCGATCCTCGGCGGCCGTCCTCGCCGGGAACCGGGCAGGCCCGGGACTGCCAGTCGTTGCCGGCCAACTCGCGTGCCAGCCCGGCGAGGGCGGTGGGGGAGTCCAGCCGGCGACCGGGGTTGGCCGGCGCGTCCATGTCCAGGACCGTGGCGAAGATGGACAGGGTGCCGTCCTGGTTGTCGACCAGCTCCAGCACCCGGGACTGCTGCGGCCAGTCGATGTGCGCGGCCGTGTTCACCTCCCAGAAGCCTCCGCCCGCCTGCGCACGGTGTGGGATCACGGTGTTGCGGTGGGTGTGGCCGTTGACCCACAGCACGACGTTCGGGAAGCGCAGCAGCAGGTCGCGGACACCCGCGCCGTCCACCCGGCCCGGCTCGCCGACCACGTTGTCCATCGAGCCGATGGGGTGGTGGCTGAAGATCACGAAGAGCCGGTCGCGGCGGCGTCGTCCGGGCGCGCTGCTGCCGGCGGTCAGCTCACGCTCGAGCCACGCGTACTGCGCGGCGTCGATGGAGCCCTCCGAGCCGCCGTTGGGGTTGACCGTGTCGAGCACGATGCCGCGCACCAGGCCGTGGTCGAACGCGTAGTAGGCGTTGCCGGTGTCCAGGTTCCACTGACCGAAACCGTGCCCGGTGGGCGAGGACGTGGTGGCGAAGTGTTCGCGGATCGTCTCGATGCGACTGACGAACCGCCGGCCCGGGTCCGCGGTGACCGTTCGAGCCGGGCCGCCCAGCAGGGTCGCGAGGCCGCGCGGATCCAGCGTCTGCAACTGCTGGGCGAGCGTGATGATGTCGGTCCCCGGCGGCAGGTCGACGATCTTGCGGTCGCCGACGGCCAGCGGAGCCAAGGCGGGGATCGGTGGCAGATTCCCCTGGATCAGACCGTCGTGGTTGCCGTACGCGGTGAGCCACGGCATGTCGAGGCCGGCCGCGCGGAACGGCCGCCTGGCCGCGTCGAGCAGGCCGGGCACCGTCGGGAAACCGAAGCGAGCACGTGGGAGATCGTCCTGCTGACCGGCCGGCGTGCCGTCCGGATGCCAGTACCGCACGTCGTAGGAGACCTGGTCGGCGACGCCTTCGTACCGCGTCGGATCCCCGGAGTCGGGCCGCACCCGCCGACCGTCGAGCAGGTCGATGTACCAGCGCAGCTCGTTGTGCTGCACGTTGTCCACGTTGTCACCGGTCGCGATGGTGAACGCCAACCGCAGCCCTGTCGCAGGCCCACGCCCGACCCGGTTCATCGCGCGCACCATGGCGTCGCTGATCTGCGTGGACAGGAACTCGTGTGCCCGATAGGACGACTCGAACGGCAGGAGACCGGCGAACGGTGAGTCAGGATCGTTGTACCGATCGAGGAACTCCACTCGAGCCGGCGACTGCGTGTCCACCGCGTGGATGTCCGTGAGCTGTCCGAACGCGACAATCGCGCGGCCCCGGCCATGGTGGCCGCCGCCCCGGCGGGCGGTGGTGAGCAGTTCGTCGCGGACCAGATGTGGTTCGCCGGGCCCGCGCACGATCGGCCGGTACCCGCCGGCGCCCGGCGGCCCGAGCAGGAGGGTGTGGTCCAACGTGGTGTTCTCGGGATGGAGGCGCCGCGGGTCCGCGTAGGCCGTGCCGGAGAGCCCTCCCGTCGCCGCGGCCGCGGCTCCGAGGGCTCCGACGCGCAGGGCGTCCCGTCTGCTCAGCTTCATGGCCGCCTCCTCGACGTCCCGCGGACGTCGACGCATTGAACGCCAGAAGCCGACGATGGTCAACTGCGTGATGGGCCAAACGGACCAGGATTTGTGTCGGTGGCACGGTGCGGGGAATATCTGCGGCGATTTCGTTCGGAGTGCTGAAACCGTTCCACCGCTTTGGCGGAACCCGGTTGCACCGAATCGGCGCCCGACGCAAGCCGGTCGATGTCGACAGCGGATGGTGATCTGGTATTCGACGCCGTCGCCGGTCAGCGCTACGCCGACGCGTTGCCGGAGTGCGATGTAGTGGCCGGCTCGTCGTCTGGTGAGGGCGTGGATCTCGCGGTGCTGTGCCGAGTCATTGCCGTGGAGTCGCGGCGGCACGACTCCACGGCATGGTGGGCGCTACTCTGCCGAATCGGTGTGCAGGGCGTCGGTCTCGGCCGGATGTGTGTAGTACGTCGCCGACCACTGCGGTTGCGTCGGCGCGGCCGTGCCCGCCCACCACACCCAGTCGAGCGGGTTGTTCGGGTAGGGCACGGTGTTCTGGCACGCCATGGCACCCGAGGCGGTTTCGGTGCACTGGTCCCAACTGTCGTAGTCGCGGGCAGCGACGCCGCCGCCGTGGTCGGCCCACAGGCTCTGGAATGTCGACGGGATGCTGCGCTTGGCGATCAGCGTGGCCTGCTGGGCGTTCCCCGTGAGGTACTTCGGGTAGTAGTACGCCTCGACCGCC
>NZ_JBJMIE010000514.1:0-14059 GCF_045807065.1 Actinophytocola sp. | reverse complement strand
TGGCCCTGCAGGAGGTCGACGTGCACTGGGCCGCGCGGAGCGAGTTCCGCGACCAGGCCCACGCACTGGCCCGCCTGCTGCGGATGCGGGTCTTCTTCGCGCCGATCTACGACCTCGACCCGCTCACGCCCGGCCAGCCGCGCCGGCAGTACGGAGTGGCGATCCTGAGCCGGTTTCCCCTACGGCGCACGGAGAACCACGAGATCACCCGGCTGTCCACACAGGACCCTAACCCTGTGCCGGCGCCCGCTCCCGGCTTCGCGGAGGCCGTCGTCGTGGCGAGGGGCGTGGCGGTACACGTGTATGCCACGCACCTGGACTACCGCCCGGACTCGGCGGTACGCGCGGCGCAGGTCGCGGACATGCTGCGGATCATGTCGCGGGGCCCGACGCTGCTGCTCGGCGACTTCAACGCGCAACCGGACGCGCCGGAGCTGGCCCCGCTGTGGGACCGGCTGACCGCGGCGCCGACCGGACTCACCTATCCCGCCGACGTACCGGCGCAGCGGATCGACTACGTGACCTTCTCGCGCGGGATCCGGGCGCGCACGGCGACGGTCCCGGAGACGCTCGCCTCCGACCACCGGCCGGTGCTGGCCGAGCTGGCGGTGGCCCGCTAGTCCTTTTCCCGGACGCGGTACTCGCAGCCGTACTCGACCGCGTAGCAGAGGTCGTAGTGGTGCACGATCTTCGGGCCCTCGTGCAGGTGCACGTGGGTCACGGTGTCCTTCGGCTGCTCCGGCAGGTCGGGCAGGGTGTCGACACGCCCATCGAGTGGACCACCCACATAGCGCACGACGTACTGCTGCGTCACCACGACCTCCTTTCCGTGCCCGTCCTCTCGATGTTTCCTTGCCAGCGGGTTCAAATCAACCACGACGGTCGCACGCAGCTGGAAACATGAGTAGCAGCACATGTTCACCGCATTGGATGTCGCGAGGCCGTAACGGTTTCGACAATCATGGCGACGCCAGTTCAGCTCGCCGAAGGGAGCGGCACGTGCCGACGTCACAGCCCAGGTGGCCACTGTGGCCATGGGTGGTGCTGACCTTGTCCGGGGTGGCCGTCACGGTCGTCGCGGCGGTCGTCGGCACGGCGGCCAGCTCGGAAGAGGTGGCCACCACGCCGTCACCCGCACGGGTGACGGTCACCGCCACGGAGTTCCGGACCACGACCGTCCACGTCACGGTCACCGTGCCACCCCCACCCGCCGTCCTGGAGACGGCCCTGCTCGACGGCCTGCACCGGGTCGGGCCCGAGGTCGCGCCGGGCATCTACCAGACCACGGGACCGAGCGGCACCAACGCGGGCGGCTGCTACTGGACCAGGACCGACAACGCCGGCGGCCTCATCGCCAACGGCGTGATCACCGGCCCCGGCACCCTCACGATCAGGGCGAACGAACTGGTCGAGACGGCGGGCTGCCAACCCTGGCAGAAGGTCGGCTGACGCCCTGCAGGACGTCCGAGGGCGCCCCTTCGACTCGGCACCGCGTTCAGTCGTGGCGGGCGCGGGAGGGCTGGACGCGCTTGGGCTCACCGGCCATCTTCGGGTACTCGGGCGGGTACGGCAGGTCGCCCTCGCCGTTGGCCTCGTCGCGGTCGACCAGCTCCAGCAGGGGTGCCAGCGAGTACGCCTTGGTCGCGACCGCCGCGTGCAGGTCGCCCACCTCGGCGAACCGGTCCGGCATGGTCCGCACGGTGAAGTCGGCCGGGGTGACGTCCGCCAGCTCGTCCCAGGTCAGCGGCGCCGAGACCTGCGCGCGGGGCGTCGGGCGGACCGAGTAGGCGCAGGCGATGGTGCGGTCGCGGGCCATCTGGTTGAAGTCGATGAAGATCCGCTCGCCGCGCTCCTCCTTCCACCAGCTCATCGTCACCTCGTCGGGTCGGCGGCGGGCCAGCTCACGGCCGAGCGCGATCACCGCCCGCCTGGCCTCGACGAACGTCCAGCGCGGCTCGATCGGCACGTACACGTGCAGGCCGCGGCCCCCGGAGGTCTTCGGGAAGCCGTCCATGCCCAGCTCGGCGAGCAGGTCACGCAGCACGTACGCGACGCGCGCGGCGTCGTGGAAGTCCGTGCCCGGCTGCGGGTCGAGGTCGATGCGCAGCTGGTCGGGGTGGTCGACCTCCGTACGGCGGACCGGCCACGGGTGGAACGTCAGCGTGCCGAGGTTGACCGCCCACACGACCACCGCGAGCGAGGTCGGGCAGACCTCGTCGGCGGGCCGGCCGCTGGGGAACGTGATGCGCGCGGTCTCGACGAAGTCGGGCGCGCCCTTCGGAGCCCGCTTCTGGTAGAACGCGTCGCCCCGGTTGTCCGCCCGGGTGGACAGCCTGGCGCCCTCGAACACCCCGCCCGGCCAGCGTTCGAGCGTCGTCGGGCGGTCGCGGAGCGCGCCGAGGATGCCGTCGCCGACCGACAGGAAGTACCGGACGACGTCGGACTTGGTGATGCCCAGCTCCGGGAAGTACGGCTTGTCCGGGTTCGACACCCGGACCGCGTGCCCCTCCACCTCGAACTCTGTCGAACTGGTCGCTGCGCTCATCCGCCCGGCCGCCTCCTTCCCTCATCGCACGCTCGACGCTCGTCCCTCGCTCCCGAGCGCACTCCTCGGTCAGTCCGGCGGAGGGCTCCTTCGCTCCGCTCCCGAGTCGAACTGGTCGCTGCGCTCATCCGCCCGGCCGCCTCCTTCCCTCATCGCACGCTCGACGCTCGTCCCTCGCTCCCGAGCGCACTCCTCGGTCAGTCCGGCGGAGGGCTCCTCCGCACCGCTCCCGAGTCGACTCGGCCACCCGGGCCAGCCTAATGCGCTGGACCAGGCCAAGTAGCGTAATGGGGGTGAAGATGGACCTGACCCCCGCGAGGGGGACCCGTGACCTGCTGCCCTCGACCGTCGCCGTGCGTGACCATGTCCTGGCGCGGATCACGGAGGTCTACCGCCGGTACGGCTACCAGCGCATCGAGACCCCGGCGCTGGAGAACATCGAGCGCCTGCGCGGCCGCGACGGCGGCGAGAACCAGAAGCTGATCTACGAGGTCCTGCGCCGCGGCCTCGAGCCGACGGTCGCCGCGGACACGCCGCTGTCCGACCTCGTCGACCTCGGGTTGCGCTTCGACCTGACCGTGCCGCTGTCCCGGTTCTACGGCGCCAACCGCGCGTCGCTCCCCCAGCCGTTCCGGTCGTTCCAGTTCGGACCGGTGTGGCGGGCCGAACGGCCGGCACGGGGCCGGTACCGGCAGTTCAACCAGTGCGACATCGACATCCTCGGCGAGCCCAGCGTGCTGGCCGAGGTGGAGCTGATCGAGGCGACGTCCGCCGCGTTGGCCGCCGCCGGGATCGAGGGCACGACCGTGCGGGTGTCGGACCGCCGGTTCCTGTCCGCGGTGGCGGAGCACTCGGGAGCGCCGACCGAGTCCTGGGACGGCCTGTTCATCGCGCTGGACAAGCTGGACAAGATCGGCTGGGACGGCGTGCGCAAGGAGCTGGCGGACCGCGTCGGGCTGGCGGCGCAGGTCATCGACCGGCTCGCCGAGACCATCACCAGCGTGCAGGGCCTCGACGCCGCCAAGCTGGCCGACCAGTTGGCCGGCGCGCTGCCCAACCTGGGCGACGAGGTGCTGTCGGACCTGTCGATCACGGCCGAGGGCCTGCCCGACGGCGTCAGCTGGGAGTTCGACCCGACGCTGGTCCGCGGCATGGGGTACTACACGGGCCAGATCTTCGAGATCACGCACCCGGCGTCCGGCGGCTCGGTCGCGGGCGGCGGGCGCTACGACAAGCTGATCGGCCGGTTCCTGGGCACGGACGTCGCGGCGTGCGGGTTCTCGATCGGGTTCGAGCGGATCGTGGACCTGCTGGCCGTCGCGCCGGAACGCGAGGCCGTCGCGGTGCTGTACGAGTCCGACACGCCGCTGACCACCGTGCTCGAGGTGGCGAGGACGCTGCGTGCCGACGGACGGTCGGTGTCACCCGTGCGGCGGTCGGGGAAGTTCGGCGCCCAGCTCGGCCGGCTCACGGAGTGGGGCTTCACGTCGTTCGTGCACCTCCGCGCGGACGCGACCGAACCGGGCGAGGAACGCCGCCTCGGCGACAAGGCCCCGTAGAGGAGTTACGGTGGTGCCATGGCGACCACGTCGTCCTACCCCGACGACCCGTCGGAGCGGATCGAAGACGAGCTGATCGGCCTCGATCCCGACGACCCCGAGACGAGGGCGTTCCGCGCCCACCTGGAGCGCCAGCACCGCGTGCGGCCCAGCTACACCGTCGAGGGTTACCTGTCGGACGTGAGCGACTTCGCCGACTCCGCCAACCGGCTGGGCGGGCACCGCAAGCTGATGGCCGGGATCCTGGCCGTCCTGATCCTGCTCGGCGTGACCGTCACCGCGTGGGACGCGCTGGTGTTCGTCCTGACCACGTTGTTCACCCCCTGACACGGAACGAGCCCCGGCCGAGGTGGCCGGGGCACGCCGGTGTTCGGTTCTTGCCGGTGATCCTTTCCAATGCCGGAGCCGCGACGGTGTGCCCAAGTTGCGCGTGATAGGCGCAACTTTTCTGCGCGTGCCCAGAACGCGTACCGTGGACGTCATGGAAACCGACCGGTCCCCGCGTGTGGTGAAGTCCGAGCAGGAGTGGCGTCAGCAGCTGACGCCGGAGGAGTACGCGGTGCTGCGGCAGGCCGGCACCGAGCGCCCGTGGACCGGCGAGTACACCGACACCAAGACCGAGGGCGTCTACGAGTGCCGTGCGTGCGGCGCGGAGCTCTTCCGCAGCGACACCAAGTTCGAGTCACACTGTGGGTGGCCCAGCTTCTTCAGCCCCCTGGCCGGCGACGCCGTCATCCTCCGCGAGGACCGGTCCCTTGGCGCGACCCGCGTCGAGGTCCTGTGCGCCAACTGCCACTCCCACCTGGGCCACGTCTTCGAGGGCGAGGGCTACGACACCCCCACAGACCAGCGCTACTGCATCAACTCGATCTCACTGCGCCTCGTGCCCAAGGAGTGACACCGCGCCCGGCAAAGGATCAGAAAGGCGAAGCGGTCACCCCGGTGGCGGCCGAAAGCGTGGGTAGGGGCCGAACCAGCTCGACAGGTCCGCCAGCGGCATCTCCAGGTCCCGCACATGCCGCATAGAGCGCTCGCTGCGACGACCTATCGCTGGCTCAACTGATTTTCGTCAGAAGCCGGGGAACACGCGGCGCAGGTCGTCGAGCGTGACGCTGCCGTCGATGGTGACGCCCTTGTCGAACGGGGCCTTCAGACGCCCGCTGGTCAGCCGGACGAACCCTTCCGCCGGCCCGTTGAACGTCGCGGAAGGTGACTCGAGGTGGTCCACCACGGTGACCGCGTCGTCGATCACCAGACCGCCGCCAGGGATCGCGACGGACACCGGGTCCGTGAGCTCGGCCGGCTTGGCGAGGAAGTTCAACATGAAGCCCAAGGGGCCGGCCAGGAGGTCGACGAGCACCGCGGCCGAGTCGGCGTCCACTCCGGCGTGTGGGTCGAAGGCCACCCGCACGTCCCACGAGTGGTTGGCCACCTCGTTGAGCCGCATGGCCAGGGCGGTCAGCAACGGGACCGGCTCCGGCAGGAACCCGAGGTCGACGGTCAACGACGAGCGCTGCTCGGGCGTGAGCGCCTCGACCGTTTCGAGCCAACGGCCGTTGTACTCCAGGAAGCCCTCGGCCTGCGCGCGCGGCGCGGATGCGTCCCAACGAGCCCAGATCGTCTGGTTGTCCTCACCCGCCACGGTCTCGCCGACGGCCCGAGCGATCGGCGCGCGACCGATCTCCGCACCGCTGCCCAGGTGGGAAAGGACCTGGGCGACAGTCCACTCCGCAGCCCCGCTGCCAACGGCCAACTGGTCGTCGTCAAGGCTGCGAACGAGACCGGCGAGCATGTCGTGCTCACGGCGGAGGGCAGTGACCGTACGGTCCACGAGTTGACTCATGCCACGCTCAACTCCCGAACGGACGCATCTGTTCCGCTGATCGATGCCGCTCTGGCCCGCCCCTCGAATCGGCCAGGTGCCTCCACCACCGAACGCATCGGCGGTCGCGGGCAACACGCGCTCATGTCGACGGGCGTTCGACCCTCGGTCACCATGCGATCTCGCCTGTTGGTTCGTGTCGAGGTGCCGACACCGCAGACGTCAGTCGCGGCACTGCTGGCGGCGGCGTGGGCGCTGGTGAGGCTTGGCACGCTTGGATCATGAGTGCGGCAAAGCGCCGGGAAGCCGCGCTTCGTGCTGCCGGTGCACTCGCGTGGATGCCGCCGTTGGCCGTGATCATGAGGATGAGGTCATCCAGGACGACGTCGGGGCGCAGGTGGCCGGTGTCCTTGGCGCGGCGGATCAGTTCGGCTGCGGAGGTCAGCGAGGACGTGCGGATCGCGGCGAAGTCCATCGCGCGTGGGAAGGTGGACTTGAAGGCCGTGGTGAAGCCGTGGTCGTGTGCTTGCAGCTCACAGAGCTGCTCGACCACGAGGCGGAAGCCGTGCCAGGGATCGGGATCGGCGAGCCCGCCGTCCAGGATGGATCGCCATGCGCGCATCTGGTCGGTGAACGCCTCGGCGGCCAGCATCTGCTTGGTCGGGAAATGGCGGTAGATGGTCGCGGGCCCGACCTCGGCGCGTCGGGCGATCTCCCGGATCGGCACGCCCAGCCCATCGGTCACGAACACCGCGCGGGCCGCGTCGAGGATGCGGCCGCGGTTGTCCCGGGCGTCGGAACGCGGGTTGCGAGGCAAACGAGCGGTCACCACTCTCACTTTAGTTAAGCGGATGGTGGTGTCCGCTACGGTCTGCTGATGGCTTCCACCAGGCACGACGGAGACACCTGGGATCTGGCGTCCAGCGTCGGCGCGACGGCCACCATGGCCGCGGCGGCCCGGGCGATAGCGACCCGCGCGGATCGTTCGCTCATCGACGACCCGTTCGCCGCACCGCTCGTCCGGGCGGTCGGCGTCGACCTCCTCACCCGGCTCGCGACCGGCGAAGTGTCCCCCGACGATGTGGTCGGGCAGGTGGCGATCGACGGGGCCACGGTACGTACCAAGTTCTACGACGAGTTCTTCCTCGACGCGACGAGCGCGGGCATCACGCAGGTCGTGATCCTGGCCTCGGGGCTGGATTCCCGCGCTTATCGACTGCCCTGGCCAACCGGGACCGTGGTGTATGAGGTCGACCAGCCGCAGGTCATCGAATTCAAGACCCGCACCCTGGCCGAGTTGGGCGCCACGCCCACCGCCGACCGGAGAGTGGCCGCGGTCGATCTGCGCGACGACTGGCCCACCGCACTGCGCACCGTCGGCTTCGACCCGGGCCAGCCGACCGCGTGGAGCGCCGAAGGCCTGCTGAGCTACCTGCCGCCCGAAGCACAGGACCGCCTGCTGGACACCATCACCGAACTCAGCGCGCCGGGAAGCCGAGTGGCCACCGAAAGCAGACCCAACCCGCAACCGGGCGACGAGGACAAGACGAAGGAACGCCTGGACCGCATCTCCGAACGCTGGCGTGCGCAGGGTTTCGACACCGACATGACAAGGCTGCGTTATTTCGGCGAGCGCAATGAAGCGGCTCCCTACCTGACCGACCGCGGCTGGACACTGAACGAAATCAGCGTCCGAGACCTGTTGGCCGCCAACGATCTTCCACCCATCAAGGACGACTACCTGCGCATGGCCGACGTGCTCCACGTCAGCGGCACCCTCAACAAGACCACGAAATAACAGCTAACTCACACAACGACCGACACGGCACGCGGGATCGTCGAAGGACCCAGAACCTCCCAACCGTACTGTCTCGCCATCGGCCGCTTCGCGTTGACCATTTAGTCTGCGGCGGCGAGTCTTCTTCGGCGGGGCCGACTTCTCATGGGGGCCACCGACAGCGCGGGTCGTGCGGTGTCTGTCGGGGACAAGCTGATGAGATCACGATCAACCCTGACGCTTCAACCTCTGTAGTCGCGGCATTCCGCTTCGGCCGGTAGTGCGCCGGTCGCCAGGTAGGTGTCGATTGCGTCTGCCGCGCATGGTGCGTTGTCCAGCGCGCCGTGTCCGGCAACGGGTGCGATCAGCAGGGAAGACCCGGCGATCCGTGCGTTGAGGTCGGCTGCCCATGCCGACGGGTTGATGGGATCGTCGTCCGTTGCGGTGACGAGTATGGGGGAGGCCGGGGTGAGACGGCCGGGTAGCCGTTCGGCCAGGCTCGGTCCGTCCGGCCAGCCTGTGCAGGACATCAAGGCGTCCCAGTGCAGTGAGATGCCACCGGTGTGCGGAGCCAGTGCGCGGACCTGCCGGGCGAGGGCGGCCAGCTGGGCGGGGTTGCTCGGGTGGTCGGCGCATGTCTGGGCGTGGCCGGCCGTGTAGTCGGGTTCGGTGTAGGTCAGGGCGACGTACGGCACGAGCTCGCCGGCGTCGCCTTCGCGCGCTGCGGCGAGCGCGTGGGCGACGCCGGGCCATGCGACCGGGTAGCCGAGCAGGAACTGGCCGACGGCGATGCGTACCTCGTCGCCGGTCAGGCCGGGCACGCCGCGCGTGACGACCTCGTCGAGCACAGCCGGGACGTCCTCGCCGGCCAGTGGACACCGGCCGGGCGCACCGGAGCACCAGGCGGCGAACCGGGTGAACGCGGTCTCCTCGGCGTGCGCCACGTCGAGCACTCGCCGTGGGGCCGGCAGGAACGGGTCGACGGCGGTGTCCAGCGCGATCCGGCCGGTGTGCGCCGGGTGGCGAGCGGCGTACACCACCCCCAGTTCGGCGCCGGTCGCCTGGCCGAGGAAGTCCAGCCGGGGCGCGCCGAGGGCTGCGCGGACGGTTTCGAGGTCGTCGGCCTGCTCGGCGAGACCGGTGTGGGCGATCAGCGGACCGGTGGCGGCGGCGCAGCGGAGGTACACCGAAGCGCCGTGCACGGTGATCCGGGCGGTGTCCCCCGGAGTAGCAGGCAGTTCGGGGAGCGCGGGGTCGTGCGCGGGCATCGGGCAGCGCACGGATGTACTCCTGCCGAGCCCACGGGGGTCGACCAGGACGATGTCGTGGGTGCGGTGGGTCTGGGGCAGCCGGGCCAGGTAGTTGTCGCCGTGCCGTAGGAAGAAGTCGATCTGGCTGCCACCGTAGCCGTCGATCTCCTGCGAGTCGGCGAGCACGGGTCCCTGAGAGGCTCCCGTGGAAGGTATCCGCATCAGCGCGAGCGTCACTCCGCCGGCGGCGAGTGTGGCGCATTCCGCGTGGTACTTCGCGGCCACCGGTTGCGGACAGGGTGCCCAGCCGATGCCCGGTGTGGCGGTCGCGGGCGCGGGGACCGCAGTGAGCACGAGCGCGGTCACGGCGACGGTGATCTCTCGACGCATGACACCTCCATAATGTTTGATGATCAAACATTACACTGGAGACATGCCCGATCGCGAGGCGCTGACAACCGCACTCGGCGCGGCCATGGCCGACCTCCAGGCCGCCATCGACGCCGACGACCAAGCGCTGGCCGACCGCCTCAGCGTGCACCGAACCGACCTGCGCTGCCTGGACCTGGTGTTCCGGCACGGCCCGCTGCCCGCCGGCCAGCTGGCGCGGATGCTCGGGCTGACACCCGGCTCGGTGACAGCACTAGTGGACCGGCTGGTCACGGCCGGCTACGTGCGCAGGGCACCGGACCCGACGCACGGCAGGCGGGTGCTGGTCATACCGACCGAGCAGGCCGCCCGGATCGTCACCGACCTACTGCGGGACCGGCTGGCCGAGGCACATGCGGAACTCGCGGACTTCAGCGATGCGGAACTCGACGCCATCGTGCGGTTCCTGCACTCGGCGATCGACCGGCACGAACGAGCCGCGGCCCGCCTGCGCGGCACGAGCCGACCGGACAAGCATCGATGACCGGCCGGCCACGGAACATGGACGCTCTCATGCCGCGAAGCCGACCTTGTCTCGGTCTGAGTTCAGGCCAGTGCGCGGACGAGGCCGCGCAGCCAGTCGTCGTAAGCGCTGCTGACGTGCACGCGCTCAGGAACCAGGAACGTGGACTGCCCAACCGAGCGGATCTGCCGGTCGTGGACCGGCAACACGATGATCCGCGCCGAGAACGGCGCGGCCTTGTGACCGATCTCGGCCTCCACCGCCGCTACGGCCGCCCCTTCCCGCCCGGGCCCGCGGCCACGTGCCGCCAGGAACACATCGATCCCCGCCCTCTTGCGAGCAGACTGCCAGGCCTGAGCCTCGGTCCACCGTGCGCTGGCCACATCCCGCAGCGCCGGATAACCGGCAAGGCCATCGAAGTCCGGAGGGCCCAACCTGGTCAACTCAGCCAGATCCGGCGGCCCCGCCGACGTGGCGAGCGCGCTCCGCCACCACCACAGCCACCCCTCGACCAACCCCTCACCCGAGGCAAGAGACGGCCTGGGCACCGGGGCGACGTCCGGAGGACCGGTCACCGACCCACCTACGGGCACCTCGATCCGCTCCGCGGCCCGAAACCACAGGACACACTCCAACAGCTCATCCCACTGGTCGATGCTCAACGACCACGACTCCGTACCGGCAAACCGCACGCTCACCCCCGGCTCATCGGCAGCAGCCACGAACATAATCTTCTGCCGATGACAGTACGTTGGCCCGACCACGTGGTGTCGCTACCGTCGGGTCCGAAGAGCGAGGACGAGCGTCAGTGTGCCTGCGCTCATTCGGTTTGTTTGCAGACGCTCCTCGACCCCAACGAGGCCGTGCGGCAGCGCTCAACGCTTGGCCGCGCTGACGCCGGTGCTCGACCAGTCCTGCTGGCTCAGCTGGTCCAGCAAGGCCATTTCGGCCCGACCCGGTGAGCGACGAACGCCCGCGATCACCGGCTCCGAGAGGGCGGGGCTGAGGGGGCGGGTCAAGCGTTCGAAGCCATCGGGGATCGCGGAGAACGGCGCGATGGTGACGCCGAGGCCTTCCGCGGCGAGCCGCACCGCGGTGGAGATCTGGGTGGCCCGGCCGACAGTGCGCGGGGCGAGGCCGCAGTCGGCGAGCAGGCGCGCCAGATACTCGTCGAGCTTGCTGGTGCGGCGGAAGCGCACCCATCCCTCGTGAGCGAGATCTTCGAGGAGGAGCGGCTTGTCCCGGCGAAGAAGCGGGTGGCCCTCCGGTAGCACGGCGACGTAGGACTCCCTGCCCAGCGTGTGGATGTCGAAGGTGCATCCGGACGGGATCTCGTGCACCAGGACCATGTCGAGCGTGCCCTGGCGCGAGAGCCGTTCCATGTCCGTGGGGTCGGGCTCCTCGTGGATCGTCACCTCCAGGTGGGGATGACGGCGGCGCAGCTCGCCGAGTGCACGCGGCAGCCGGCGAGTCCCGAGTCCCAGGTAGACAGCGATGATTAGCTCGCCCGTCAAGTCGGCGTCGGCGGAGCGGGCGGCGGTGAGCGCGCGCCGGGACGCGGTGGTGGCGACCTCAGCCTCCGCCAGGAAGGCCCGGCCCGCCGCCGTCGGCAGCATTCCCTGCGGGGTTCGCGTGAACAGGCGCACCCCGACCTGCTTCTCCAAGGTACCGATCTGCTGGGACAGCGACGGCTGCGCCATCCCCAGCCGCTCAGCCGCCGCTGTGACGCTGCCCTCCTCGGCCACAGTCAGCGCGTACTCGTACTGCCGCAAGTTCATCCGGAGCCACCTCGCCGCATAGGAATCTTGTATGTGAATCATAGCAAGCAACTCTTTGCGCCTATGTCGGCGCGTGCGTACCTTCGGGACTGCACAGCTCATCCAGGGGAAAACGGAGAATGAACGCGTCTCGCCAACAACGATCTCGCCGAGACCATCAGAAGTGAAAACGGGCACCTCGACGTGCCATTTCAATTGCTACAACGACGCAGTTACCTGCTCGCCTGAAACAACGTTCGCTGTACTAGAGCTGTACTAGAAAGGCCAGAAGACAGCCATGAGTTCGACAAGGAAGAATGTCCTGATCACCGGAGCAGGATCACGGGGAGGAATCGGCTCCGCAATTGCGCACGCGTTCGCGCGCGACGGGGCCATGGTTCTGATCACGGGACGGCACCAGGAGCGCGGGGACGGCGTCGTCGCCGACATCATCGCGGCGGGTGGTGAGGCCCGCTTCATCCTCGCCAACCTCAGCGACTCCGCTGACGTCGACAGGCTCATCAAGGAGGCTGGTGACGTCGACGTCCTTGTCAACAACGCGGCGAGCTACCGGGACAGCGTCAGGCCGAGCCTGGACCAGAACCTCGACGCGAACGCTGAGTCCTGGGATGTCAACATCCGGGCAGCCTTCGCCCTGACGGCAGGCTTCGCCCGAGGGATGGCCGCCCGCGGCGGCGGTGCTGTCATCAACATCAGCAGCATCGCCGGAGCGCGCCACATGCCCTACATGTCCACCTATGGCGCGCAGAAGGCCGCGATCGAGTCCTACACCAGGTCATGGGCCACCGAGTGGGGTCCTGACAACGTCCGGGTCAACTCTGTCGCGCCGGGCACGGTGTCGAGCGAGAACGTCACCGAGTTCATGGGCGCCGAGGCGTTCCAGACAATGGCCGAAAGCAACCCGCTCGGCCGTCTCGGCACGCCGGAGGAGATCGCCGAGGTCGTTGTTTTCGTCGCGAGCGACCGCGCGAGTTTCCTGACCGGCCAGACCATCGTCGTGGACGGCGGCCGAATGGCAAGGGCGGTCTGACGCCTCGGACCAAGAACGAACCGGATGGCCGTGCTCGCCCGGCTGGTGCGATCTCAGGGCGCGCCGCGCCGCGCACTGAGACCACCATACTTACGCCTTGTCCTGCGGATTTTCACGTGAGGTGGAGGGCGATGCAGGCCAGATGATCTCGGCTCGGTGGTAGGCGGCCCGTTTCGCGAACCGGGTGGCCAGGTCGAGAATCTGCTCGAGCCGGTTGAAACACCGCTCGACCACGTTACGGAGCTTGTAAAGATCGGGGTCGAAGGCCGGTGGCAGGAGGCCACCGGCCGAACCCTCAGCTTCTGCCGAGAGGATGGTGTTGAGTCCTTTCCGGGAAGCTCACTGGTCGGTGGACCAGGTGCCTAAGGCGGCGATGACGGCTTCGATGAGGGTGGAGTCGGTCGGAGCGCATCGACGACCTCGTGCCCCCGCTGCTACGCCCCATACGCACACTCATCCGCCGCAGCCTGCTCACCCCCGCCGAAGGAGCGAAACCCGCAACACGCCTCGCGACCGACCCCGCCATGGCCGGCGTCACCGGCCGCTACTTCAGCCGTGACACGGAATCAAGCGCTCCCCCGGTGTCCCACGACCCCACCACCCAGCAGAAACTCCTCGCACTGAGCCAGACCCACTTCGTCGCCTGACGACGACCTGACAATCCGCAGCTGATCTAGGCTCTCCATCACCAGCCAACAGTTCGCGGCAGCCCCACCTCCGGAACGCACTCTCATACACAGGTGCCAGGGCGTTGAGGCTGGCGAACGCGCTCGTGGCAGCCGGGGGAGCGCACAGGGTGGCGACGGCGGATCACTGACAGTCTCGCGTTCGAGGGCACCTCTCACCCGTGACTGAGGGTCTTCTCGACAGACGGCGCCGGCAGCGGTGTCCGTAGGCCGGGTGCCAGTGTCAGCGTGACCGCGACCGACGCCGCGGCCATCACCGTCATCGCGACGGCTGGGGAGCTCTGTTGCGCGACCGCGCCGGCGATGGCCGCGCCGACGCCCTGCATCGTGAGCATTCCGGAGCTGTGCAGGCCGAGTGCGTGCCCGCTCAGCTCGTCCGGGGTCAGCGCCATCAACCGCTCCTGTAGGAGCAGTGTCGCCGAGTAGCCGACCGACGCCAGCACTGTCGCGGCCAGGGCCACCGGCAGCGGCGGGTACAGCGCGAACACCAGGTACGGCGCGGCGAGCAGCAGCCGCAGCGGCGGCCCCAGCCGGCGACGCCAGCCCGCCGGGACGAACCGGCCGGTCACCGTGTCCCCGACCAGCATGCCGAACGCCGCGAACGCGAACAGCAGCCCCGCATCCGACGGCGCGTACGGCACGAACAGCGACTCACAGCCCACGACCAACCCGTTCGGCACCCACATCCCCAGGTACACGTACCGCCGCGGCACCGACGAC
>NZ_JBJMIE010000513.1:0-3126 GCF_045807065.1 Actinophytocola sp. | reverse complement strand
GCACGTTGTTGAACACGTCCTGCGCGGTCAGCGACCAGCCGGAGGTCTGGCTGTGCGTCCGCAGCGACAACGACTTCGGCGACTTGGGGTCGAAGCCCTTGACCAGCTTCGCCCACAGGAGACGCGCCGCGCGCAGCTTCGCGACCTCCATGAAGAAGTTCATGCCGATCGCCCAGAAGAACGACAGCCGCGGCGCGAACTTGTCGACACTCAGCCCCGCGTCGACGCCGGAGCGGAGGTACTCGACGCCGTCGGCGAGGGTGTAGGCCAGCTCGAGGTCGGCGGTCGCCCCGGCTTCCTGCATGTGGTAGCCGGAGATGGAGATCGAGTTGTACTTCGGCATGTGCTGCGAGGTGTAGGAAAAGATGTCGGAGATGATCCGCATCGACGGCTGCGGCGGGTAGATGTAGGTGTTGCGGACCATGAACTCCTTGAGGATGTCGTTCTGGATGGTGCCTGCCAGCTTCTCCTGTGGCACGCCCTGTTCTTCCGCCGCCACGACGTAGAGCGCGAGGATCGGCAGGACCGCGCCGTTCATGGTCATCGACACGGACATCGTGTCGAGCGGGATGCCGTCGAACAGCTGCCGCATGTCGTAGATCGAGTCGATCGCGACGCCCGCCATGCCGACGTCACCGGCCACGCGCGGGTGGTCGGAGTCGTAACCGCGGTGCGTGGCGAGGTCGAACGCGACCGAGAGGCCCTTCTGCCCGGCCGCGATGTTGCGGCGGTAGAAGGCGTTCGACTCCTCGGCGGTGGAGAAACCCGCGTACTGGCGGATGGTCCACGGCTGGTTGACGTACATCGTCGGGTACGGCCCGCGCAGGAACGGCACGATGCCCGGGTACGTGTTCAGGAAGTCCAGCCCGGCCGTGTCCTCGGCGGTGTACAGGGGTTTCACGCCGATGCCCTCGGGCGTCTCCCACACGAGCGCGTCCGCGCCCTTGCCCGTCGCCTCCTGCACGGCGGCCTGCCAGTCCGCGGCCGTGGGCGAACTCGGCTCTCCTAAAGGGATCTCGGAGAAATCGGGGATCGTCATCGGTCACCCTTCCAGCGCGGCTTCGAACGGTTCGGCGTAACGCACCCTCGGCAGGCCGCCCGACGGCTGGGCCGGCTCCGGTGCGCGGGTCAGTGGTTTCTCGTCCTTGTTGGGGAACACGGTCACCCCGGTGATCGCCTCGTCACCCGCGTCGAGCCGGGCGGTGCGGGCGTCCCGGACGGCGGTGACGCGCTCCTCGACCAGCCCCGAGTCGAGGGCCGCCGCGAGGCCACCGGCCCGCTCGACCTCCTGGAACACCGCCCAGCCGGCCTTCGCCAGCTCGTCGGTGTGCCGCTCGACGTACCAGGAGCCGCCGGCCGGGTCGATCACGCCGGCCACCCGCGACTCCTCGACCAGGATCGTCTGGGTGTTGCGGGCGATGCGGCGCGCGAAGGAGTCCGGCAGGCCGATGGCCGCGTCGAACGGCTGCACGGTCACCGCGTCCGCCCCGCCGACCCCGGCGGCGAAGCAGGCGAGCGTGGTCCGCAGCATGTTGTTCCACGGGTCGCGGCGGGTCATCATCGTCGCGGACGTCACCGCGTGCTGCGGTACGGCGGTGCTGATCCCGGACACCTCCGCGACGCGTGCCCAGAGCCGGCGCGCGGCCCGCAGCTTGGCGATCGTGGCGAACTGGTCGGCGGTGGCGGCGAAGCGGAACTCCAGCTGCCGCGCGGCGTCCGCGACCGACAGTCCCGCACCGGTCAGCGCACGCAGGTACGCGACGGCGGTGGCCAGCGCGTAGCCCAGCTCCTGCCCGTCGGAGGACCCGGCCTCGTGGTAGGGCAGGGCGTCCACGACCACCGACCGCAACTTCTCGTACCGCTGCGCGGTCCGCGCCACCTCGACGACCGTCCCGACGTCGTGGGGCCGGCCGGTCCGCGCCCGCAGCCCGAGCGGGTCGGCGCCGAGGTTGCCACGCACCTCGCTGGCCTGGATTCCCTTGTCCGCGTGGAGGTCCAGGAGCACCCGGGCCGCGGCCACGACGTCCGCGCCGGCGTCCAGCGTGATCGGCGCGAGGTCGAGGTACACCTCCGCCAGCACGCCCGCCAGCGCGTCGAGCGGCACCCCGCGCTCGCCGACCACGAGCCACAGCGACGTGACGCCGTTCTCCAGGTCGGTGAGCACCGCCTGCCGCGTGACGGCGGGGTCCGGGTGCGCGTGCCGCTGCCGGACGTCCCACCCCGTCGCCACCGCGCCGTCGGGCCGTGCGCCGCGGGTGAACGGGGGCAGTCCCGGGAAGCCCGTGTCGGGCGCGGTATCGTCCTCGGCGGTGTAGAGCGGCTCTACCGGGAATCCGTCGTAGGTCGGGGTCGCGAGCAGTTCCTCGACCGGACCGGCGTGGGCGTCCACGTCGGCCCCAGACCGGCGCAGAACCTTCTCCACCAGCGTCTGCCAGCGGTTTCGGGTCGCCGGATCGAACTCCGATGCCAGCTTCAGCTGGTCCGCAGAAGTCATACCCATCGATGCTACGGCCGGCTCGCGTGATCGCCAGGGCACGCGAGTGTGAGGCTGGTCGCCCGGACCGGCACAATGTTCGCGTGTCCAGTGGGGAGCGGGTGGTCGCCGGGCGCTACCGGTTGCGCCGGCGGCTCGGCCAGGGCGCCATGGGCACGGTCTGGGAGGCCTTCGACGAGTTCCTGCGCCGGCCGGTCGCGGTGAAGGAGGTCCTCCTCCCGCCGGGCATGCCGGAAGGGCAGGCCGCCGAGTTGCGGGAGCGGACGCTCCGCGAGGCCCGCGCCATCGCCGCCCTGTCCCACCCCAACGTGGTCACCCTGCACGACGTGGCACGCGAGAACGGCGAGCCGTTCGTGGTCATGGAGTACATGCAGGCGCACAGCCTGGCCACGATCCTCGACGTGCTGGGCCCGCTGCCCGAGGCCAAGGCCGCGACCGTCGCCACCGCCGTCGCCGCCGGGCTCGCCGCCGCGCACCAGGTCGGCATCACCCACCGGGACGTCAAGCCGGGCAACGTGCTCATCTGCGAGGACGGCCGGGTGAAGCTCACCGACTTCGGCATCGCGCGGAACGTGGCCGAGCGGACCCTGACCAGCACGGGGATCATGCTGGGCTCACCCGCGTACATCGCG